>JAZKEV010000430.1:0-12509 GCA_040386765.1 Verrucomicrobiota bacterium | reverse complement strand
AGCTGGTCCGGCGGCACTTTACGCTGGTCTACTCGGCGGCGGTGCGGCGGATGGATGGCGATGCCGATCGCGCCAAGGACGTGACGCAGGTGGTATTCACCGGGCTGGCCCGCGAAGCCGCGGCGCTCAGCCGCCATCCGGCCCTCACGGGCTGGCTCTACGCCGCGACGCGCAGCGCGGCGATCGATATCCTGCGCGCGGAGCGGCGCCGGCGGCGGCGCGAAGAAAAGGCCCATATCATGGAAGAAACTTTATCATCGCCCGAACGCTCCGCCGACTGGGAGCAATTGCGGCCTGTGCTGGATGAAGCGATGGACGAGCTCGACGCGCGGGACCGCGAGGCGGTGCTGCTGCGCTTCTTCGAGGGACGGCCGTTCGTGGCGGTCGGCGGTGCGCTCCGCGTGAGCGAAGAGGCCGCGCGCAAGCGCGTCGACCGAGCGCTCGACAAACTCGGCGAGTTGCTCGCGCGGCGCGGCATCACCTCGACGGCTGGGGCGCTGGCGGTGCTGCTGGCCAACCAGACTGCCGTGGCCACTCCGGCGGGCGCATTGGCGTCGGTCACGAGCGCAGCGCTGGCCGGAGCGGCCGTGACGGCGGGAGGAGTCGGGGCCGCGGCGGCGGGACTTTTTATCATGAGCACATCCAAGGTGGTGACGGGCATCAGTGTGGCGGCGGCGGTGATCGCGGTCGGTTCGGCGATCTACCAGGCGAATCTCGCACGAGATTCCGTGGCGGAGTTGGACTCGCTGGGCAGGGAGCGCACGACCCTCCGCGCCCAGCTCGGAACGATGGCGAAGCGCGCCGAGACGGTGGATGGCCAGCTCGCCGCCGCGCGAAAGGAGCTGGGCGATCTGCGTGCGGCGGTGCCGCAACCTGCGCCGGCAAAAACGGCGGTCCGCCACACGCAGGGCGCGGCGATGGACCATGTGCTCGAGCATCCCGAGATGCACGCGCCCTTCGTCGAGCAGCAGGCGTTGCGCATCAAGGCGCGTTACGAACGGTTCCTTGCGACATCCGGTCTGTCGGCCGAGCAGCAGGAGCGGTTTTTGCGCGAGATGAAGGAAGGCGCGGCGGGCGAGCTCGATGTGATGGCGGCGCTGCACGCCCAAGGCTATGGCGTGGGAAATCTGCCGCAGGATCTCGGGGCGCGAAAGCAGATGCAGCAGCTGATCACCGAGAAACAGCAGGCATTCCGCACCCGGCTGAGCGAGGTGCTGGGTGAGGACGGCTTGAAGCAGTTTGCGCAGTACTCGAACACGATCCCCGAGCGCAATGTCGCGGACCAGCTGGCGGGCCAGCTCTACACCACCGCCGAACCGCTGACCGCACAGCAGGCGAACCAGCTCGCGCAGGTGCTGGCGCAACATCGCTTCGCGCCGCAGTCCACGCCCTCGCCGAGCACGACGCTGAACGGGACCTTTGTGGATCCGCTGATGTTCAAGCGTCGCATGGCGCAGGCGATGCAGCAGGGCGGGATGACTCTGCTCGATTGGGCGGCACCCGTGACCGACGCCGCGCTGGCGCGAGCAAAGACGGTGCTGAGCCCCGCGCAGTATACCGCGCTCCAGAGGGTGCAGGCACAGCAAGTCACACAGTTTCAACTCGCGCCGACGCCGCCGGGAATGCGGGAGCCGGCGACAGGTGGCAAATGAGGGTTTAGCGCGGAGCTTTGGCAACGAAACCTAACATTACAAAACCATGAATCGATATGAACACACGGCGGTGATCCTGCATTTTGAAGAAAAGGATTTTGCCGCGAAACGAAGCGAAGTTCTCCAAGGCCTCGCGCCGCAGAGCGCGAAGCGGATGGACGAGTTGGGCGGTGAAGGCTGGGAGCTCGTCTCCGTGGTGCCGTATGTCGCGTCGAGTGCGCGGCTGATGCGGCAACCGGGGACGGATGCGGCGGTGGGATTTTTCAAGCGGGTGAAGGTGGGCTGAGACGGGAATCCCTTGCGGGCAAGGCAGGGCCGCAGATGGCACAGATGAAAAAAGGCGTGGAGGGGTGCATCTGTGCGATCGTATTATCTGTGGCACGGTTTGGCGGGTAGCGGCGGTCGTCCGACCGTCATCGGGGGAGATGGTGGCCAAGGGAGTACCGGCCGCTACCTAGAGATTGGGGAATTCACGGAGCGAGCGGTTGTCGGCCCGATGCTGACGGTGGATCTTTTTCCACTCGGCCTGGCGGGCGCGGGCGAGGCGTGGGTCGGATTTGCGCGCGGCATAGGCCTGCTCGCGCTGGAGTTTTTGGAAACTCTGCCAGCGGTCGAAGTCGAGCGTGCCCGCGTCGAGCGCGGCCTGGATGGCGCAGCCGGGCTCGCCGCGGTGGGCGCAGTCGCTGAAGCGGCAGTGGGCGGCGAGCGCTGCGACGTCGCTAAAGGTCGCGTCGAGCGCGGTGTCGGGTGTATCCCAGAGCTGGAGCTCGCGCATGCCCGGGGTGTCGACGACGATCCAACCGGCGGGTGCGACGATGAGCTCGCGGTGCGTGGTGGTGTGGCGGCCTTTGCCGACGGCATCGCTGATGCCGCCGGTGAGCTGGCGCTCGGTGCCGAGGAGGGCGTTGATCAGCGTGGATTTGCCGACGCCGGAGGAGCCGAGGAGCGCGAGCGTGTGGCCGGGGATGAGCCACGGCGCGAGCGCGGTGAGGGTGGAGGAGGCATCGTGCAGCGCGCTGACTGCGACGACGGGTGCGGTGGCGGCGATGGCTTCGACCTCGGCGCGAGCGGCAGCGGCGTCGGGGTGCAGATCGGCTTTGTTGAGGAGGACGACGGGCTGCGCGCCACTTTCCCACGCGACGGCGAGGTAGCGCTCGATGCGGCGGAGGTTGTAATTTTGGTCGAGCGCGGTGACGAGGAAGACGGTGTCGATATTGGTCGCGACGATCTGCTCGTCGCCGGATTCGCCGGGCGCGCGACGGGAAAACGTCGTGCGGCGCGGGAGGACGGCGTGGATATCGGCGTGCGCCTCTTGGGGGCGTACGCGAAGTGCGACCCAGTCGCCGACGGCGGGAAGCGCGGAGCGCGGGCCCGCGGTGTGGAGGAGTTTGCCGGTGCAGGTGGCGGTGAGCGCGCCGGCGGCGGAGTCGAGGAGGACTTCGTAGGCGTGCTTGTGCTGAAGGGCGACGCGCGCGGGCGTGAGGCCGGCGGCTGCGTGGGAGTGGAAGGACGCCGCGAGGGCGTCGGACCAACCGAGGGATGCGAGAGACATGGGAGGACGAGAGCGGAACTGAAAACGGAGAGCGGAAACGGAGGGCTCAGAGCTCGGAGCTGAGAGACGGAGGACGGAACGGGAGCTCGGATGTGGAAGACGAAGCACGGAGGCTTGGGCTGGCGCATGGAGATCCCCGGTGTGCGGAGCGCGGGCTAAAGCTCCCCGCTACGGGCAAACAAAAAGGCCGCCCGGGCGGGCGGCCTGCGTCTCGGAGAGAGTAGATGCGCGTTTAGATGCGCGCGGCAGGGCCAACCCGTGGGAGCGACGAATGAAATGGTACAATCTCGTTCATGATTTTTTGGAGGTTGGCGGTTGCGGTTGGGCCGCTTCAGGCGGCGTGACGGAGAGGATGAAAGCCGCGGCGGGCGCGGATGTCAATTCGGAGGAGCGGTGCGTGCCGGGGCGGTGGCGACGGCCGGTCCCGGCGCTTCCGAGCCGGGCTGCAGGTCTGCGGTGGCTCGCTTCGGGAGAAGTGGATAGGCTTACGCTGACGACGCCGCCAGCAACCGGGCGAAGGTGGGGGTGTCGATATTCCCCCCGCTGCAGACGATACCGATGCGACGACCGGAGACATGGGCGCGGTCCTGGAGGACGGCGGCGAGCGCGGCGGCGGCGGCGCCTTCGGCGATGTTGTGAGTATCCGAGAAATAGATACGAATCGCCGCCTCCACTTCGTCATCCGTGACGGTGACGATCCGCTCTACGTGCTTAAGGATGAGGGCGAGCGCATCGGGGTGCGGGGTGGAGCAGGCCATGCCGTCGGCGATGCGGGTGGTCGCGGGATGGGCGGTGAGCTGGCGCGAGGCGAAGGAGAGCGCAATGCCGGGCGCCGCAGTGGAGGCCACGCCGATGAGGCGAGTCGGCAGACCTAGGGCCTCGCGCGCGGCGGCGAGGGCGCAGATGCCGGAGCCGAGGCCGATGGGCACGTAGACGGCATCGAGCGCCGGGGCGTTTTTGAGGAAATGCAAGGCCGAGACGGCGTTACCGAGGACGAGGTCGCGGTGGAAGGATGGCATCGCGTGGAGCCCGCGTTCGCGGGCAAGGACGATGGAGTGCTCGATGGCGGCCTGGAAGTCGGCGCCGTGCTCGATCAACTCCGCGCCGAGCGCGCGCATGGCGCGGTTCTTTTCCGGATTGTTGCCGTGCGGGGCGACCACGGTGGCGGTGAAGCCCTGGCGCGTGGCGGCGAAGGCCACGGCCTGACCGAAGTTCCCGCGCGTGGCCGCGATGACCCCGGTGGCCGGCTCGCGCTCACGCAGGCGGGCGAGGTAGGCGACGGCGCCGCGAATCTTGAAGGAGCCGATGGCCGTGTGGTTCTCGTGCTTCACCCAGAGCTCGCAGCCGGTGCGAGCATTGAGCAGCGGCCAGGAAAACTGCGGGGTCGGAGGGACAAAGCCGTCGATGAGCGGGGCGATCTGCTCGATCTCGGAGCGGCCGGGCAGGGGAAACATGGTGCGCAGGGTGGCAAACCGCCGGGGCGGGGCAAGCGGGGCGCGGGGTGTGATGGAGGATGGCGTGAGGAGGTGAGTGTTTCCGCCCGGGTTCCCTCCGGTACGCAGGTATGCGTATTCCCGAACTGGCCGATCTCGGACAAAATGGGAGCGCTTCAGCTCACTGTTCCGACTCTACCCTATCATGAAAACGAGATCCGCTCTTCGCGGCTGGCACGTGTCCGCGTTGCTGGCTCTTTCGATCGCCGCCAACCCGATGTTTGCCGCGGGCAAACAACTTTGGACCGCCAAGCTCCCGGGCGACGCGAAATGGCATTCGCTCACGGGCCTCGGCACCCTCATCGTCGGCACGCCCGATGCGATCGTGGCCTTCGATCCCGATACCGGCCAGCAACTCTGGTCGCGCAACGAATTCAAGAAGAGCTCGACCCTCAGCGCGCGCGAGGTGCCGAACTCCCCGTACCTCATGTGCAACACCGCGGGCGGTTTTGCGGGCCTCACGAAGTTTACGCTTTTCCAGATCGACTACCTGAGCGGCCAGACGGTGTGGCAGACGCCGGAGCTCAATGGCCAGTTCATGGGCACCGTGCCTGTGGCGGAGAAGGGACTCATCCTCCTTCTCACCAATGGCTCGAGCGACGACATGAAGGAGCAGGGGACCTTCGTGCGGGCCTTCGACACCGCGGGTAAGCCGAAGTGGACGACGAAGATCGCCAAGACCGGCGCGATCGCGATGCACATGGCGGACAACTCGGGCAAGTTCATGCCGACGATGGATCTCTCGGGCTACTACGACCCGGTGATCGAGGGCGACACGATCTACCTGCCCTATCTCGGCTGCCAGGCGCTCGATCTGAATACGGGCGCGATCAAATGGACGGCAGAATTTGCCCCGGGCAACAAGGGCCTCAAGAAGACCTATGCGCCGCTGCGCCTCCAGGGCGACCGCATCTACGGAGCAGGCGGCGGCAGCGTGATCGCGATGAACAAGAACACCGGCGCGGTCGAGTGGAAGAGCGACCGCATCTCCGCCTACGCCGGCCTGCTCAAGGCCCGCGACAATGCCCTCGTCTCCCAGATCGAGATCGTGGGCGAGAAGATCTTCGCCCGCTACGGCGGCTACTTCTCCAACGGCCAGGCCGTGACGCTGTGCGAGCCGCTCGGCGTGGTCGCGCTGAATGCCGCCGATGGCAAGGACCTCTACAACTTCGACAAGGCCAAGGAAGGACTCACCAACCTCGCGGTGCTGCCGGAGAGCAACACCCTGATGTTTGCCGATGCGCACAATCTCTACGGCATCGACATCGCGGCGGCGACGCCGACAGAGACGTTTCGCGTGCCGATCGAGTTCAAGCGCAAGATGGGCGGCGGTGAAGTCGCGCAAATCGGCCTCGGCGTGCTCGGCGGCGTGAGCGGCATCGTGAAGGCGAGCATGGCGCAGAGCAAAGCGCGCCTCGATGTGCCGGTGTCGATCACGCACCGCGGCGGCCGCGTCGTAGTGCAGGGCAAGCAGCACCTGATGTGCTTCGACCCGACCGGCAAGCAGATCGCGTGGTCGACGTATTGCGCGGCGCCGAGCGAGGCGCTCGGCATGGCGGCGATGTTTGCGGTGACGGCCTTCTCGGGGATCGCCGGCAACGGCATGGCGATGCAGGGCGGCTTCGGCTCCGCTGGCTACGACAGCGGCGTGAACATGACGCACAGCTCCCTCGACATGTACAACAAGCAGGCCGGCAAGCGCAAAGCCGCGACCAAGGGCAGCGACAATTTCAGCTTCATGCTCACCAAGGTCGAGGACGGCAAAGAAAAGGGCATCGGCCTGCTCGGCATCAATATGGCCAACGGCGAGGGGGAGAAGAAATTCATCCTCGGGACCAAGGAGCCGGAGTATCGCGTCGACGAGAGCATCGGCCGTTTGTTCTTCTTCAAGGGCAAGAACTCGATCGTAGCCTACGAGCTCTGAGTTTTTCCGAAACGATTTTTTCGCCGCCAATGCACGCGGCCGCTCCTCCGGGGGCGGCCGCTTTTTCGTTTGGGGGGCGAACGAGGCCGGCGTCGTGGGGATGACTGGGCGGAGACTGGCGGTCGAGAGGCCGCCGCTACCTCGGAAACGGAGGTCGGACACCGGAATTGAAACAGGAAGCGGGAAGGCCCCGGCCTTTCTGCCCGACCTTGCCGTTATTCCTGTTCGAATTTCCGAGGGCCGAATCGATGCCCGCCGCGCTTTGCGCGCCCTTACTTCGCGATGTGCTGCGCCACGAGCGCGGAGAGGTGGGTGAAGGCTTCGATCTTCTCGACCACGGCGCGGACGCCGAGGAGGCGGGCGGTGGCGACGTCTTCGGTGCGGAGATAACCGGAGGCGATGATGATGGGAATATCTGCGCGGCGTTCCAGAATCTGCTCGGCGAGCGCGAGGCCGGACATGCCGGGCATCGCGAGATCGGAGATGACGAGATCGAAATCGGCGGGCGCAGCATCGAACTTCGCGAGGGCGTCGGTGGGGTCCTGGCATGCCGTCACCACGTAGCCGGCGAGCGTGAGGGCGCGCTGCGCCACCTGCAGGAGGAGCAGCTCGTCGTCGACGAAAAGGATGCGGCTGGCATTGCGCGCGGGTATTGGCGCGGGCGGCGGGACCGGAGTCGGACGAGGTGCGCTGGCGGCGCTCTCGCTGGCCGGGAAGTAAAGCTCGAACATCGTGCCGGAGCCGAGAGTGCTCGCCACGGTGACGGCGCCGCCGGTCGCGCGCATGATGCCGTGCACGATGGAAAGGCCGAGGCCGGTGCCTTCGCCGGGAGCCTTCGTGGTGAAGAACGGATCGAAGATGCGCGGCAGCAGCGGGGCCGCGATGCCCTTGCCATTGTCCTCGACGCGCACGCGCGCGTAGCGGCCGGGCTTCAAGTCGGCGTGCGGTGTGGCAGCGTCGGCAGCGAACGTGCAGGCTTCGAGGCGCAAGCGAATCCAGCCCGAGCGGTTGCCGATGGCGTGCCAGGCGTTGGTGCCGAGATTGAGCAGCACCTGGTGGATCTCGGTGGGGTCCGCGTTGACGGGGGGCAGCGCGTCGCCGACGGAGAGCTCGAGGTGGACGGTTGCCGGGATGGTGGCGCGAAGGAGCTGGATCACTTCCTCGACGACGGGTTGCAGCGCGCACGAGCGGCGATGAGTGGGATGCGGCCGGCTGAAGGCGAGGAGACGGCGGACGAGGTCGCGGGCGCGCAGACCGGAATCGCGAATGTGGATGAGAAATTCCTGCACCGGTTCGTCGGCCGGCAGGTCGGTGCGCGCGAGGTCGACGTTGCCGAGGATGGCGGTGAGGATGTTATTGAAATCGTGGGCGATGCCACCGGCGAGCGTGCCGACGGCCTCGAGCTTGTGGGACTGGCGGAGCTGCTCCTCGAGGCGCGTGCGCTCGAGCTCGGCACGCTTGCGGACCGTGATGTCGGCGGTGACGCCGATGATGCGGGCATGCGCCGAGGGAGCGGGCGCCTGCTGGTGGCGGGCCTTTACTTCGAGCCAGCGCTCGGCGCCATCGGGCAGCGAGATCGCGTGGATGTGACTGAGATCGGCGATGCGGCGATCCATGAGCCGGGCGAACAGGTCGCGCAGCTCGGTGGCGTGCGGCGGGATGACGCTGGCGGTGAGCGAGTCGGGCGCGGTGCCGAGCGGACGGTCGTAAAGGGCGTCGGCTTCCGGCGAGCTGCGCAGCTCGAGCTTCACCAGGTCGATCTCCCATGAGCCGATGTGCGCGGTTTGCATGGCGAGGCGAAGACGCTCCTCGTTTTCGCGCAGCTGGCGCTCGACATCCATGCGCGCGATGGCGGTGCCGCAGTGATCGGCGAGGGTCTTGAGCTGCTGGAGATCGTCCTGCGTGTAGCGGTGAGGCGTGTAGCTCTGGACGGAAACAATGCCGACCGTGCGATCGTCGCACTGCACAGGGACGAACATCATCGAGCGAGCGCGGCGTTCGGAGAACCCCCACGGACCGAGAGCGCGGATGGAACTATCACCCCGATCGCGATCGGAGAGCAGTGGGACGCCATCGAGCACCGGGCGCATCGCCGGGCCAAGCTTACGGGACATGGGAGGGAACGGCTGCGGGCGGGCGTCGCCCTCGGCGGTATCCTCCAAAAAGACGGCGCGGGCGATCTCGTCGTGCGGGTCGATGAGGACGAGGAAGAAGGCGTGGTGGCCGAAGAGCTGGCGGCAGGCGGCGGCGACCTCGCTCCCGAGCGTCTCGGGCGCGATCGAGGCTGTGAGCGCAGTGGCGAGAGTGCGCAAGGCCTCCTGCGCGGCGGCGTGGCGGCGAGTGGCGGAGATATCGCGGGCGACGAGCGCGGAGAAATCGGGCTCGCCGCCGGAGCCTGGTTGCGCGACGAGCACGGCGGAGACGGGAATCTCACGGCCGTCCGAGTGGCGCAGCGCGAGCTCGCCGGACCACGTGCCATCGCGCTGTGCGGCGGGGAGAGCGAGGCGCTGGAGGGTGTCGCGCGTCCACGGCGAAAGAAACGTCTGCGCAGAGGTGCCGGCGATGTCCGCTCCGGGCGCGAGGCCCACGAGGGTGCGTCCGGAGCGATTGAGAAAGAGGATATGGCCCGCGGTGTCGGAAAACTGCACGAAGTCGGTGGTGTTTTCCAGAACCAGCGCGAGGCGCGCCTGGGCGGCGGCGAGCCGGCGTTCGCGTGCGAGGGTGTCGCGAACGGCCCGAATCCGGCGCTGCCCGACGAACCAGGCGCCCGCGCCGACGAGGCTGGCGAGGCCGCCCGCGACGAGCAGGCGAAACCACGCGGTCTGCCAGTAGTAAGGCGCGAGTGTGAAGGCGAAGGTGGCGCCCTGCCGGTTCCAGGCGCCATCGCTGCCGGAGGCCTGCACCTGCATCGTATGCTTCCCGGGCGGGAGCTCGAAAAAGCTCACCGTGGTCGCGGCCTGCATATCCTGCCACTCGCTCTCGTCATCGAGGCGGACGCGAAAGCGCTGCTTGCGAGGCGCCGCGAAATCCAGCGCCGTATATGCGATGCGGATGATGCGGCTGCCGGCGGGGAGGGTCACGGGCGAGGCCGCGTTGGCGAGCGCGATCTCCTGCGGGCGCGTGGCACCGTGCGGCAGGAACCCGATCGATTCGACGACGACCGGCGGCGGCGTTTCCTCGATAACGAGGGTCGCGGGATCGATCATCGTCGCGCCGCGAATGAGCGCGAACCAGAGCCGGCCAAGGTGATCCTTCGTGACCGTCGGCTGCGTGCCATAGGGAAACTCGAGATTGCGCAACCCATCCTCGGCATCGAAAATCTGCAGCGCCGGCCGGGTCGACGGATCGATAGCGAGCTGCCAGAGCGAGGCTGGCGTGGCGCGGGCGATGCGACGGCCGAGGCCAAACCAGAGGAAGCGGTCGTCATCGAGCGCGAGTGCGGCGACCGGCAGCTCCGGCTGGCTGCGCTCGGGCGCAAGTGGGCGAAGCACGCCTTGGTGATGGACGAAGAGCCCATGGGCATTGGTGCCGATCCAGAGGCGGTCATCGGGATCGACGAGCACGGTGGAAATGCGCGCGGCGGGCGGCAGGCGGACGAGCGGCTGGGGATCCACCTTGCCGGAGGCGAAGACGAAGATCTCATGCTGCCGCGCGAGGAGAATGGCACCGTCCCTCCGCTCGGCGAAGAGCGTGGGCGTGTGCGGCGGGGACACTTCGGGCAGCGCGACGCGCTGGAAAACCCCGCCCTCGCGAAACGCCACCTGGCGCGCGCCACCGACCCAGAGCCGCCGCCGCGAATCCTCAAAGAGCGTCGTAACGGTCTCCGCGCCGTCGAACACGCCATCGACGACCGGAACGAGCGCGTCGTTTTCCCAACGCGTCAGGCCCTGGTCGAGCGTGCCACACCACACGGTGCCATCGACGGTGCGCAGGATGCTGCGCACGAAAGCGGCGCGCCCCAGTGGAGCGGCGGGTCGCGCGGCGGCAAAATTGTCAACGCGCTGAAGCGGCGCGCCATTGGGCGCGAGCAGCACGCGGCCATCGGGCAGGGCGGCGATCGAGAGGATCTCGCGCTCGCTCACGACCTCGAGATCGCCGAGCTGGCGGAAGCGCGCGGGCCGGAAACACGTGAGGCCGCCGACGCCGCTGCCGATCCAGACAGAGCCCTGATCGCTGGGGTAGATCGCACGGACTCCGCCGGCATTGGGCAGGCCGTCGGGCTTGCGGAAATTTCTCACGGCGCCGTTGGGCTCGATGCGGTAGACCCCGGCATCGAGCGAGGGCAGCCAGATCGCGCCGCCCGCATCCACGGAAAGCTGCCAGAAGCCGCGCACCTCCTCGGTGAGCGGCAGCCGCGAAACGACGCGTCCGCCGTGCAGCGTGAGGACGCTGCGCCGGCAGATGAGGAGCACGTGGCCCTCGCGATCTTGCCCGAGGCCGAGAGCGCTGCTGACCTCCGCCGCGTCGAGGTCGAGCGCGCGCCAGGCGTTGTTGACGAGCCTCACGACGAAGCCCGTGCGCTGGGCGTAGAGGGCGCCCGTATCGTCGTACGCGCAGAAAGAACCGCCCCGCCCCGGAATCTCGGGCAGGCGTTGAAACGCACCGTCGACATAGCGCTGGGCATCGCCGCTGAACCGCGTCAGCACCATCGCCGCCTGCGGGTGCGAGGCGTAGGAGCGCACATAGTCGCCCGGGTCGCCCCAGCCAGCCTCATCGCGCCAGTGTCGCCAGGTGGCGCCATCGTGGAGCACGAGCCCCTCCAGCGTGCTGAACCAGGTGCGCCCGAGGACATCGCGATGGAGATTGATGATGCCCAGGCGGGCGAGCTGCGGCATGGCCTTCGGCCCCCAGGGCCGAAACTCGTGGCCGTTAAACCTCACGAGGCCGCGAAAGGTGCCCATCCAGAGGTAACCATCGGAACCGGGTACGATGCCGGAGCACGAATTCTGTGGAAACCCGTCCTCGGGGCCCCACGCCTCGACCTGATAGCCGCTCTGGAAAGTGACGGGCAGTGGGCGCGCCTGGGCTGCGCTCGAGAGGAGAGCGGAAAGCGCAAGTATCCAGCCCGCCACGACCGCCCGAGGGTGCGGCGAGGCGCGTCTCACCTGCGAGCGCTGAGAGCGCATGAGCGGTCCTAGGCCGGCAAAGCGATCTGCCGCTCGCTGGGATCGGGATGCTGCCGGTAAAACAGCGCGGTATGGCCGACGGCTCCCACGCAGATGCAGCGACCCTCGTCGGCAATCTGCGTGCAGAGCGTGGCGCGCTCCTCGCGCTCGGCCCCGAGGAAACGGAGCTTCACGAGCTCATGGGCGCGGAGGTACTTCTGCAATTCGGCAAAAAATCCGGGAGTGAGGCCGCTGCGGCCCAACTTCAGCGCGGGTTCGAGCGTTTGGCCAAGGCCGCGGAGATGCGAACGCTGCGCGCCGGTGAGAGGGAAGTCGTACATGGATCGCCTCATTCATAGGGTGAATCGGCCCGAATGAAAATGGTTTAATTTTCGGGGCGAAACGGGGGGGAGAGCGGATGGAAGGCAGGTGGGGCGGAGAACAGGGGGACGGAAGGGGAAGAAAAGAGGGTGGAACCGTTAATTTGCGCTAATCTTTTTCTGAGGTTGGCGGTGAGTTTCTGGCTGGGGAGGGCTTCGCCTGATCGGCGAAGCATTGGACCTACAATTAGGTAGCGGTGGTCGTCCCGACCGCCATCTGGGACAGCGAGTTATGCACGTACCTGCATCGCGCGGACATTGCGGTAGGGCGAATCGTCTCCAGATGAGACATCTCGCGAGGGAGGGGCGAGAATGGCAAGATTTTCGAGCACGCAAAGCGCGACGGCTCACCGCGGACGGTTCGCCCTACCTACAGACTGCCAAAGGTATCCAGCGGCAGCTC
>JAZKEV010000429.1:5505-15107 GCA_040386765.1 Verrucomicrobiota bacterium | reverse complement strand
GCTCACTTCTGCCACGTGCGCTTCTTGTGGCGATTTGCCTTCAAGCGCTTCCGGCGCTTGTGCTTGTTCATCTTCAGACGACGTTTCTTTTTCAGATTGCCCATGGTGAGTTATTTTGGCGAACGGTCACCGTTTCACGCCGCAAGGGGGCTGTAAAGCGCGAATTTCCACTCTGTGTACGTATGCTCCAGGACGGGGGTTTCTGCGATTTATCCGGGTGGGGACGAGCGGAGGTTCTGCCCCTCGGAAAGTACCTCCAAGCGCGGCCTCCGCAGGGAGGGCGAGGCGTCCCCGCCGAGCCGTCGGACGTTGTGCGCAGGAAGATCTCACGTTTCTCGCAGCCGCGCGACGGCTCACCGGGACGGTTCGCCCTACCCTCAAGCCAACGGCGGCGGCACCACGACGCTCCGCTGCACGCGGGTGAGCACCACCTTCCCTGTCACGGCGGATGTCGGCAGGCCCGTGAGCACCGCGACCACCCGCCGGTAGAGATTCAACTGCGCGGCGTGGCGCACGGCGGCGGCGTCGATCTCGGTGTCGTCCACGACTGCGTCGGTCTTGAAATCGAAGACGGTCGCCCGCGTCGCCTTGCCGGAGGAGTCGCGTTCCAGGACCACGCGGTCGAAGACGCCTGTCACCCACGTGTCGTCGAGCACGATCTCACACGCACGCTCGCGCCATACGTCGCCGCCAGCGGGTCGACGCCACACCTCGGCGAGCGCCGGCGCCGCGAGGCAGGCGCCTGCCTGCTCGATGGCAGTCTCGCTCGCTCCCTGCTTGCGCCAGGCCGCCTCGAGTTTCGCGGGTTCGTCTGCCTTTGGCGTCAACCAGGCCACGTCCGCCAACAAATGGTGGACCTCGTCGCCAAACTCGGTCGCCCGGCCGCCCTCCAGCGCAAAGGCCTGCGCGGCGGTGACGATGCCGGCCTTGCCGCTGGAGGGGCGGCGCGAGACGCGGCGCGATGCACGCTCCAGCGTCGCCGGGTCGGGCCGCGCGAGCGCGGTTGAAGAGGCATCCTCCTTGGCGGACGGCGGCGCCTCGACAGTCTCAAACCAGTTGGGATCGCCGCTCTGCCATGCGCCGTCGCACTTGATGCGGCCCACGCTCACGGTGGCGGTCTCGCGGCCGAGCGTGGAGGCGAGGAGCTTCGGGTAGTTGCGCGATTCCGAGGTGCCGACGGGTTTTGTGATGAGGTACATCGCGCGCTTGGCGCGGGTCATCGCCACGTAGAGGAGCGAGAGCGCCTCGTAGCACGACTCCGCTTCCGCCGCGCGCACGTGTTCGCTGAGGATTTCGTCCTGCGCGTAGAAAAGCTTCGGCGGCAACTCCAGCACCCACTCCACCGTGCGATCCGCCGCGCGCTGCACCGCGAGGCCGCCGCGGCGCTGGTCGATGCGCTGGCCTTCGAGATCGGGCAGGATCACCACATCGAAACCGAGGCCCTTCGATTTGTGGACCGTCATCACGCGCACCACGCCCTCCATCTCCGCATCGCGCACCGCATGCCGCTCCATGAAGATCACGAACTCCGCCACGTCGCGCCCGCCCGTCGCATCGAAGAGCGCGGCGGCGGCGACGAATTGCCGCGCACGCTCGCGGCTGAAGGCATCGTCGGGCTCAAGCTGCCCCTCGAGTCGCTTCACCCAAAAGGCCATCGTGCGTTCAAAGCCATCCGCGTGGATCTGACCGAGCAGGCGCAGGGTTAGTTGCTCCGGCGTTTTCACACCTTCGCGCTCCAGTACTGCGCGCAGCGGGGTCATGCCCCAATGCTCCTGCGCCAGGGTATCGCCGGGGTGCGCGGCGGCCTGCACCAACGCGAGCAGGGCGGCGCCGAGGGGATTATCGGTGCACACGTGCAGGTCCGACTCCGCCAGCGCGGGGATGCCCCCTACCCTGCGCAAATAATCCGCCAGCTCCGCCGCGGTGGCATTCGATTGCGTGAGCACCGCGCACTCCAGCCCGCGGTCGAGCGGCGCGATCTCGTGGAGCAGCCGCACCGTGAGCGCGAACCGCGCCTCCTCGTCGGACGCGTGCAGGAGCGCGGCCTGGCCCGCGAGTTTGGGGCGTGCCGTCTCGTGCGCGCGCCATTCGCGGTTCCACGCGTCGCTCGCCGGGCCGGGGAAAAGCTCCTCAATCTCGCCCGCGCAACCGAAGGTGGCGTTCACCATCTCGATCACCGCCGGGCCCGAGCGGTACGAGGCCACGAGGTGCTGCTCGGCGATCGTGCCGGGCGCGGCGGTGTTATAGTGCTCGAAGATCTCGCGAAACAGCCGCGGGTCGCCCTCGCGCCACGCGTAGATCGCCTGCTTCACGTCGCCCACGCAGAAGAAGCTGCGCTCGCCCGCCGGATCCTGCACCGCCTCGTCGATCAGGTTACGCAACACGCTCCACTGCCCGAAGCTCGTATCCTGGAATTCGTCGAGCAGCCAGTGGTCGAACTGCGCATCCAGCCGGAAATCGATCTCCATGCGGCGGCCCGCCGCCTCCGCGTCGTCGCCACCGCCCTGCCCGAGCAGGCGCTCGCTCGTATCCGGTAACAGAATACGCAGGACGTCGCCGAAGGTGAGTTTGCCGCTGCGCCGCACCGCGTCATTGTAGATCGTCTCGTAGCCGCGCAGCACCGCATGGATGCCCCGCGTCGTCTCCAGGCGGCGTGCCAGCTCGGCGCCGACGATGTGGCGGATGATCGCCGCGAGCGCGGTGCACTCGTCCGGCCCGAGGGACATTTTCTTCCGCTCCACGGTCATCTCCGCGCCGCCTTCCCGCACAGCGGCCCACACCGCGAGGGCGTTCTTCAGGATATACTCCACCGGGTCGGGCAGCGTCGCGCCCGCCGACCACTCGGGCAGCGTCGCGAAAAAAGCCTCCCAGCGCGCCATCTGCTTATCCGTGAGACCGCGCCGCTGCAGCAGCGCGCGCAGGGTCGCGACCCATTCCTTCAGCGGCTTCCCATCCTCTTCCAGCCATGAGGAGCCCTCAGGCCAGACGCGCGCCGCCTCGCCCCAACCGCCATTCGCCGAGGCGGCGAGAAAGGTCTCCTGGTACTCGTCGAGAAACGCATCGAGCCGCGCGCCGAGCCGCTTCTCCTCCGTGCCGAAGGTCGCAC
This sequence comes from Verrucomicrobiota bacterium, assembly GCA_040386765.1. Lineage (GTDB taxonomy): Bacteria > Verrucomicrobiota > Verrucomicrobiia > Opitutales > Opitutaceae > ER46. The sequence continues at coordinate 12,001 of JAZKEV010000429.1, read as the reverse complement.
GCTTGAAGGCCTCGACAAACTCCCGCTGCGAATCGTCGAGCCCGTCCGGTGTCCGCGCAAACATCCGCTGGAGCACCCGCTGCCGCTCGACGCGCGCCGCGTGTTCCGGCAACATCTCGAAATCCCCCGTGAGCCCCAGCTCAAAGGGAAACGCCCGCGTGATCCGCGCGAAAAATCCGTCGAGCGTGCCCAGCCGCAACCGGTGCATCGCATCGACGACGGTGCGGAGCATCCGCAGAAAATCGCCCGCGCCCAGCGCCGGGTGCTCGATATCGCGCGCGAGCTGAGCGGCAAACACCTCGTCGCGCGCGGCCCGCGCGAGCTTGTTCAGGATCTCGTCGAAGAACTCGCCCGCCGCTTTTCGCGTGAAGGTCAGCGCCACGATCCGCTCCGGCTTCGCGCCCTCAGCGAGCAGGCGCACAAAACGATTCGTCAGCGCATAGGTCTTCCCCGAGCCCGCCGAGGCGAGGATCATCACGTGCCGTGCGCTCATAGCGGTAGCTCCTCCTGAGTCGGCGGCGCCGGCTCGGCTTTCTGCCAGCGCACGCTATCTTCCGCGCCGTGGTGAAACAGGGTCGCGAAGGGATCGCGGTCCGCCGGGATCTCCTTCGGCGGCCAGAATTCGCCCCCGCGAATCGCGGCAGCCACGCCATCGGCGCACGCCGCGGCGGATGCGCGCAGGTCCCGCGTCAGTCCGTCCCATACGATCATGCCGGTCTCGCCGACGGCCTTGGGCAGGTTGAAATAAGCGCAGTGCATCAGCCCCGTCACCCAAGGCTCGCGCTCCAGCGCGCGCAGGTAGAGCGGCAGTTGCAGGTCGGCCCACACGTAGGTCCGACCTTCGAGCTCCACGCACATCCACTCCGGCAGGCCCTCTTCGTTGCGGCCGAGCGGTCGCAGGTGCGCCTTCTGCGGCGAGACGCCGGTATCGGAGGTCTTGTAGTCGAGCACGCGAAACGCGCCGGTGCTTTCGTTGCGGTCGATGCGGTCGATCTTGCCGCGGATTTCCAGTCCGCCGAGGTCGAGCGAGAGTTTCCATTCGGCGCGCTCGATCACCCAGCCCTCCGCGCGATCCTGCGCCCGAATGGCCGCAGCGCGGCCCAGGCGCTGCCGCGCGGACTCCAGCTGCACCACGAGCGGCAGCGTATGGTTTTCGCCATAGATGCGATGAGCCGCGAGGTCGAAGCGCGAGAGCAGAAACTCCCGCAGCACTTTCTCGTCGGTGCAGTCGCGCAACGCCGGCTCGAGCGCCATCGCCTCCAAGGCCGTGTGACAGAGCGTGCCGAAATCCCGCGCGTCGAGTTCGCTCTTTGCCGGCTCGACCGGCTCCATCTTGAGCACGTGCGTGAGGTAGAAGCGAAACGGGCACGCCAGCCACATGCGTAAGGCTGTAACGGATACGGCGGGCGGTGCCGGAATCCGCCGCGGTTCCAGCTGCCACGCGCGCGTCCACGAGACACCGGAGCGCGCCGACTCCGGCGCGCGGAAGAGAAACGCGATCCGCTCCGGCAGCTCCGCATCGGCGCAGCGCAAGAGAAGCCGCGAAGGCCGCTGCGGGTCGCCTCCGGCGGAGACGCGCACAAACATCACATCGAGCGTCCCGGGCTGGCGCCACGCCGCCATCGCCTGCAGGAGATACGCGTCGCGCGCGAAGCGGGCCGCGTTGGTCTTGAGGCCCAGCCGCTCGCGCAGCGCCTCGGGCAGAAACGCGTCGCCGACGATCGCCTCGGGCACGAGGCCATCGTTCAAGCCTACGACCACGAGATGCGGCGCATCCTCCCACAGCAGTTCCAGCCAGCCTTGCAGGTCGAGCGCGCCCGGCGGTTTTTCCTCCGCGTGCCGGCTGTCGCCAAACATCCGCAGCGCCACCTCCCACCACTCGTCCCTCCCCAGCCGGGGAAACCGCTCCCGGGCCTGCGCGCACTCAAACATCGTATGCCGCCATGCCTCCGCCGACTCCACCGCGCGCGCATCTTCATCGCGCGCGAGATCGAAACGCCGGTGACCAAAAATCGCGCCCAGTGCCGCCACCGCGTTGTGCGGAAATGCATCGCCCCTCACCGCCGCGTAAAGCTCGGCGACGAAGTCGAGGCCCACGCTGAGCTCCGCCTTGCCCCGCGCCGCCCGCTGCGCGTCGGCGAGATCGGCTGGCAGGTGCCGCTCGTGCAGGCGGTCGAGCTCCCGCAGCCACTGCGCGATCGAGGCCGTGGGGCCGAGCCGTGTCGCCAGCGCCGCCAGAAAATCGGGACACCGCGCCAGCGCCGCCACTGCATCGAAGGTCGGCTCCCGACCCAGCGCGGCCAGCAGCGCATAAAGCTGCTCTCCGCGTCGGGGGCGACCCTCGGGATTGTAGCTCGTCAGGCCCGCGCGCGCGAGGCTGCGCTCGAGCAGCGGCAGCGTTTCCGGATCGGCGCTGCCGATTGCGATGAGCCCGTCGGCCTCCTTTTGCGGGTAACGCGCCGCGAGCGCCGCCGCCTGCTCCGCCTCACTCGCCGGATCGGCGCAGACCTGCACGCACGCCTCGAAGTCCGGCAGCGCGAGCTCGCGCTTTTCCCACGCGGCGGCGACGGGCCTGCCCCAGCCGTCGAAGGCCTCCGCTTCCGCTTCCGGCGCAAACACCAAGACCTCCACCGGCATGCGCGCCGCACACGCGGTGAGTGCTTCGAGTGCGAGGGGCAGAGGGTCCGGCGCGCCGAGCAGCACGATGCGCTCGATTTCCTCCGGCACGCTTGGCGCCGCCGCCCACGCGCGTCGGGCCGCATGCGGTTCGCGCAAGCCCAGCCGCGCGAGCGCGAGGATCAGCTGTTCCTCCAGCCACGCGAGCTGCCGCCAGCGATCGGCTTCGGAAAAGTCGGCGCCCGTGCGCGTCGCGACGTCGGCAAAACCAAGGCCGCCCTCGCCGAGCTGCGTTTGCAGGCGGAAAAAGGTTTCCGCGAGCCGCCACGCCCAGGCGAAGTCCCGCTGCGGCGGCGCGACGGGCAGCACTGCGGCCACTTCCGCGAGATCGATTTCCAGCAACAGGTCAGCCCACGCCAGCAGCACTTCGAGCCGCGACGCCACGCCCGCTTCCGCGCTCCCCTCGGCCAGCCAGGCATCCGGCGTGTAGACCCGTGGGGGAAAGACCGCCCCGCCCTGCCGCCCCGCATGCTCCGCGAGCGCCTCGCGCAACCGCCGGCCCGATTGCCGCGTCGGCACCAGAACCAGAGTGCGCGAGAGATCGAGTGGGCCCGCCGCTGCCGTCCACCCCACCGTCAGCCACGGCACCGCTTGCGCGAGCAACGGCCCACTCCACCCGAGGAAGTGGCGGCGGATATTCGCGGGAGGGATCGACATCTGCCCGCATGATGAAAGCGGGCTTCCCGCGCGCGCAAGGAGAGTTGAGCGTTCAGGCGATGGCGCGTGCTGCCTTTCGGCGTGGTGGACGGAAGGCGTGGGGCACGGAGGAGTGTGCCCGAGAAACAGGTAAGAGGAAGCTGAGACGGAGAACCGCTAAACTGCGCTAAGCTACGCTAATTTTTAAGAGGCGACGGCAGAGGGCAACGAGGCCGTGCGGGCTTCGCCTAATCGGCGAAGCACGGTCCTCTTTTTGGTGAAAGGAGGCCTTGGGCGTAGGAGGCCATGAGGGCTGATTTCGAACGGTAACGGGTATGGAGGCAGGGAGCGATGGGAGCGTACGTGCGGAGATCGCTCGTCCGTTTCCGGTCTCGCCGCTCACGCGGAGGGCTACCCAGCCGTCGGGCTCTGGAAAACAAAAACCCCACGAGGCCAGAGCCTCGTGGGGCAAAATGGATACTCCTGCGGCATCCCGCCGGAAGATCGCGCTTACGCTAAGCCAAGCTTAGCTAGCGGAGCAGCTTACTTGGCGCTGAAGACCTTCTTCGAAGCGTAGACCTTGGCGCGGGAGGCGGCGTTCTTGTGGACGACGCCCGACTTCACGGCCTTGTCCATCGCGGAGACGTAGTCGGCGGCGGCGGTCTTGCTGCCAGCCGCGTCCTTCGCGGTGATGAGAGCGTCGAGCCGCTTGCGCAGAGTCTTGAGGCGGGTCTTTACGCCACGATTACGTTCGGTGAGGCGCACCGTTTTGCGCGCGGCTTTGATAGCGGATTTGGTGTTGGCCATGGTCTGCGGAAGATTAGAGCTGGTCAAAAACTCAAACGCCCGCTCGATAGTCAAGGGCGATTTTATCCGGCGGGGCTTCTGGGGGAGATCCTCATCGAGAGATTTCAGCAGCGGATTAAGAGCTTTTCCACGCTGAGTCGTGATCCGGAGGGTGTCAGTCGACGGGCGGGAAAGAATCCACGCCGATGTGGACGAAGGGTATGCGGACGGCGCTCCGCGGGAGGTGGATGGATTGCCGCGTCGCTTTGCTCCTCGCAATGACAGGGTGGTGGGCAGGGATGGGCATGTCGGGGATACGGGGTGGTCGGACCGTTGGATTGCGAACGGCCGGGCGGGCCGCCCGGCCCTACCTTTAGCTCTGCGTATTTCGAAACATGCCTCAAGACTTCGCGCGCTGGGCGTACGAGCGTCCTGATACCGATTACGGAGCGAGAAGAGACTAAAGGCAGGGACGGCTTATCCGTAAGCCGTCGCACTGAGATTCCGAGAGGGAACTAGAGTAAGAAAAACCAGCGCGAAAAAGGAACGTGCTGCGCGACATCAGGTCGCACAATTCCCACCCCATGAAAATGATAGCTCTTATCCCCGAATTGAAGCGACTCTCATCTGCGAAAATATCCGTCCATGTGCTCGCGCTGGCGGTGATGCTTGTCACCGCAGGTTGTGTATCGGTGATGGAGGGTTTAGCGGAAGCGCCGTATGAGAAGGCAATGAAGGAAGGGCGCATGTTGCCGTCGGAATTTAAGAAAGAACAAGAAAACATCCGGCGTGCTTCGGAGCCGGTGAGGTGACATGCTCTGGAGTTAGGGATGATCCTTCGCCCAAGGCTTCCGCCTACGCCAAGGCTACGGCGAGATTCACGGCGAGATTCTCGGAGCACGGGTAATGCGCCCTACCTGCACATTTTTCCGGAATGGACGCACTGGACGGTATGGACGGGGTGACGCGCGGTGAGGGAAGCGGTATAACGAGGGGTTTTTAACGCCGGTCATTTTGACGAAAGGAAACTCCCTCATGATTACAGAACGAAAGGTGCGGACGGATGCGAAGCTGGAGCAGTTGAAGGTGGAGCAGAAGAAGCGGCTGCTGGGCTGGCTGGAGGAGGAGAACAAGACGTACGTGGAGGTGGCGGGGCTGGTGCAGAGCGAGTTTGGCGTGAAGGTGGGCAAGAGCGCGGTGGGGTGCTTCTGGCAGCGGCATGTGCTGACGCGGCAACTGTGGGAGTATGCCGAGTCGGCGGAGGAGATATCGGAGATGCCGGAGGGAAATATCGCGGCGGCGATCATGAAGCTGGTGGATATGCTGGCCTTTGCGGCGTTGAGCGAGCGCGAGCCGGATGTGCGGACGGCGGAGCGGCTGCTGAGGATCAAGCACGGGATGGAACGGATGGCGCTGGCGCGGGAGCGGCTGGAGTGGGAGAAGCAGCGGGCGGGGGTGGCCGGTCAGACGAAGCCGGCCGCGGTGGCGGACACGCTGGCGGAGACAGCGGATGAACCGCGCACGGCAGCGCAGGGGCTCGGCGAGGCGGGGCGGTCGAGCCCGCACGGCGGCGGGACGGCTCGGGTATTTCCGGGCTATTCCGGGGAAAAACGGGATCGGTCGCGACCGCCTGAGGTGAGGGCGGAGGGCGCGGTCGCGCCGGCCAAGGGAAAGGGGGCAGGCAGGGCTGGACGGAAGGCGGGTCCCGGGAAGGCGGAGGGGCTCGCGGTGGAGGCGGTGGCGGTCAAGTCGGACCCCACGGCGGGCACGACGGCGACGGAGGCGGTGGCGGATAGTCGCGACACCGGCGCACCGGCGCTGCCGCATTTTCTACAGCTCAGTCCCGAGGGGGTGATGCTGAAGGGGATCAAGATGTCTAAGCACTTTGGCCGGGATACGGCCAAGCTGGAAGCGGGGTTTGCCCGGCTATTTCCGGGCTATTCCGCGGATAATCCGGATAGCATTCCGAAACGCACGGTGGAGGAGGAACTGCGGTTGAAGATCGAAATCCAGAAGGTCGCCGGGCTGGGGTACGCTTATCTGGAGGCGGAGCTGGCCAAGCGTGCGGCGTGGGGGGCGGGAAGAGCTGAGAGCTCAGAGCTTAGAGTCTAGAGCCAGGCGGCGGATCAATTCATTTGTTAACCACGAAACACACGAACTACACGAAAGTCGGAAAGAATTTCTGCTTTCGGGTTTGTCCTGGTTCAGCTCCGGTAGAACGGATCGGGGTTTCTGAAGGGAGAACCGCTAAAGGATTTCACTCCCGTGAAATCGAGTATCGGCGGCTCCGACTGATCGCCTGCGCGATTGGGAAACGGGTCTGTTAAACGCAGACTTGAGGCCGCGGGGGTGAGGGCGGAACTCAGATAGAGGAGCCGATAGTTCAGAGCTGAGAGCC
>JAZKEV010000429.1:0-5495 GCA_040386765.1 Verrucomicrobiota bacterium | reverse complement strand
AAGCGACCGTGGAGGAGACCACCTGATGCGCACACTCACAAAGCCGGACGAGAATCCCAAGCTGCGCCTGGCGCGTGGCGTAGGTTGATTTGGGCATGCACCTTGACCATGAAAACCAAAAGCACTCTATACGCCGGGCCGCAACGGCCTGCTGGCTGTGGGCAATATCTCCAGCGTCAGATAATAATCGCGGTACCCCACGCTCCGCCAAAAGGCCATGCCCGCCGGATTTCCGCACAGCACATCGACCGTGAGCCGCACGTCGGTGGGCCAGATCTCGCGGCGGAGGATTTCCATCGCCGTTCGGCCGATCCCGCTCCGCCGCCGGTCGCGGCGCACGAAGAGCTGCCGCAGGTGGATCAGCTCCGCCTCTTCCTTGAAGAGCGCGTAGGCGACCGGTTGCGGGTCGGAGAAAATCACCGCGCGATACGCGCCCTTCAGCCACCCTTCCATCCGGTGGGTGAGTTCGGCGATGCTCATCGGATTTCGGCTGCCCTCGTCGTGGATGAGCTGGTGGTTCCACGCCGCCAGCAGCTCGAGGTCGGCGGTGGTCGCTTCGAGCCAGGCGAGCTTCATGGGGAGACCGGGGTGGAGCTGAAACCAGGACGACGTCTCATCGTGTTTCCCACCGACTCACGAGGCCAAGTCAGGCGAAGGCAACATCATATCCCCTCAGGGTGCGGTCGAATCTTCACCCGGAAACAGGTTATAACTGTGATTCTCCACACAGACAATAGGCCTGAACGAACCTAGGATTTCATAGGTAAAACCGCCCTTTATTTTCACGGCCTTTAACTTGGCTCCGCGCCACGTTCGCATATCACTTATCTCCGCTCGATGACGATTAACCCCTGTTTCGCTTTTTTGCCGAAGCTATTCGTCGCCGAGCTTCGTGACCGCACTCACCCGTCTCCAGCCGCTCGTTCGTCTCGTTTCTTTCGCGCTTGCGCGAAGGGACTGGCGGCGCGCGTCGTGGCTGCAGGCCAACGCCGGGTTCTCGTTCTAAACCGCCACCCTTCATCGTGACTGAATCTCCGCAATCCCCCATCCGCATCCTCCTCGTCGACGACAGTGAGCTCGTCCGGCGCGGCATCAAAACCGTGCTCTCGCTGCACACCACTCCGCCCATGCTGGTGGTGGGAGAGGCTGGCACCGTGGCCGACGCCATCGTGGAGTGCGACCGGCACCGGCCCGACGTGATCCTGCTCGATATCCGGCTGCCCGATGGTTCCGGTCTCGAGGTGTGCAAGCACATCCTGCCGCGCCACCCCGAGACGCATATCATCGTCCTCACCTCGTATTCAAACGACAACTACGTCTACGACGCGGTCGCCTGCGGCGCGCACGGGTACCTCTTGAAGGAGATCGATCCCAATGGCCTCGTGCAGGCGATCCAGGATGTCGTCGCCGGGCGCTCGATCCTCGATCCCGAGACCACCGGCCGCGTGCTGCGCATGCTGCGCGGCGGCGCGAACGAGTCGGGCACCGACCTCTCGATCCTCTCGAACCAGGAGCGCCGCGTCCTCGCCCTCGTCGCCGAGGGCCTGACCAACAAGCAGGTGGGCGAACAGATGACTCTCAGCGAAAACACGGTGAAGAACTACCTCGTGAATGTCTTCGAAAAGCTGCAGGTGAAGCGCCGCGCCCAGGCCGCCGCGATGTACGTGCAGCATTCCGGGGCGGGGGCTGACCGGGCCGGTCGAGGCTGAGGGCATGGGCAACTGGGCTCGCGTGGAAAGGCGGGGCACGTTGTCCCTAACGTGGCTCAGCACGGGAACTTCGCACGTCGAGGGTGTGGCGGTTTAGGGATAAACCGCCCTACCCCAGAGCGTTTCGAGGCCCGGGAGACTTTCGTTGACCGTGGTGCGTGAGGCGGGGCAGTGTGGGGAGCATGCTGCCCCCTGCGATTCAGTCCCTCCTCATCCTGCAAGATCGCGACCTCAAGCGGCTCGGCATCGAAGCCCAGTTGAAACAGCTCCCGCTCGACGTAGCCCGCATCGACCAGAAGATCGCCGCCGAGAAGGCCGCGATCGAGACCGCCCGCACGGAACTGCGCAGCCTCGAATCGAAGAAGAAGCTCATTGAAACCGATATCGGCTCGGCCGAGGCCAAGGTCGCGCAATACCGGACCCAGCAGCTCTCCATCCGGAAAAACGACGAGTACCAGGCGATGGGGCAGCAGATCATCACGGTGCAGGGCCAGATCGCCGAATTCGAGGGTCAGGAACTCGAAGTGATGTACGCGATCGACGAGGCGAAGAAGAAATTTGCGACCGCCGAAACGGAGCTGAAGACCAACATCTCCGGCCATGAGGCGCGGCTCAAAGTCCTCCGCGAACGCGAAGCCAGCCTCTCCGCGGAACTGACATCCGCCCAGACCGAGGTCGCGACAGCGCGCGGCTCGGTCGAGCCGCTCCGCCTCCGCGCGTACGACCGCATCGCGGTGCGCAGCATGCCGGTCGTCGTCGCGATGCACGGGAACAAGTGCGGCGGCTGCCATCTCAAGGTCTCCGGCGAAGTCGAGTCCGCCGCCCGCGGCAAAGGCGTGGAGCCCACCGCCGCCCTCCCCACCTGCGACCAGTGCGGGCGGATTGTGTATTGGGAGAGTTGATACAGGCGAAGCGCTGATTTGAAGTAGGGCGAGTTTTTAACCCGCCCTCTCGCATACCCGGAGTGGGCGGAAGCCGCGTTTCGTTTTAAACCCGCTCCCAATCCAGGGCGGGTTAAAACCCGCCCTACTTCAGGCAGCGGCGATAGGGCGCCCGCCGTCAGCTATTTAAGCTCCCTGAGAGCGTCACGCTTGCGTTGCCCGCGGCGGAGCCTACGTTGGACCGTTCAGCTTCGGGGCCTGGTCGTCGCTCCGAGTTCTTTGATCCCAAGGCGTGGGGAAACTCACGCTCGATATTGATATTACTCGGAGAGGAAAGTCCGGACACCATAGAGCAGGATGCCGTGCGAGCTTCACCGCAAGCACGGGCGGCGCGCGTCAAGGCGCGTCGACGGACAGTGTCACAGAAAACAAGTAGCCTCGGGTGAGACGCTGCAAGGCGGCTCGCGCGCGGTCATAGTGAAAAGGTGGGGTAAGAGCCCACCGCGCCGACAGCAATGTCGGCGGCATGAAAAACCCCTTCCGGTGCAAGGCAAAATAGGTGGCTGGGCTGCTCGTCCGATAGCCACGGGTATGCTGCATCCGCCGTCGTTCGCGTGCGCAAGTGCGCGAGTGCCGGTGCGACGAGTCCGCCGCAAGGCGGGCTCGAGAGAAATGACGACCGAAGCGCCGCAAGGCGTGGAACAGAATCCGGCTTACCGGCCCCGAAGCTGATTTTTTTGGGAAGACTGTCACCGGTATGTAGTGCACCAAGGGTCGCCTCAGCATCCTACGGTTAAGCACTTAGACTGAGACTGCCGCGTCGTCGTCGGCAGGGCCGAACGGCCCTAGCGAGATAAGGCCATTTACCCCAGCCTTATGCCTCTTAGCATCCGAGCGATTTTCCGTTAGGCTGATCCGGTGCGGATCCTTTCTTTTACCAGCGTGGGCAACCTTCGGCGGCGGAGGCCACGCTCGCGCTTGGGCATGACGATCGTCGAGGTCATGATCGCGCTTTTCCTTTTGGTTACGTTGATGCTGGGATTTATCTCGGCCTTTCTCCACTCGCGGCGCGTCACGGAAGCCAGCGTGCTGCACGCCGCCACGACCAGTCTCCTGTACGGTATTGTGGAGCAGTTGAAGGGCATCGATTACACTGAGCTCCTCCCGAGTTCCACGGTCGACGAGAACGCCCCGACCGCCACCACGCCTCCCTATGTGCGGGTGCGGATCAACCAAGAGCTGACGCAATGGCTTCGGGTCGTGTACACCCCCTCGCCGGGCACGCCGCGCGGCCCCACCACCACGCCGGCAGTCACGGCGACCGCGACCAGCCTCAGCGCAATCGATAATGTGATCGGGCCGCTGGCACTTTCCTCCACCGCAGGGACCGCCGCCCAGCGGCTCACGCTTGTGCTTTGGATCTGGATCGACGAGATCCCCGACGTCAGCCGGGACGTCACCGAAGTGAAGCGGGTGACGGTCGTCTATACCTATTCCTACAATGACGGACGGGCGGTGCGCACGATCCGCGACCGTGAAGTCTTCCTGCGCACGCGCTACGACCAATGAACGGCCATCCTACTTCACGCTGCCAGCGTTCGCGCCGGAGAGACGTCCGCGCCGGCTTCACTCTCACGGAGGCTTTGATCGCCACGGCTCTGGTGGGGATGACGCTCGCCCTCGCCATGGGCACCTTCATGTTCTGCCTGCGCGGGCTGTACAAGGATGGGCAACGCATGGCGACCAACGCCACCCTCCGCTATTTCACCGCCCACGTCTCCAAGGAGACAATCGATTCGTCGGAGTTCCACATCTTCCTGAACTATGCGAAGCTCGATGGGAGCGTCGACATCGCCAACGACGTCGCCCAGCTCGCCGAGGCGGACTATGGCACCGAAGCCTCCTACGGAGACTGCCTCGTCCTGGTCACCCGGGTGACCGTGGACATCGATTCCAACATCCGCCAGTTCCGGATTTATTACCGGGCCACGACGACCTCAAGTACCATAGCCCCGATCCGCTACTACGAGAGCACGGACTATGGCAGCAGTGGCACGACCCAGACTCTCACCCAGTTGCTGAACGCGGTTAATCTGAACGCCAATCCCAGCGTCTCCGGTTCCCGACAGATTGTGAAATCCGCTCGCGGACGGCCAGTCACGTTGACCGGATCGCATTGGTGTCCGCTTTCGACGCCGCCGTATACGGACAGCAACAAGTGCACGCACACGACCGATTTCTATCCGATCTTTTCCAGCGAATCGTCCACCGCCACGCCGGTGAATGACGGTGTCGCGATCAATACCGAGATCATCACCGGCACCACGGCCGCGTACCAGCTCTCCAGCTCGAGCTTCAACTACACCATTTCGCCCCGGAGATAATATGAAAACCTTCCCTGGCCTCTTCCGCCGTCGCGGCTCCGCCATGATCGTGGTGGTATTCCTCGCCGCCATGATGGCAATCCTCACCGCGAGCGCGCTCAAGTATACCCTGAACGAAAGCCGCAATAATGAGCGCCAACGACTGATTCTACGCGCCCGCAACATGGCGGAGAACATATCGGTCTATTCGGCCGAACAGCTTACCATCAAGCTCATGCGGATTCGCAACACGGCGGCCCGCAAGTTCATGACGGGAGCCAATCAGATTTACCTCCCCCCCGATAACGTGCTGACCACGGCGTTCTCCACGCCGTCGAACATGGAGGTGCGCGCCGGGCTCACCACGTCAACGGGCTACACCTACGTCAACCCCGCCACCGATCCCACCAATCCAAATGCGGGGCTTCATGTCAGCACCGCAACGGTGCCCATCATCGCCAAGGCGAGCATGACGCATCCGCAACTCGGCACCGTCACGGCTTATTGCGAGCACACCATGGAGATCGGCCTGATCCCGCTCT
>JAZKEV010000428.1:8034-9604 GCA_040386765.1 Verrucomicrobiota bacterium | reverse complement strand
TTGAAGTGCTGCGACGACGGATCGACGGCGAGGACGACGGGCTTGCCGCCGAGGAGGAACTGGTCGATCGCGTATTGCAGCTTCGGGGAAACGTTCTGCGGATGCGCAACGAGGAGAATGTCGAGACCGGCGGGCAGCTCGGTGGCGGTGGCCTCGACGGTGACAACTTGGAAAGACTGGCCGAGCTCCTCCATGACCATCTGCGAGGGCTGCGGCTGGCGGCGCATCATCATCATCATTTGCATCTCCTGCGGGCTGGTGCCCTGCAGGGGGAGGCTGGTGATGAGGCCGAGCTTCCGCTTGTCGATCTGCTGCACGCTGTAGACGAGCTTGGAGAGATCGTACTCGAGGAACTGCTCACGCTGCGGGCTGAAGGCGGGGACCGTTTTCTGCTGATCGGCTTGGGTAACGATGAGGCCGAAGTAGAACGGCTCGCCACCCTGCTGCGCCATCTGCGGCTGCAGGCCGGCGGCGGTGGCCTTTTCCTCGTCGGGCGTGTCGGCGCGCGGGTTGATGACGTTGAGCGTCAGCTTGCCACGGGAGGCGCGCACATACTGGCGGAGCATCTCCTGCACGCGGGCGGCGTAGTTCTTGTAGGCGATGGGGAGGCCGCTGGCGTCCTTCGAGAAATAAAGGTCGATGGCGACCGGCTCCTCGATCTTGCCGAGCATGGCTTTGGTGCCGGAGGAGAGGGAGTAGATCGACTCGGCGGTGGCATCGACGCGCACCGGGATCGACGACGCGAGGTAGTTAACCAGCACGAGGCCGACGAGGAGAAGAACGATGGCGATAGTCTTGCTTCCGAATTTCATGGGGAGCGGAGGCGGAAAGGTGGAAAGAGTGGAGGACTGAACGTGGACGGAGGCGACCGTCTCAGCGCTCGAGGGCGACGACGTTGAGGAAGAGGGTGAAGCCCATCAGCGAGAGGAAGAAGATCACATCCTTGGGATCGATGATGCCCTTCGTGAAGGCGTCGAAATGGGTGAAGAAGCTGAAGTTCGCGATCACATCGGCGAGGGCGACAGGCATGCCGAGCGCGCCGGTCATGAAGCCCGAGAACATGCTGGTGCCGAGCAGCACGAGCATCACACAGACGAAGACACTCAGCACGAAGGCGATGACCTGATTCTTGGTGAGCGCCGACATGAGCGAGCAGACGCCGAGGTAGCCGCCGGCCATCATGATGCTGCCGACGTAGCCGCTGACGATCACGCCCCAGTCGGGATTGCCGAGGTAGGAGAGCGTGAGAGCCATCGGGAAGCTGAGCAGGATGGCGATGGCGAGGAAGAGCCAGGCGGCGAGAAACTTGCCGAGGACCGCCTCGATGATGGTGATCGGGAGGGTGAAGAGCAGCTCGACGGTGCCCGCGCGCTTTTCTTCGGACCAGAGGCGCATGCCGGCCGCCGGGACGAGGAAGAGGAAGAGCCACGGATGGAAGGAGAAGTAGCTCTCCATGGTCGCGATGCCGGCCTTGAAGAAGCCGCCGGCGAAGAACGCGAGGCCGACCGAGGCGAACAGGAACACGATCAGGAACACGTAGGCCACCGGCGAGCGGAAGTAGCCGAGGAAT
>JAZKEV010000428.1:7045-8024 GCA_040386765.1 Verrucomicrobiota bacterium | reverse complement strand
AGATGGGGGCGATTTGGCGCATGGCGCGAAAAGGGGAGTGAGAGACGAAGGAGGTGAAGACGGGGATGACTGGCTCAGACGTCGCTCTGGGTGAGCGTGCGGAAGATCTCGTCGAGACGGGCGCCGGGCTTGCGAGCGCGGAGGGCGGCCGGCGTTTCGTCGGCGACGACGCGGCCCTGCGAGATGATGATCACGCGATTGCAGATGGCATCGACCTCCTCGAGGATGTGCGTCGAGAGGATCACGGCCTTCTCGACCGCCATGTTCTTGATCAGCGAGCGGACTTCGTTCTTCTGATTGGGATCGAGGCCATCGGTCGGCTCGTCGAGCACGAGGGCGGCGGGATCGTGGAGGAGCGCCTGGGCAAAACCGACGCGCTGCTTGAAGCCCTTGGAGAGCGTTTCGATGCTCTGCTTCCGAACGGGGTTGAGGTGGGTGAGCTGGATCGCGCGGTCCACCTGCGCGGCGCGGGCGGCCTTGGCGCGGAAGCCGCGGACCTCGGCGATGAAGCCGAGGAATTCCTCGACCGTCATCTCGGGGTAGGCGGGGGCGCTCTCCGGGAGATAGCCGAGCTTCTTCTTCACGGTAACCGGATCGACGGTGACATCGACGCCATCGACGGTAGCGGTGCCACCATCGGGGCGAAGGAAACCGGTGATCATCTTCATCGTCGTCGATTTGCCCGCGCCGTTGGGCCCGAGGAAACCGAGGATGTCGCCGCGTTTGACGGAGAAGGTGACGCCATTGACTGCGCGTTTGGCGCCGTAGGATTTAACCAAGCCTTTGACTTCAATCATGGGACGAACAAAGCGGAAGGGTAATGAGCGGGTGAGACCGACAGGACGGAAAATGTTCCAACAGGGGTTTCATCCGCAGGAGCGTGCCGTAAAAAGCAGCGAGGCGGGGTCGGGCAAGCGGAAAGTGTAGCGGGGGCACGGGTGGACGGGCGGTCTGACGGACGGGAGGGGGAGTCGTTTCT
>JAZKEV010000428.1:4692-7035 GCA_040386765.1 Verrucomicrobiota bacterium | reverse complement strand
GTTTCTCTCTTGCGGCATAGGAATATAAGGGAAGGGCCCACCTCTTCCGAGGGGGCTAAAAGAAAAACGCGGGTCAGCGACCCGGCGTCGGGCAAATAGAGGGCGATACCTTGCCCTCCCGGCCGATTTACACGGCGGCGAGCTCGCGCTCTTTTTCGGTTTTGAGGCGGAGCTGACCGCAGGCGGCGTCGATATCGTGGCCCTTTTCGCGGCGGAGCGTCACGGAGATGCGCGCGGCGCGGAGGATATCGGCAAAGCGCTCCTGGCGCGTGTTGCTGGGGCGCTTCCACGGGAGCCCTTCCACGGTATTGTAAGGGATCAAATTCACGTGGGCGTGGAGATCGCGGGCGATGTCCCGGAGCTTCTCGGCCTGCTGGAGGGAGTCGTTGACATCCTCGATCAGGATGAACTCGAGGGTGACCATCCGGCCATGCTTCTCGGAGAAGGTGCGGACGGCGGGGATGAGCTTCGCGAGCGGGAAGGCCTTGTTCACCGGCATGATCTTCTCGCGGACCTCGTCGGTGGCGCCGTGCAGGGAGATCGCGAGGCGGAAACCGAGGTCTTCCTCGGCGAGCCGGAGGATCTTCGGCACGAGGCCGCTGGTGGAAATGGTGATGCGGCGGGCGCCGAAATTCAGGCCCCAGTCGGCATTCACGATCGTGAGGGCGAGGATCGTGTTATCGTAGTTGGCGAGCGGCTCGCCCATGCCCATGACGACGATGTTGTCGAAGGAGGCGAGTTCGGGGCGGGCGCGGGGGCTGCGCTCGTCTTCGCGGTAGCACACCTGCAGGAGCTGGGCGACGATCTCGCCGGCGCTCAGGTCACGCTTCAGGCCGTAAAGACCGCTGGCGCAGAAGCCGCAGGCCATGGCGCAGCCGACCTGCGTGGAAATGCAAATGGTCTTGCGCGAGTGCTCGATGCCTACCCCCTCCTGCGGGGCGCGGATGATGACCGTTTCGATCAACGCCTTGTCGCCGAGCTCGAGGAGCAGTTTGTCCGTGACGTCATTCGACTGTTTGTTGAGCACGAGCGAGGTCGGCATGAACTCGAAGGTGTCCGTCAGCCAGGCGCGGAGAGGCTTCGAGAGATTAGTCATCCCGTCCCACGAGCGGACGCGCTTCTTGTAGAGCCAGTCGAGGATCTGCTTTGCCCGGAACGCAGGCTCGCCCTGCGCACGGAGACGTTCCGTGAGCGAGTCGAGGGTCTCGCCGGTGAGCGGCGGCTTGGCGGGCGTGTATTTCATCTAAAAGGAAAGGAGAGAATAGGCCCTGCATGCCAAGGCGCAAGAGGCGTAAAGGGTGCGCGTCGGGAAAGTTAGCTGAAGGTCGGGATTGATCGGGCAGGGCAGAGTGGTAAAGCGATGCGACCCCCATGAAGCGTTTTTCACCCCTGTTAGCTGGCGTGTCGCTCTCGCTCGTCTCAATTACTGCCATGGTTGCCGCCGAAAAATCCCCTGCGTTTAACGGCCGGATCGAGCGTTTCGATCCGGCACTGGACTCACTGATCGCCGCCGATGCGAAGATCGAAAAACTCGCGGAGGGCTTCACGTGGTCGGAAGGGCCGGTGTGGATGGGCATCGAGCTCATCTTCTCGGACGTGCCTGAAAATACCGCCTACCGCTGGAAGCCGGGCGCGACCAAGGCGGAGGTGTTTCTGAAGCCGAGCGGTTTGCTGACGCCGCAGCCGGGCTTTCGTGAGCCGGGCTGCAACGGCCTGACGCGCGATGGCCAGGGCCGGCTCCTGCTCTGCCAGCACGGCGAGCGGCGCGTGGCACGCTACGAGGGCGGCAAGTTCACCTCGCTCGCGGATCGCTGGGAGGGCAAGCGCTTCAACAGTCCCAACGACCTCGTTCTGAAGAAGAATGGGGACATCTACTTCACCGATCCTTCGTACGGGCTAGAGGGGATCAACGAATCGCCGCTGAAGGAAATCCCGTTCAAC
Source organism: Verrucomicrobiota bacterium (assembly GCA_040386765.1). Taxonomy (GTDB): domain Bacteria; phylum Verrucomicrobiota; class Verrucomicrobiia; order Opitutales; family Opitutaceae; genus ER46. The sequence continues at coordinate 5,094 of JAZKEV010000428.1, read as the reverse complement.
GGCGTGTATCGGATCGGCAAAGACGGCAAGGTGACGCTACTGACCAAGAACCTGACCTTCCCCAACGGCATCGCTTTCTCGCCGGATGAGAAGTTCCTCTACGTCGGCGTGAGCGATTCGAAGGCCACGCGGCTCGTCGCTTACGATGTGCAGCCGGATGGTACGATCGCGAATGAGCGGACGTTCTTCGATGCGCAGCCGCTCTTGAAGGATGGCAACCGCGGTCTTGTCGATGGGTTGAAAATCGACCGCGCGGGCAACGTGTGGTCGAGCGGCCCGGGGGGAATTCTGATCATCTCGCCGCAGGGCAAACTACTCGGCAGAATTAATACCGGGCAGCCGACGGCGAACTGCAATTGGGGCGACGATGGCGGAACGCTTTATATCACCGCCAATATGTTT
>JAZKEV010000428.1:4023-4682 GCA_040386765.1 Verrucomicrobiota bacterium | reverse complement strand
AAGGGCGCGGGCTGGTGAAAAAAATGAGGGCGGGTTTTAAAACCCGCCCTGGATTGGGAAATCGTCGCCGAGGATATATCCGGGAAACGGATATTCCGCGTGATTCGAACGGCTTTTTTTTCAGTCGAACCACTCGTCGTGCGGATCGAAGGCGGGGATCGGCACGTTGATGATTTTCAGTTTGCCCACGGCGCGGTGGCGGCAGCCGGGCTTGATGAAGATCGAGCTCATGGGCTTTACCGGGATGCGCTCGCCGTCGAGCTCCATGAAGCCTTCGCCCTCGAGGATGAGGTAGATCTCCGTCATCTTCTTGTGATAGTGCACGCGCGAATCGTGCTGGATGTCCACCATGTGGATCGTCGCGACTTGATTATCCGGGGTGGCGAAACCGCGGCGCGCAAACCCGCACGGGCACCGCGTGGGCGGCACTTCGTCGAGTTGCGTGATCATGTAATTCTTGCCCGACGTCGAGGCCGGCGCGGGTGAGGCGAGGGTGGCAGGGGGAGTCATGGTGGTAATCGCGGGAAGCAACTAAGTCGCGAGTTGAGGGCGGTGTCAAAATGTTCGGGAGGGCGGTGGGGGTCGCGGAAGGGGGCGTGTGGGGTGTGTTTTCAAAATGGGCTTCAAAATGGTTTGTCATACTGAGCGGAGCGAAGAAT
>JAZKEV010000428.1:0-4013 GCA_040386765.1 Verrucomicrobiota bacterium | reverse complement strand
TCTGCGGCCTTCGCACGTGTGGATTCTTCGCTCCGCTCAGAATGACAGAGGAGGAGAATTGGCCGTTTTAGGGCTGAAATAGCCCCGCTATGCCGGTTGAGCGTTCCGGTTATTTCGCGCCGGGCGGCAGCGCCCACTCCAACGCACCGGGCAGCGTGCGTTTCCAGCCCTTGAAGTCGTGGCCGCCGTCGAATTCGACGTACTTCACATCGTGGCCGTGGGCGAGGAGCGTATCGCGCAGGCGGCGGGCGCTCTCCACTTGGGAGATCTTCTGGATGAGTTTGGGGTCGGGTTCCTTTTCGTCGTTGTCGATGTCCGTCTCCTTCTTGCCGACGTCGAGGTAGAAGGCGGTGGGGAGCGGACTCGAGAGCCGGTCGAACTCCTTGATGAGATGGCAATCGTCCCACCAGAACGAACCGGACTGGGCGATCACGGCCTGAAACGCGCCCGGATACTGCATCGCCACGAAGGGGGCGGCGAGGCCGGTGTAGCTGAGCCCCGCGAGCACCCGCCGCTCGACGCTTGCGATTTCCGGATGCTTCTTCGCGAGCCACGGCAAAAGCTCATCCACGATGAACGTCGCAAACGGCGGGTAGCAGGGGCACTCGCGCGCCCGCGCCTCCATGCTGTGCATCGAGACATATACGCACCACGCATCGGCCATGCGGCCCTCAAGGCCGGCGACGATCGCCGGCGCATCCACTTTGGTCTTCTGGTGGTAGAACTCGCCGTCGAGAAAGACGACGAGCCCGCGCGCCGTTTTCGACTGCCTGGGGCGCTGAATCCAGATGGTGCGTTCGTTATCGAGGTGGACGCTTTTGAGGCGGGCAGTGATCTCGGACATGGGTGGTTTAGGAGAACTATCCGCCGCCACCGGGGCGTGGCGAGGCTGGGAAAAGTGCTCGCGGTTTCGTTGCGATTCGATGGTTTGGAGGGGCGTTTCGTTTAATCCCATTCCCCACGTTTCCATGATCCTACGCATCCTGCTGTGTATGTCCTGTGTCCTCCTCACCAGCGTCGTCGTGCGCGCTCAGTCGACGCTCGCGCTGTCGGCTGCGGGCAAGGCGAAGGGCAAGCATATCGTATTTCTGGCGGGCGATGAGGAGTACCGCAGCGAGGAAGGCCTGCCGATGCTGGCGAAGATCCTCAGCGAGCGGCATGGTTTCAAATGCACCGTGCTCTTCGGCCAGGACGCCGATGGCACGATCAATCCCGATAACCAGAAAGATCTCCCCGGCTCGGAGGCACTGGAGTCGGCGGACGCAATCGTGATGCTGCTGCGGTTCCGGCAGTGGTCGGATGCGACGATGGCGCGCTTCGAGAAGGCGTGGCTGGCGGGCAAGCCGATCATCGCGCTGCGCACCTCGACTCACGCGTTTAATTTCTCCGCCGAGGGCAAGTGGGCGAAGTACTCGTGGAACAGCAAAGGCGAGTGGGCCGGTGGTTGGGGCAAGCTTGTGCTGGGCGAGACGTGGGTGAGTCACTGGGGTCACCACAAGGTCGAAGCGACGCGTGGTCTGATCGACGCGCATGCCCTCAAAACCAACTCGATTCTGCGCGGCGTCGGCGCGGATATTTTTGGCCTGACTGACGTGTATGAAGTCGCGCTCCCCGCCGATGCGACCGTGCTCGTGCGCGGCTTGGTGCTTGCGACAATGAAGCCCGACTCCGATGCGGCGGTGAAGAACAAGAAACGCCGAGATGGCGGCGAGCAGCCGATCAACGAGCCGGCAATGGCCGTAGCGTGGACACGTGAAGTGAAGAATCCGGCGGGCAAAACCAATCGTGTCTTCTGCTCCACGATGGGCGATGCGATCGACCTGACCAACGAGAGCCTGCGCCGCCTCGTGGTAAATAGTGTCTACTGGGGCCTCGGCCTCGACGTGCCGGCCAAAGCCGACGTGCGTTACGTCGATGGCTACGAGCCGAGCATGTACGGTTTCAAGGGGTATCGTCGTAATTTCAAGGTGGCCGATCTCGCGCTGGGTAAGGCGCTGCCGCCGGCGCCCCCGCTGCCGGCACCGGAGCCGAAGAAGAAGAAGTGAGTTTTGCGGCAGGGGGTGGTGAGCGGACGGACGGTTTGAGAGGGTTGGGATAGGGTGAACCGTCTCTCGTTGGTCGCGGCGCGGCGCGCGTGCGAAGGTCTATGCTATTTCCGCCGTCTAAAGCGCGACGTCTCACCGGGACGGTTCGCCCTACCTTTCGATCTGCGCGCAACGTGTCGAATATCTCGTACGTCAGTCGCGCTTGGCGTTTCCCTTTCCTCGCAACACGGTTGTAACCTTCGCTTTCAATCTTCCCATGAACCCCATCGCTCGACGTATCTCCTTTGTTTTGGCCCTGCTGGCTTTCGCAGTCGGCGTCTCGTCCGCTGCGCGTGCGGCCGATAGCGCGCGGCCGAACTTCCTCTTCATCATCTTCGACGATTGGGGCTGGCAGCATGCGGGCGCGTACGGCTCGACGTGGGTGAAGACGCCGAACTTCGACCGCGTGGCGCGCGAGGGCGTGCTGTTCAAGAATGCGTTTACCTCCAATCCGAAGTGCAGTCCGTGCCGCGCGAGCATACTCACGGGGCGCAACACCTGGCAGCTCAAGGAAGCGGTGTCGCATGGCGGCTACTTCCCCGCGGGCTTCGAGGTTTATCCCGACATGCTGGCCAAGGGTGGCTACACGATCGGGCTCACGGGCAAGGGGTGGGGCCCGGGCGATTTCAAGACGCTCGCGAAATTCACGCGTAATCCCGCGGGGCCGAGCTTCGACGAGCACAAGATCGATCCGCCCGCGGGCGGCATCGGCAAGCTCGACTACTCGAAGAATTTCGACGCCTTCCTGAAGCAGCGCGAGAAGGGGAAACCGTTTAGTTTCTGGATGGGCTTTCAAGAGCCGCATCGGGCGTACGAGCTCAACTCCGGCGTGCGCCTGGGCAAGAAGCTCGAGGATGTGAAAGTGCCCTCGTACCTGCCGGACACGAAGATCGTGCGCGGCGATCTCGCGGACTATGCGATCGAGGTGGAGTATGCCGATGCGCACATCGGCAAGGCCATCGCGGCGCTCGAGGCGGCTGGTGAGCTGGAGAATACGTTGATCATTATCACGTCCGACCACGGCATGCCGTTTCCCTACGTGAAAGGCCAGATCCACGAAGACGGTTTCCACCTGCCGCTCGCGATGCGCTGGGGCAAGGGCATCAAGGCAGGGCGGGTCGTGGAGGACTTCATCAACGTGCGCGATTTCGCGCCGACGTATCTCGAGCTCGCCGGATTGCCCGCGCATCCGCAGATGACGGGCAAGAGTCTCGCGAAGCTGTTGCGCTCGGCGAATTCCGGGTGGGTCGAGAACCGCGACTTCATGCTCGCGGGCAAGGAGCGGCACGACCTCGGCCGGCCCAACGACTGGGGCTATCCGGTGCGCGCGATCCGCACGAAGGATTTTCTTTACGTGCATAATTTTCAGCCCGACCGCTGGCCGGCGTGCGACCCCGAGACGGATTTCGGCAACTGCGATGCCAGCCCGACAAAGGAAGTGCTGAAGGCGCTGGGCGGCTATTTCTACGAGCTGTCGTTCGGCAAGCGGCTGCCGGACGAACTCTACGACCTCCGGATCGATCCCGAAGGCACCGTAAATCTGGCCAATAATATTACCTACGCCAAAACCATGATGGAGCTGCGCGACAAGATGATGGCGACGCTCCGCGAGGAGAAGGACCCGCGCGCACTCGGTGAGGCGGCGATCTTCGACACCTACAAATACGTCGGCTCCCGCGCCAAGGCCTACGACACGTGGCTGAAAGCGCAGGAGACCAGGCTCGAGGAGACGCTCGCCGCGAAGGCCAAGGCGGCTCCCCCGGCGGGCGCAGGCAAGGCCGGAAAGCGCAAGCAGGCAGGCGGCGGCGAAAACTGAGCCACGTCAGCGGCACGCTCATCCATATCATGAAACTCCGTTTTGTTTTCGCTTTTCTGCTCGGCGCGGCCGGCCTCGCGGTGTTCTCGCGGCGCCGCCGCGGCAGCACGCCA
>JAZKEV010000427.1:9988-29451 GCA_040386765.1 Verrucomicrobiota bacterium | reverse complement strand
GCCGTGGAGCAGGAAATGAAGGCGCGCGTGCAGGAGATGCAGGCGAAGGTCGTGGAAGCGCAGGCGCAGGTGCCGCTCGCGATGGCCGAGGCCTTGCGCTCGGGCCGCCTGGGCGTGATGGATTACTACAAGCTGGAGAACGTGCAGGCCGACACCGCGATGCGGGGCTCCATCGCGCATCCTGACGGGAAGAAATGAGCCGAGGGGTAAACTAACGCAGAGCGCTTCGGACTAACTCCGCTACCGCCCATCATGATCGAATGGATTCAAGAGCACCTCGTAAAGAAGCTGCCGGGGATCATCTTCCTGATCGTCGTGATCTCGCAGATCGTGCGGGGCTTTAAGCGCTCGAAGGAAAACAAGCCTGATCCGGAGCCGAGATTCAACGAGCTCGAGGAGCACCGTCGCACGCAGGCGGCGCGGGAGGAGATTCAACGCAAGATCGCCGCGCGCCGCGCGGCCCAGAGCCATACGGCGCCGGCGTCTGCTCCCGCGCCCACGCATGTCGAGCGGGCACCGGAGCCGCCGCCGCTTCCGCCTGTGGTGCAGCGCGATCCCACGGCGATTCCGGAGATGCCCGAGCCGCTCCGGCGGATGATCGAGCATCTCGAGCAGCGCAAGCGGCAGCAGCCGTCCGAGCCGGTGCCCGCGCCCGCGGCGTACTCGCAAGTGGCCCACGACCGCAACCGCATGGAAGTGGAGCGGCAGGAGCAACTCGCCGAGGAGCTGCGCGTGCTTGAGGAAAACAAGATGCTGGCGAAGCGCCATGCGGCACACGTCGCAACCGCGAGAGCGGACGAAGCCCGCACCGAAGGCGCGCTCCGCGCGGTGGCGCGTGGCCAGGTACTGCAGGATTTGCACGACCCGGAAAGCTTGCGCCGGGCGTTTGTGTTGCGGGAAGTTTTGGGGACGCCGGTGGGTTTGAGATGATAAGCCGCGCTACCGCGCGCGACCTAGACCGTCAACTCGCTGGCGTTTAGTCCGTACTCGGACGCGGCTTCGCTCGCGGGTCTCCTTAGCTCGCCGCTCACGCGGCGAGTACCACAGGCGATTTGTCGCTCGAGTATCCGCGAGCGTTCCCACGCTTACTGCGCCGGCGGCGGCGGGAGCTTGGCTTTGTTGCCTCCGCTGCCGCTTACGACCTCGTGGAACTTTACCCGGCCGCCGTTCACCTCGAGTTCGAGCGCGTCGCTTGGGGTGCCTTCGATGAAAACCGCGCTCGTCCACGGAACGGATTTCGTTTCGCCGGCGGCGAGTGTGCCCGCCCAGATGAGCTCGCCTTCGTCGACATCGGACAGCGCTCGCACTACGCGGATTTGCACGGTGCGAAAGGCGTTCAGCTTCATCACCGGGCCGCGCGGGACGACTGAACCGCCGGTGCCCGTGGTATTGGCCGTCGAGCCCGGACGCTTGGTGCCGCTGAAGAAACTCCAGATGAGAAGAATCGCGAGGAAGCCTACGACGGCGATGCCGCCCCATTTCACGTACTTGAAAACGGTCGCGGGGTCGGGGCCGGTGGGCAGGGAGCTGCCGGTGCGCGGACGCGCGGGGCCGCGATTGGCGTGCGAGGGCTCAGGCGCGGCCGTGGTCTCGGGCGGGGCGGCGCGGTCCGAGGCTTCGCCGGCCGAGGCCACGCTGATGTCGATGCGGCCATAGACATCGCGGTTGATCTTCTGCGGGCGCACGTCGCCGCGACCGAGGGCCGCGTAGTCGCTGAGGATGCGATCCGCCGGGAGCTTCAGGAAATTGGAATACGTACGGAGGAAGCCGCGCGTGTAGATCTCGGTGAGGCCGATGTCGAAGTGGTTGGTCTCGAACTTCGTGAGGTAGTCGCCGCGGATTTTGGTGGCTTCGGCGGCTTCGCGGATGGAGATGCCCTTTTTCTTGCGCGCCTCCTCGAGGCGTTCGCCGATGGTCTGCATGGAGGGGAATTAGAAGTTTTAAAGCGGAAGGGGAAGAGGGAAGTGCCTGCGAGACACACGAATCACGCGAAAAAGGGGCGGAGGGCCCGGTCTTTAGCGATTCTGGTGGGTTTCGCGGGTGCGTTCAAAGCGAGTCCAGATCGACGAGGATCTCGCGGGGACTGGAGCCGTTTTCGGGGCCGACGATGCCCTTTTCCTCCATGATCTCCATCACGCGGGCGGCGCGGTTGTAGCCGATGCGGAGCCGGCGCTGGAGCATGGAGGTGCTGGCGCGCTTGGTGGACTTCAGGACGTCCAAGGCCTGCTGATACAACTCCTCGTCGTCACCCAAATCTTCGTCGTCATCGCCCTCCTCGCCGTCTTCGTCGTCCTCGCGGGCGGCGCGGTCGATCTGCTGCTGGACGGACTGAGCGTACTGCGGCGGACCGTTGCGCTTGAGAAACTCGACCATCTCCTGGACCTCCTCGTCGGAGACGAAGGCGCCCTGTGCGCGCACGAGGCGCGAGCTGCCGGGCGGGGAGAAGAGCATGTCGCCGCGGCCGATGAGGGTATCGGCGCCCTTGGTGTCGAGGATGGTGCGGGAGTCGACCTGCGACGCCACCTGGAAGGCGATACGCGAGGGGAGGTTGGCCTTGATGACGCCGGTGATGACGTTCACCGACGGGCGTTGCGTGGCGATGATGAGGTGGATGCCGGCGGCGCGGGCGAGTTGGGCGAGGCGCGCGATGCTCGTCTCGATCTCGGCGGGTGCGACCATCATGAGGTCGGCGAGCTCGTCGATGATGGCGACGATGTAGGGCAGGCGATCCGGCACCTCGATATCGTCGTTGGCGAGCGGGTCGATGCCGGGGAGCGAGCCTTCGGGCGCATCGGCGGGGGGGGCATCGGCCTTAGCGCCTTTCTTACGGCCATTGAAGCCGACGATATTGCGCACGTTGCACTTCGCGAAGATCTGGTAGCGCTGCTCCATCTCGCTGAGGAGCCACTTGAGCGCGCCCGGCACTTTCTTCGGCTCCGTAACGACCGGAATCAGCATGTGCGGCAGTGAATTGAAGATCTTCAATTCGACGACCTTCGGGTCGACCATGATGAGGCGGAGATCCTTCGGGCTCTTCGAGTAGAGGATCGAGGCGACGATCGAGTTGATGCACACCGATTTGCCGGAGCCGGTGGCGCCGGCGATCAGCAAGTGGGGCATCTTCGAGAGATCGGAGATGAGCGGTTTGCCGGAGACGTCCTTGCCGAGGGCGATCGGGATCTCGGACTTAACGCCGGCCCAGTCTTCGCTCTCGAGGAGCTCGCGCATGCCGACGGGCGTCGGGTGCTGATTGGGAACCTCCACGCCGACCGCGGCCTTGCCGGGGATCGGGGCGAGGATGCGCACGGACTGCGCGCGCATGCCGAGGGCGATGTTCTTATCGAGGCCAGCGATCTTCTCGACGCGCACGCCCGGAGCGGGGACCACTTCGTAGCGCGTGATCACCGGGCCTACGTGGATCTCGCCGAGCGAGACCTCGACGCCGAACTCACTGAGGATGCGCAGGAGGTTCTCCGCGTTCTGCCGGTGCTCCTCCTCGCTATTGCTCGCGGCGGGCTTGGCCTGCTCCTTGAGGAGCGTGATGGGCGGAAACTGGTAGTTGGTGTCGTCGCTCTGCGGGAGGATGGACTTGGCGGCCTTCTTGGGCTCCTCGGGCTTGACGATGTTGAGTTCGACCTTGCCGGTGGCGACGGCGAGCGCTTTGACGTCGGTCGCGGTGTCGGAGACGGGCGCGGGCTTGGAGAGCTTGAGCGCAGGCGCGGGCTTGGGCTCGGGCGGCGGCACGGGGGCCTCGGCCTTGACCGGAGGCGGTGGCGCGGAGACGGGTGCGTCGGCGGAACGGGAAGACATTCCCTTGGCGAGCGGATCCTCGGCGGTCTTGGCCACAAAGGTCTTCTTGCCCGAAGGGCCGACCGGAGCGGAAGCCGCGGCTGGAGTGGCGGCGCTGGCGGCGACAGAGGCGGCGGCCGTCTTCTGCTTGGCCTTGGACTCCTTTTCCTTCTGACGGGCGGCGGCGACCTCGGCCTTCATCTTGGCGCGGTCGGCGCGCCACTGGCTGAAGTTGGTCACCATCTTCTCGATCTCGTTGCCGATATCGCGGGTGAAGATGAAGAGCAGCGCGCCGGCGTAGATCGTGCCCAGGATCAGGGCCGAGCCAAACGGCCCGAGTGCATTGCGCAGCACACTGTGGTACAACGTGAGGCCCATCACGCCGCCCGGCCCGTAGGGGAACCAGTTGGTGGTCAACTTGGGCTCCGCGAACATCGCGGCGAGCCCGGAGGAGCACACAATGGCGACGAGCATCGCGATGCTGCGCGTGCCGGTCAGATGCTTCGAACTCCGGACAGAGACATAGAGCATCCAGAAAAGGAAGATCGGCACAAACCACGAGCTGACGCCAATGGCGCGAAATGCCCCCGCCGCGATGTACGCGCCGACGAGGCCCGCGGGATTCTGCTCCATGGGTGCGGGCTGCTGATCGAAGGGGCTCTGCCTGGGGTCGTAAGCGACCAGCGCGACAGCGAGATATGCGCCGAGAAAGAAACAGACGAGCGCGGCGATCCAATTAGGCCGATAACGCGGCGCGCTGAACGACGGGCCGTCGTTTGGGTTTGAATTCTCGGACTTGCGCATTTGTGGTGAACCGACTCCAGAACTTGGAACAGATAGACGATGTTTATGAGTCGGGTGGTCAATTGTAAACCCCCCCAGCTTCCTTTTCACAAAAAACTGTTTTCCGTATGCGCGAACTGCTTCGTTTCCAGCCGATTTACCAGGAGAGAGTATGGGGCGGGCGCGCTCTCGAATCCGCCCTCGGCCGGACCCTGCCGGGGCGCACCCCGATCGGCGAAAGCTGGGAGATCGTGGACCGCACCGAGGCGCAGTCCATCGTGGAGGGCGGGCCGCAGAACGGCCACTCCCTCCGCACCGTGCTGGCGCAGCATGCCGCCGATGTGATGGGCCCGAAGTGGCCGGCGGGTAAACCGTTTCCGATTCTGGTGAAGTGGCTCGATTGCCGGGAACGGCTGAGCTTGCAAGTGCATCCGCCCGCCTCGGTCGCGGGCGAGTTGAAGGGCGAGCCGAAGACCGAGAACTGGTACATCGCCGAGACGCAGCCCGGCGCCGAGCTCATCGTCGGCCTCAAGCGCGGCGCGACCCGCGAGCAATTCGAGCGCGCCATCGGCGACAATACCCTCGAGCAGTGCGTCCACAGCGGCCAGGTCCACGCGATCGACGCGGGCAACCTCATCCTCGAAATCCAGCAGAATTCCGACACCACCTACCGCGTCTACGATTGGGGTCGGGTGGGCCTCGATGGCCAGCCCCGCCAGCTTCACGTGAAGCAGTCGCTGCGCTCCATCGATTGGACCGATTTCGAGCCCGCGCCGGTGCGAGGGGCGCCGACCTCGGGCGTGATCGCGGATTGTGCGGAGTTTTGCATCCGCCGCGTGGTGCTCGGCGCCGGCGAGCGGCTGCACCTCCGCGCCGGGGAGCAGCCCCGCCTCGTGAGCGTGGTGAGCGGCACCGTGCGGGCGACGACCGAGGGCAACAGCAGCACCCGCTCGCCCTTTGGGACGAAGCTGAACCGGGGCGACAATGTCCTGGCCCCGTATGCGGGCGCTTTCACCTTCGCCGCCGAGACCACGACCATCCTCCTCGTGACGGAGAATTTTGCCGGTTGATTGTACCCGCCGCACGGGGAGCTTGAAGAAACCCGAAACCCGTAGTTAATTCGGCGCTCTTTTTCATTATGCCTGAGCCCGAAACCAACAAGCCTGCGACTCCCTCGACTGCATCCCCCGACCAGACGGCGCCCGAAAACGCCGCCCCGGAGGGCGCGCAAGCCGATCTGCACGCTGAACTTGTGGCGGCCAAGGCCGAGGCGGCGGCCAACTACGAGAAGTTTCTGCGGACGGCGGCGGACATGGAGAATTTCAAGCGCCGCGCCGTGCGCGAAAAGGATGACCTGCGGACCACGGCCACGGGGCGCGTGCTCGAGGATGTCTTTCCGGTCATCGATACGCTCGGCCTCGCCATCCAGGCGGCCAGACAGCCTAATGCCGATCTGAAGTCGCTGGTGGGCGGCGTCGACATGGTGCTGACGCAGCTCAAGTCGGCGCTCGCGACGCACGGGCTCAAGGAGATCAATCCGGTGGGCCTGCCTTTCGATCCGCACCAGCACGAGTCGATCTCGCACCAGCCCAGCAAGGACGTGAAGGAGGAGCACGTGCTCACCGTGGTGCGCACGGGCTACTCGCTGAACGGCCGCCTGCTACGCCCCGCGTCGGTGGTGGTTTCCAGCGGCCCCGCAAAGGACGGAAAGGCCTGACATTTTTTAGTGCGCGTCCGCACTCCGCGGGCGCGGCTTGATTGATTTTCCAGCGATCCACTCAACATGGCCAAGGACGACTACTACGAACTGCTCGGCGTGCAAAAAGGCGCCACCGCCGAAGAGATGAAGAAGGCCTACCGCAAGAAGGCGGTGCAGTTTCATCCCGACAAGAACCCCGGCAATAAGGAGGCCGAGGAGATGTTCAAGAAGGTGTCGCACGCCTACGAGGTGTTGAGCGACCCGGAGAAGCGCGCGGCGTACGATCGCTACGGCGCGGCGGCCTTCGAGGGCGCGGGCGCCGGCATGCAGCGCGGGCCCGGCGGCATGGGCGGCGCGGGCGGCGGGTTTCACGATCCCTTCGATATTTTTCGCGAGGTCTTCGGCCAGCAGGGCGGAGGCGGCGGGGGTGGCGGCGGCGGAATCTTCGAGGAGATGTTCGGCGGCGCCGGTGGCGGACGTGAGGGTGGCCGCGATGGCGCGGACCTGCGCTACGATCTCGAGATCACGCTCGAGGAAGCGGCGCGCGGCGTGGAAAAAGAAATCTCCTTCCGCAAGAACATGACCTGTGAGCGTTGCACTGGCAGCGGCGCGGAACCGGGCTCGAAGAAGGTCACGTGCCCGACCTGTCGCGGCGCGGGCCAGATCCGCCGCTCCGGCGGGATCATCACCTTTACCCAGACCTGCCCCACCTGCAGCGGCGCGGGCAGCAAGGTCGAGAAGCCCTGCACGGCGTGTCGTGGCGAAGGCCGCGTGCCGAAGACCACCAAGCTCAACGTGCGCATTCCTCCCGGCGTGGACACGGGCTCGCGCCTGCGCTCGACCGGCAACGGCGAAGCGGGCCTCTCGGGCGGTCAGGCGGGCGATCTCTACATCGTCCTCACCGTCAAGGAGCACGAGCTCTTCGAGCGGCAGGGTGAGGATCTCTTCTGCGAGATCCCGATCAAGTTCACCCTCGCGACCCTCGGCGGAAACATCGAGGTCCCGACGCTTTCCGGGAAGGCCTCGCTGAAGATTCCGGTGGCGACGCAGAGCGGCACGACCTTCCGCCTCCGCGGCAAGGGCATGCCGAGCCTGCGCGGCGGCGCGCAAGGCGACCAGCTCGTGCGTGTGCAGGTGGAAGTCCCGACCTCCCTCACGAGCGAGCAGAAGAAGATTCTGGAAGAATTCGCCCGCGTCAGCGGCGACGCCAACGAACCGACCTCGAAATCTTTTTTCGAGAAAGCTAAGAAATTTTTCTGACGCAGCGGGTAGATGAAGCGGGGTGGGGACGCGTCCAAGTTAGGCGGACCGAGTCCTACTTCAGCCGGCCAATTTCCTTTTCAACCTTCGCCACAGCGGACGCCGGCACCACGAGCCGCCAGGCTCCGTCGCTGCGGCGAAGGGTGAAATTTGCGACGTTCTTCTGTCCAAGCCGCCACGTCGGCCCGATGAGCGCATCGAGGTTGGATCGTGGTGAGGTGGTTGATGAATCAAGCGGCTTGTGATCGGGAAGGGTGATCCGGACACAGGCCTCCGCCTCGTTCGATCCGTTGTAACGCTGCCAGACCAGTTGCGCATCGCCGATTGGAATCGCTGCCGTAGTGAACGCGGCGAAGAGCTGAGCGGGGCTCACATATTGAGTGCGGGCCTCGGCCGGAAGTTGAGCGTATATCGCATTGATTTTCGCCTCTGCGGCGCCGTCGAAGTACAACATATCTCCCAGCGCCGCCACCTCGCCACCGGCAGCTGCCCAAAGCATGGTTTCCAGGGTGCCGGAGGGCGTGGCGCAGCCGCGATTTTTCCAGGCACCCGGCGGCAGCCATTTTTCGGAGGAGAGTCCTTCCGGTTGCGCGGGCGCGGTCACCGCTTCGTGCTTCGCGGCATCGGCTTGGAACTGGATCTGTTCGTCGGCCGAGCGTTTGAGCGTGCGCAACCGATCCTGCTCACGGCGTAACGCGTCCACCTCGCGGCGGTGGTCGCCTTGGTCGGCAAGCTGGCCGCGGAGCTCGGTCGTTACGGTCCGTTCGGAGAGCCAGCCTGCGGCCATCGTTACGGCTGCGACCATGAACAAGAGTGGTTTGACGCCGGGCTTCATCAGAACCACCACCCATCGAGAATGTCCTCGGAGATATTCTGAATCTGCGCCTGGCGGGCTTCATCGAGGACGTATCTTAGTGGCCCACTGTTTCTGCCCCACGATTGAATGCGAATGGCTGCTTCCGGGCCTTTCGCCTGAAGCTCGCGCAGCCGATATTTGAATTCCGCCAAACTGACGAAGTCGTTGTTCCACGCGAGCGTTCCTGCGGCGGTGATGGTGATGACCGGCCCGGTGAATTCTGCCGCGGTGCTCTTTGCTGGTGCACTCACGCTGGTTGGTAGCGCCGCTGGAGAGAGCGCGCGAGCGGCTGTTATGCTTGGGGCGAGTTGCCGGGTTTCGATGCGCAAGGTCGCCAGTGCGCTTTCGCTTGCGAGTCCCGCGGCAAGCTCTGTGCGCAAGGCGTCGTTGGTCTGGCGTTGGGTTACAATCAAGGCACCTCCGAGCACGAGGACGGCAGCGGCCGGCCAGATCGCTTGAGCGATCGTAGTGAGCAATGAGGGGGCAGGCGCGCCGGCGAGCGCGTGGCGGGCAACTTTGCCTCCCAACCCAGCCGGCGAGTCGATCGCAGCAAAGGCCGGCAAGGCGATTCCGAGCGCCGCGGTCGTGGACGTGATGCCACGTTGCGCCAGCATGGCGCGGAGCTTTTCGAGGGCACGGTCGACGCGCTTCCGCGCCGCATCCTCCGTCACGCGCAGCGCCAGGCCGACTTCGGCGAAAGAGCATTTTTCGAAGAAGCGCAGCGCGATCGCTTCACGGTCTTCCTCTTTGAGGGCCACGATAATGTCATCGATAACAGGCCGAAGCCGTGTCCAGTCGACGGTCGGTTCGGAAGAGCTCTGGATGGTTTGCATGAGTTGAGCCTCGGTTTCGTGCGCTTTACGCCGACGTTCGCCACGAACGACCGCGGCTGATGTCAGATGGGCACTCGTGTAAAGCCAGCCGGAGAGCGTGGGCCGGCCGAGCAGCGAAGGCGCTTTGCGCGCGAGAACGGAGAAAACGCGCTGCGTCACATCCTCGGCGAGCTGCGCGTCGCCGCCAACGCGACGCAGCGAGACCGAGTAAACCAGCCCGAGGTGGCGCTGCACGAGTTCGGTGAAGGCGGCTTCGGCGCGATCATGGACGTAGCGGCGGAGCAAGTCGGTGTCAGTGTTCATCGTGGAATTGCTCATTGGTTGCCGGTCGGATGAAAAGCGGACAGGATTTTTTCCCAGTAGGAGCGGCCATGGAACTCATGGGGTAGGACGAACCGTCCCCGGTGAGCCGTCGCGCAGCACGCGTGCGAATGCCTCGAGATTTTCGCCTGCGCAAAGCCCGACGGCTCGGCGGGGACACCTCGCCTTGCCTTGTCGAGCGGCCCACCTCACCGCCGCGTAAGCTTCACATCCATCCAAACCGCCAGAGCAAGCACGGCCCCTCGCGCGATGAATTTGGCCTCGGGCGCGACGGCGAGCAGCGTCATGCCATTGAGCAGCGTCGTCATGATGAGCGCGCCGAAGATCACGCCGCCCACAGTGCCGCGGCCGCCCCGCAAAGCCGTGCCGCCGATCACACACGCGGCGATGGCATCGAGCTCCATGAGGTCGCCGACCGTGGTCGTCGAGGAGCCCGAGTAAGCGGTTGTCATGAAGCCGGTGAGCGCGACGGCGACACCCATGAGCACATACGCGCCGATGAGCACGCGGTGCACGGCGATGCCCGAGAGATGCGCGGCCTCTTCATTGCCGCCGATGGCATAGAGGTAGCGGCCAAAGGGCGTGTGGCGGGTGAGAAAGTAAACAATGCCGGCAGTGGCGGAGAGAATCAGGAGAGTGAGCGGCACGCCGCGAAAGGCATTGCACAGCACGACGAGGCCCACGACACCGACCGCTAGGGCAATCCAGAGCGCGAACGTGGAAGAGGTCGAGGCCACGGGTAGCCCATGCGCGCGTCGGGCAGCACGGCTGCGCCAGCCGATAAAGCCGAGGACGAACAGTACGACGGCGGCGACCGTCAGGCCGGCGTGGTGAGGAAGATAATACGTGGTGAGCAGCGAATAGACGTTGTCCTGGCCGCCCGGCGAAACCGGGATCGTGGAATTCTGGATGATCAGCCAGAAGAGGCCTTTGAAGATTAGCAGGCCGCCGAGCGTGATGATGAAGGAAGGGATGCGCTGCTTGACGATGAGCGTCCCCATGAGCGCCCAGAGCACGAGCGCGACGAACAGGCCGACGAGCAACGCCGCCGGAGCGGGCCATCCATGTTGCGAGACAAGTATGGCCGAGATGCCACCTATGAGTCCGACGCCGCTGCCGACCGAGAGATCGATCTGCCCGGTGAGCAGAATCATGAACATCCCAAGCGCGAGCGTGCCGACGATGGAGAACTCGACGAAGAGCTGCGTGAGATTGCGCGGACCGAGAAAGGCCGGCTCGCGGACCGCGAAGAAAATGCACAGCGCGAGCAGCGCGAGCGGCATCGCGAGGGAACGGGTAGCGTTGCGGACGTTCATCGTACGGAGGGTCAGGCGACGGCGCGGCCCATGGCTGCGGTGAGAAGTTTCTCCTGCGAAAACTCGGGGCGGGCGAACTCGCCGCCAATGCGGCCGACCGCGAGCATGATGATCCGGTCGCTCAGGCCCATCAGTTCTGGGAGCTCGCTGGAGACGAGGATGACGGATTTCCCCTCGACGATCAGGCGAGCAATGAGCTCGTAGACCTCGAGCTTCGCGCCGACGTCGATGCCGCGCGTGGGCTCGTCGAGGAGCACCACGGTGGGTTCCGTCATGAGAGCCTTGCCGAGGACGACTTTCTGCTGGTTGCCGCCGGAGAGGCCGCCTGTGCGGGTGGCCTGCGTAGGGGCTTTGATCCGGAGGGAGTCGAAGAGGCGCTGGTTGCGCACATACTCGGCGGGGTGGTCGATGCAGCCTGCCGTAGTGCTTCGTTGGATACTCGAGAGCGAAAGGTTGAAGCCAATGCTGTGGTCGAGCACGAGACCGTAGCGGCGACGGTCCTCGGTCGCGAGCACGAGGCCGCGGGCGATGGAGGTGCGCGGCGTGGGCGCGTCGTGGGGTTCTCCGCGCAAGGTGACCGTGCCGCCGAGGCGATGGCCCCACGCCCCGAAGAGGTGCATGAGCAGCTCTGTGCGGCCGGCCCCCATTAGTCCACCAAAGCCGAGGACCTCGCCTGGGTGGAGGTCGAAAGAGATGTCGCGGAGGAATGCGAGTTCGCCCCGGGTGGGTGCGACCGAAAGCCCCCGCACGGAAAGGACGGACGTTTCGGAGGCCGAGCGCGGCTGGGCGGGTCGTCGCGGGAAAAGATCGGCGATCTCGCGACCGACCATGTGGCGGATCACGAGCGGGATCGTGGCGGCGGCGCGGTCGAGCGTGACGATGCTGGCGCCATCGCGGAGCACGGTGATGCGGTCGGCGAGCGCGAAGACCTCATCGAGCTTATGGGAAATGTAGATGCAAGCGGTGCCCCGGGCGCGCAGCCGGCGGAGGTGGTCGAGGAGGGTGATAACTTCCTGGCCGGTGAGCGCGGCAGTGGGCTCATCGAGGACGAGGATGCGCGAGCGCTTGTCGATGGCGCGGACGATCTCGATCAGCTGTTTTTGGCCGATGCCGAGCGCGCGGACCGGCGTTTCGGGCGAGAGCGTGAGGCCGAAGTCGGCAAGGAGTGCCGCCGCCCGCCGATGAAGCTCAAGCCAGTCCACGCAGAACCCGCGGCGTGGCTCGCGGCCGAGGAAAATATTCTCCGCGATGCTCAGTTCGTCGACGAGGGCGAACTCCTGCGTGATGACCGCGATCCCCGCCGCCTCTGCATCGCGGATGCTGCGAAAGGCCGCCGGCTGGCCATCGATGCGCAGTTCACCTTCGTAGGAGCCGTGCGGGTGGATGCCGGAGAGGAGCTTGATGAGCGTGGATTTGCCCGCGCCATTTTCACCGCAGAGCGCGTGGATCTCGCCCGCGCGGAGATCGAAGGCGACGTCGCGCAGCGCGGTGACTCCGGGAAATTTTTTGGTCAGGCCGCGGGCGGCAAGGATGGCCGATCGTTCAACGCCCATGCTCGAGGTGAGGTGCGACGGCATTGGAGGAATGACCAAGGATCAAGGACCAATGACCACGGATCAGCGTCTCGGTCCCTTGGTCATTGGACGTTGGGTCTTGGTCATTTCAAGTCGCTCGCCTTGTGAAACCCATCCGCGACCACCGTCGCCTGCATGTTCTCTTTGTCCACCCCGATGACCTTTTCGAAAATCGCGGGCACGTCTTTCACGCCGTTGTTTATCTTGTCCGGGGCGGTGGGCTTGTTGCCTTTGGCAACCTCGACGGCGACGCGAGCGGCGAGGTGGGCGAGGTTTTTGAGGGGCTTGTAGATCGTCATGGCCTGCGTACCGCGGAGGATGCGCTGGCAGGCGGCGAGGTCGGCATCCTGGCCGGTCACGAGGACTTTGCCCGCGAGCTTGTCTTCCTGCAGGGCTTGGATCGCGCCGCCGGCGGTGCCGTCGTTGGAGACAATCACGGCATCGATCTTATCGCCGGCCTTGGTGATGGCGGCGTTCATGATTTTCTTGGCGTTCTCGGGCTTCCAATCCTGCGCCCAGTCTTCGTGTACAACCTGGATTTTACCGGCCTTGATGAGCGGGAGGAGGATATTGTCCTGGCCCTGCTTGAAGAGCTTGGCGTTGTTGTCGGTCGGCGCGCCGTAGATGCGCACGATGCGGGCGGGACGATCCTTCGGGAGACGGTCGGCGGCGTAGCTGGCCTGGACTTCGCCGACCTTCACGTTGTCGAAGGTGAGGTAGTAGTCGATCGAGGCATTCAAGATGAGGCGGTCGTAGGCGATGACGGGGATCTTGGCCTCGTTGGCGGATTTGACCGCACGGGTCATGGCCTCGGCGTTGTGCGGGACCACGACGAGCACATCGACATTGCGGCTGATGAGCGACTCGATGTCGCGCACCTGCCGGGTGTCGTCGCTATTCGCGGATTGCACAATGACCTTGGCGCCCAGCCGCTCGGCCTCGGCGACGAAGGTATCGCGGTCGCGCTGCCAGCGCTCCTCCTTGAGCGTATCGAGAGAGAGGCCGATGACGGGCTTCTCTTTCGAGGCGAAGGCCGCGGTGGCGCAGGCGACGAGGGCAAAGGCGGTGAGGAGAGGACGGAGATTCATAACGCGTGGGGATGCGGATTTACAACCGCGGGGGGAAGCGTGAGGCTTGCGGGCTGGTGAAACTCGACAACCCAAAACTGCGGTCGCTGGAAGAAGCGGTCGCCTGGCGTGAATCGCTGCGCAAGGCCGGCCGCCGCGTGGTGCTGACCAACGGCGTCTTCGACCTGCTGCACACGGGACACCTCTACTATTTGCAACAAGCGCGGCAGCTCGGAGATGCGCTCGCGATCGCCCTCAACGCCGATGCGAGCGTGCGCGCCCTCAAGGGCCCGACCCGCCCCGTGCAAAACGAGGAACAGCGCGCCTACGCGCTCGGCGCGCTGGCGTGCATCGATGCCGTGACGATCTTTGGGACGCCCCGGCTCACGGCGGAGATCCGCGCCCTGCGGCCCGACGTTTACTGCAAGGCGGGCGACTACACGCTGGAAAAGCTCAACCCCGAGGAACGCGCCGCCTTGGAGGAAGTCGGAGCCAAAATCGAGTTCATGGGCTTCCTCCCCGGCTTCTCGACGACGCAACTCATCGCGCGGATCAAGGCGGCAGGAGAAATTTAAATCATGCGCATCGTCATTCTCGGTTCCGGCCGCGGCTCTAATGCCGAGGCGATCCTCCAAGCCCAGCAGGCGGGCAAGCTCGGGCGAGGGCAGGTCGTGCAGATCTTCGCCGACAAGCCGGAGGCAGGCATCCTCGCGCTGGGGGCGCGTTTCGGCGTGCCGGCGACATTTCTAGATCCGGCGCCCTACAAGACCAAGCTCGATGGCGAGGGAGAGCAGCACTACATCGCGGCGATCCTGTCGTGCCAGCCGGACCTGATCGTGCTCGCGGGTTTCATGCGCGTGCTGAAGCTGCCCTTCATCACGAAATTCGAGGGCAAGATCATCAACCTGCACCCGAGCCTGCTGCCGAGCTTCCCGGGGCTCGATGGCATCGGGCAGGCCTTCCGCCGCGGGGTGAAAATTACGGGCTGCACCGTCCACTACGTAACGCTGGATGTGGATGGCGGCCCGATCATCGACCAGGCGGCCGTGCGCATCGAGAGTTCGGATACGCTCGAAACGCTGGCGACCAAGGTGCACGCGGTGGAGCATGCGCTGCTGCCGGCGACGATCGCGCGGCTAAGCGAGAAGGCCTGACGCACGATGGACGAGCGCCCTAAAATCCTGGTTGTCGAGGACGAGCCTGCCATCGCGGATACGATCGTCTACGCGTTGAAGACAGAGGGCTTTGAGCCCACGTGGCGCACCACTGGACGCGAAGGGCTCGCGGCGCTGGCGGAGGCGAAGTTTGCGCTGGTGGTGCTCGATGTCGGCCTGCCGGATGGCACGGGCTTCGATGTGTGCAAGACGATCCGCACGCGCTCGGCGGTGCCGGTGCTCTTTCTCACCGCGCGTAACACCGAGCTCGACCGCGTGCTCGGGCTGGAACTGGGCGGCGACGATTATCTCACGAAACCCTTCAGTCCGCGCGAATTGACCGCGCGCATAAAAGCCATCCTCCGCCGGACAAACGGCAACGGCAGCACGCCTGTCGAAGCAACGGGCGCCGCATCAGCCGGCTCCGCGCCGAAGGGCACCGCACCGACCGCAGGCGCCTCCACTCCCGCGGAATTTGCCGTCGACGAGGAGCGGTGCGCGATCCGCTATCGCGGAACGGCTCTCGACCTGACACGCAACGAGTACCGGCTCTTGAAGACGCTGGTCGCGAAACCAGGGCGCGTTTTCTCGCGCGAACAGTTGTTGCAGGCGGCGTGGGATGACCCCGGCGCGAGCCTCGACCGCACGGTGGATGCTCACGTGAAGACGGTGCGCGCCAAGTTGCGCGTCGTCGCGCCCGAGGAGGATCCAATCCAGACGCATCGCGGGCTCGGCTACTCGCTGCGCGAGACCTCGTGAGCGCATGAAGATCCGCACCGCGATTTTCGGGGTCTACGTCCTGGCATCGGCGGTGGGGTTTGCGGTGATGATGGCGCTGGTGCTGCGCGACGTCCGGTTCCGGTACGTGGAGTCGATGCGGCGGACGCTCGGTGACACCGCGGTGTTTCTGGCGGCCTCCGTCACGCTGTCCGCCGATGCCGGGGACGGATGGTGGCGAAAGCTCGAGCCACTCTCGGCGAACATGGATATGCTGCGGATATTTGCCTGCGATCGCGAGGGGCGGGTGGTCTTCGACTCGCAGGATGGCGCCGATGTGGGGCGCATTTACAGTTTTCCTATGACAGGCGGGGGTGACCGCGCCTCGGAGAACTATACGCTGTCAAATGTCGCAGAGGTCTCGGGTGAGTTGCGCGTGGCGGCGCCCGTACGACGTGGCTCGGAAGTTGTCGGCCGCGTGGGTGTGGGGCGGCGGCTCGCGACCGTGACGGACAGTGTGAGGCGGGCGCGCAAGGATCTCATCTGGTCGCTCGGCTGGATCGCACTGATCATGGTGGGGGTGGGCTGGTACATCGCGACGAAGCTGACGCACTCTCTGGAGCGCTTGACGGCGTATGCGCAGGCGGTGCGCTCGGGCGAGGTGGCGATACCACCGGCCTCGCGAGCGAAGGAGATCCACGCCCTTAGCCAGGCCTTCGAGGAGATGCGCATTGCACTTGAAGGAAAGGCCTACGTGGAGCGTTACACGGAGGCGCTGACGCACGAGTTCAAGGCCCCGCTCTCGGCGATCCGCGGCGCGGCGGAGCTGCTGGCTGAAAACCCTCCGGAGGCGGACCGCGCGCGCTTCATCGCCAACCTCCGGGCGGAGACGGCGCGGCTGCAACGGATCGTCGAGCGGCTGCTGGAACTCGCGTCGCTGGAGTCGCGCCGCGCCGGCGAGACGCTCGTGGAAGTCGATTTCCCCGCGGTGGTCGCAAAGGCGTGCGACGAAGCCAAAGGCGCCGCTGCGCTGAAACGCGTTGAGGTGGCCGTGGCGCTGCCGGCGGCTGCGCGCGTGCGGGGCGACGCGTTTTTGCTGGAGCAGGCGGTGGGCAACCTGGTGCAGAACGCCGTGGATTTTTCGCCCGCCGGCTCGACGGTGACGGTCTCGCTCACGGTCGATGCGCAGCACGCGAGCGTGAACGTGGAGGACTGCGGGCCGGGCGTACCCGACTACGCGCACGAGCGAATCTTCGAACGGTTTTATTCGCTGCCGCGCCCCGATACGGGCCGAAAGAGCAGCGGCCTCGGTCTCAGCATCGTGCGCGAGATCGCACGCCTGCATCGCGGCGAGGCGACACTGGAGAATCGGAGCGAGGGCGGCGCACGGGCGAGATTGGTGCTGCCGGTGGCGTAGAGAGGGCTGGGCGGCCTGCCTGACCGCCGCGACTCTTGTAAGCCTGCTCGGGAGAGCAGGGGTGTACGACGCTCACGGCGCGTGCCGGTCCCGCCTTCCACGAGCGGGCTAGGATTCGTCGCGAGGTGAAGTCGCTCTCGCAGCGGGATTTTCGCGGAGATTTCACGGTGGGTTCATACTGGCTTCATGCAGACAGCGCAGGGTGAGCGACATGGAAACGCCTCCCGCCTATCTCGCCCCGCACGATCCTACGCGCCCCGGCTACGCCGCGCCCGCGAAACCCGCGCGCGTTGATCGCCGCAATGCCGTGACGATCATACTACTGTTCATCGCCGGCCTCATCCTCCTGCTGCAGGTTCCTCTTTTTTTCGTAAACGGCCTGCGGCAGGATCGCGTGGAGAATCTCGCCCGCGCCCGCGCCAAAAGAGAAGCTCCGGCACAGGTGCAGCCGCCGACAAGGACATCGGCGAGATCGGATGTAGGTAGCGCGGAGTTGCCCACGCCGGAAGGGACTGTCTTCGACGGCTACCGGATGGTCGAGCGCTCGCTGAAGTACGGAGTGTTCGTGCTGACCCTGGTATTTATGGCGTTCTTCCTCTTCGAGGTGCTGGCGGGGCTGCGGCTGCACTTCGTGCATTATAGCTTGGTAGGCGCGGCGCTCTGTCTCTTCTACCTGGTGCTGCTGGCGGTAAGCGAGGTGACTACGCCCGAAATCGCCTATGTTTTGGCGGCGATTTCGTCGTCGTCGTTGATCGTGTTCTACAGCGCCGCTGTGTTGAAAACGTGGATACGCGCCACGCTCATCGCCGCGCTGCTCGCGGCGGTGCATGGCGTGCTCTTCGTGATCCTGCAGCAGGAGAACTACGCGCTGCTGGCCGGGACGGGCGCCCTATTCGTGGCGCTCGCAGGGCTGATGTACTTCACGCGAAATATCGACTGGCACGGGCAGGATCAGAGTGCCCTTGCGACGGGAGGTGCAAAGTGAAGCCGAAGCGTCTCCCGCGGCTCTGGTGCGCGCTGCAGGGGCTGCTGCCCCTCGAGGATTGCCTGCTCGCCCAATCGGGTGAACTCGCCTGGCCGCGGTCCGGCGAGCATGAGAGTGACGACATCAGCGCGGCCAAGCGTGCGGAGGTGAAAGCAAAGCCGAGGTCACCCGGACTGCGGGGACCGCGGGCGTGAGATGGCTGCCGGAGGGCAGGGTATTTGGCGGGCAGCTGCAGGTATGGGGCGTGCGCGGGGTGATCTGCGCCTTTCCGAATCTCTTCTGGGCGACGTGCGGAGGTTTCGCGACGAGGCAGGGATTTGCGGCGATGATTGCAGGGATAGTAACATGGGTGCTGGCGTTCGCCTGGATTACCTCTCTGCCGAGCTACGTACAGGGTGCGGCGATAAATGGATTTGGGAAGGCCTTGAGTCTGGTGGCCAATATCCGTGTCGCGTTTTCCGTGCTCTCCCTCGGGTACGTCGATATGTTGTCCGGGGGCGTAGTCGTGGAGTGGCTGGCAGAGCTCTCAAAAAAAAAGTACGTGAATGGCCAGAGCACCACGGCTACGTTTGGCTGGACCTATCTGGCTACGCTGATGCAGGGCGGAGCGATCGTGGCCACCATCCTCTTCTTCGCAGGCTTCATCTGGGGATGCCAGCCCGCGCCAGCCCGCAAATGAAGTTGCGGCGTCGCGACGCGCAGGGGACCGTGAAGCGATGGCTCTCTTCGAAATCAAAGTGGAAATCACCGCGGCTGCCGCAAATGCGGCTGACGACATCCTGCTCGAGCGGGGCTGTGAAAACTGGAGCGTGCTGGAGGACGCGATCGCGAAGCAGGCCTGGGCGCTCGGCATCTGCGCGGACGAGGCGCAGGCGCGCGCACAGTGGGCCGAGTTGGAGCCCGCGCTGCTCGACGCTGGCGCCACGCCACTCGGCGAGCCGGTGGTACGCTCGCTCGGCGACGCGGACTGGCGCGATAGTTACAAGGCGCACTTCCACGCCTGGCAATTTGGCCGGCTGCACTGGGTGCCAGTGTGGGAGCGCGAGACCTTCAAGCTGCCGGCGGGCGATGCGGTCTTGTGGCTCGATCCGGGGCTGGCGTTTGGCACGGGCAACCACGAGACCACGCGCCTGTGCGTGGAGCGGCTTACGGTGCTTGCCGAAGAGCACGGCACGAGCGGTCGCGTGATCGATGCGGGCTGCGGTTCGGGGATTCTGGCGCTGTCGGCGGCGCTGCTGGGTTTTCGCGATGTGACCGGCTTCGACAACGATCCAGAGGCGGTGCGCGTGAGCGAGGAGAACGCTGCGGCCAATGGTCTGACGGGGCGCGTCCATTTCTTCACCGGCGATCTGGTGACGGGTTTGGGGAGCCAAAAAGGCTGCGCCGACGTGCTGCTGGCCAATATCCAGGCGGACGTGTTGATGCGCTTTGCCCGTGAACTCGTGGAAGCCGTGGCGCCCGGTGGTACGATGGTGTTGAGCGGAATCCTGGCGCAGGAGAACGCGCAGGTGCGCACCGCGTTTGAAGAGCTGATACCGGGCTGGACGGTGAACGCACGCACGATGGGCGAGTGGAGCGATGTCGTGCTGGTGCGGCCAGGGGCGTAGGTGCTGAGGTGAGGAGGGTGGGACGTTTTTTGAGCCGCGAAAAGGCGCAGAAGGCGCAAAAAAGATCAGACGGACAACTGGCGGC
>JAZKEV010000427.1:0-9978 GCA_040386765.1 Verrucomicrobiota bacterium | reverse complement strand
TTCCGTCGGCTAACCGTCGGAACTACAGCCGGTACTTTTCAGATTCCATCAAGGAAACAGCACGCGCGCCGTGGCCTGCTCGGTCGCGAGCTTCTTGAGGAACACCGCGCGGGAGATTTCGTGGGCGCCGAGACGGGCGAAGTGCGGGGTGAGCTGCTGGATGTCGATCCACGTGGAGCCTCGGCTGCGGAGGTGGTCGATGAGGTGCAACACGCAGAGCTTCGAAGCGTCGTCGATGCGGTGGAACATGCTCTCCCCTGTGAAGACGCCGCCCGACGTGACGCCGTAGATCCCGCCGACCAGAGCGTCGCCATCCCAGAGCTCGACGCTGTGCGCATGGCCCATGCGGTGCAGCGCAGTGTACGCGTCGATCATCGGGGCCGTGATCCATGTGCTCTCCTGGCCGGGCCGCGGCGAGGCGGCGCACGCATCGATGACGGCGGGGAAGTCGGCGTCGCACGTGTAGCGGAGCTTGCCCGCGTGGGCACGGCGGGCCTTGCCCAGGCTGCGCGGAATGTGGAGTGACGAAAATTCGAGGATCGCGCGCTTGGGCGGGCAGACCCACGGGATCGGGCTGAACGGTCCGCCGTCAGGCCAGGGAAAGATGCCGCGCCGGTAGGCGGAGATAAGGCGCTCGGGCGACAGATTATAGTCGAGCGCGACGAGGCCATACTCGTCTGCAGGATCGGGCGCGGGCCAGTGAAACGTAGGCGGCATCGGCGGCGGTCCGCAGTTTCGGCGAGAGCCGTGGCCGGGGCAAGCGAGAGACTGGGAGGGTTGCGAGCACGGGCCGCGGTCTGAAGTAGGGCGAGTTTTCATCCTCTGGAGCGGGGCCTTTGCAGTCCGGTTCGGCGGAGGCGGGATTGCGGTGCCGCGCTCCACATTCCCTTGCCAGCGGCGGTGGTCGCGGCAGAAACCGAGTCGATGAGTCGATTTAGCGCGTGGCGTATCCTTTGGCTGTGGTGCATGGTGGGGTGCTCGACGGCGTGGGCGCACGATCCGGGCTTGAGCACGGCGGAGGTGCGCGTGTTGCCGGACCGGATCGAGATCGTCACGGGCTTCGCGCCGGACGATGCGAAGCACTTTCTGCCGAGCGGGCAGCGCGGTGCGGATCGCTGGGAGGAGGACAACTTTCCGGATGTGCAGCCCGCGCTGGAGAAGAGCGCGGCGCAGCTGTGGGAAGCGAAGCTCGGCGAGGCGGCGCTCACACCGCGCTCGGTGCGCGTCCAGTTGCTGCCCGGTGATAATGTCAGCTTCTTCCTCGAGTACGCGCGCGATGCGACAAAGGACGGCACGAAGCTGACCCTGCGGGCCTTGAAGCTCGGAGCGCTACCGTCGGGGCACCGGCAATTTGTCATCGTAGCCGACGCGCGCGATTCAACGCTGGCGAAGAAGCTCATCAAGGAGGGCGACGCGACGCTCGAGGCCGGGCTGGCCGGAACCGGCACCGTAGACCCTGCCGCAGCCACCACCGCACCCGCCCCGAGTGCGGTGGAGGTCTCGGCGCTGCCGACCTTCTGGGGCTTTCTCAAACTGGGCGTCGAGCACATCTGGACCGGGTACGATCACCTGCTCTTCCTCTTTGCGCTGCTCGTGGTGTGCCGGACTTTCCGGTCGATCGTCGCGATCATCTCGTGCTTTACGGTGGCTCATTCGGTGACGCTTGGGCTCGCGACGCTGCATATCGTGAGCATGCCCGCGCGTTGGGTGGAGCCATTGATCGCGGCCTCTATTATCTATGTCGGGCTGGAAAATCTCTGGCGCCGCGGCGAGGAGCCGCGCGGGCGCTGGGCGCTGACGTTCGCCTTTGGGCTGATTCACGGTTTTGGCTTCGCGAGTGTGCTGCGCGACCTCGGCGTGGGAAATGCCGGCAGCGAGGGCATCGCGGTGCCGCTCTTTAGCTTCAACCTCGGCGTGGAGGTGGGCCAGATCGCGATCGCGGTGGCGGTGCTGCCGCTGCTCTGGTGGCTGCGGAAGCGCGAGGGCTTCGTGCGCAAAGGCGTGCCGGCGCTCTCGGCGGTGGTCGCTGCGGCCGGGCTCTACTGGTTGTTGGAGCGGACGGTCTTCGCGTAAAGGTGGGGCGGGGGATTGACATCGGGTCGCAGTGGCGGCCGGGCGCGCCGCCCGGTGCTACCTCAAAACTACGCGTCTTAGCTGCTATGGGTTCGGAGCCGCCGGATTGGCCGTGAGCCACTGGCCCATCTGGGCGCGATACGTGGCATAACCCTCGGGTCCGAGGAGCCAGGTGAGTTTGCGCTCGGCCTCGCGAGAGAGCTCGGCGATCTGGGCTTCGCGCTGCTCAGGCGTCGCGGTGCGTGCGGTCTGGAGCGCGGCGAGGCGCGGACGAAAATCGGCTTGGAGAATCAGGAGGTCGTTGGTCGCCTCCATCGGCAGGCCCAGCTTCTCGGTGAGCTGGCGCGTGGCGCCGAAGGTGCGAATGCGCTCGGCCTCGAGCTGCTTTTCCCGCTCGCGATCGGCGTGGCGAGTTTCGCCCAGAACCTGGCGCAGGGCGGGCTCGATCAAGGGATCGCGGTCACGGATTCGGGGCGGAACGCCGGCCGCGGTCGCAGCCTCCTCGGCTTGTTTGAAGGCGGCATAGAGTGCGCGAAACTCCGTCTCGGTGACTTTAAAGGGGCCAAGGCGGTTGCGGAGCAGGTTCGCCGCATTGCTATTGCGGAGATCGTACTCGAGCAATTCCGCCGGGGTGAGCAGGCGCTCGATATCGGCACGGCGTTCTTTCTGCAGGAGGGCGACCTTGGCGAGATTTTCGGGTGAGCCGCGATTGGGATCCTGAAGGTAGAGCTGGGCTTCCATCTGCCGGTAGTCGCTGACGATTTTCATCAGACTGCTGGTTTTCTCGGCGGGTAGATTGCCGGCGATCTGGCGCCTGCTCTCGATGGAGAGGTTGTCGTCACCGCCGAGCACGTTCTGGAGGGCCTCGCGCTCTTCGCGATCCATGGCCGCCCGCGCGGCGGTGATCTCGGCGCTCTCGGACGTCGCGCTGGTGACGGGGCGGCGCGCAAAGCTTGCCGGGTCGTGACTCAGGCCGGCCTCGAAGCGCCGCCGATCAAAGTGCTGCTTGATGCTGTAAGTGACGACGAGACGGGTGAGGTGCGGAGACACGCCGGCCGCCGTGAGCCGCGCAGAGAGGCCGGCAAAATCGTCGGCTGCGAGCGGTCCAGGGGGCGTGGTCGTGCCGGCCGGTTCGGGCGTGGTAAGGTGGGTGGACGATGAGGGGGTGGGCGGCGCGGGAGGCGCGGGCAACACCTGCGACTGCTCCGGGGAGATGCCAAGGGTGAGGAGGCCCACGAGGGCGACGTTGACGACGAGCGACGCAGCAAGAGCGAGGGGAAGGGCTTTCACGGGAGGGGCGGCGAGCCGGGGCCGGAGCGCCGGACTCAGTTCACACGACAATGAAGCGTCTACCGACCGGGCGCGAGCCGATGTGTGCCGCCGCCACGTGGATACGAAAAAGGGCGGGCCGGAGCCCGCCCTTTCCAAGATTCAGCCCTCGCTGTGACGGGGCTATGGGGGCGGCGCAGGAGGTTGAGTCCTGCGTGCCCTCACGCGTGCCGCCACAGCGGAGCAAAGAGTCACGCCAGCCACCACGGCGTCGCGCGCGGCGGCGGTTAAGCCGCGATGCGCGCGAGCCGGTTGGTGGTGGTGTGTGACCCCGTCGTGCGCTTCGGCACCGTTATGGTGAGCACGCCGTGGGCGATCTCGGCCTGCATGGCAGCGAAATCGAACCCGGTGCCCAGCCGTAGCCGGAGCCGATAGTCGTGTTGGGCACGCTCGAGGTGCAAAGCGGTGAAATTCACCCGGACGAAGCGGGCCTTCTTGGCGGTGACCGTGAGATCGGCGCCGCGGCCCTCTATTTCCACACCGGAGGCATCGACCCCGGGCACATAGACGACGAGTTTCATCGCGTCGCCGTGCTCCTGGCAATCGTAGGAGGGCTGGCGGAAAGCTTCGGTGGAAGCGGGCGCCTTAGCCTTCGTACGACTGTTGGTCGGGAGCGTGGTGATGTTCGTATTCATGGGAGGAAAAACGTGGATGGAAACGTCTGCCCTCGGTAGTTCTTGGATGAACCGCCGGGCTTCAGAGGGCTAAACGTTTCCGAATTTACGGAAGAGTTTAGTTCTGGTTGCCCGCGCCGGTTTGTTTATTCCAAACGGAAAAGACCGGTCGCATCGCAACGCAGCGCTGCTGTACCTGCTGAGAGCAGGCACCGGCGCGGCGGATGTGATGGAGAGACGCGGTCATTAATGAAGTGGAAGTGAGGCTGCATATTGCAGCCCCCGTGCCAAGCTATAACATTTTTGTGATGGTGAAGATTGCGTGACGCTGGACGGGTGACACGCTGCCGTCATGGCTGCACTTACGGACTCCGCGACAACCCTCGGCGAACTCAAGGCACGCGTGTTCGCCTTTGTGCAAGAACGTGATTGGGAACAGTTTCATACGCCCAAGAATCTCAGCATGGCCCTCGCCGCCGAGACGGGTGAGCTGATGGAACACTTCCTCTGGGCGACTCCGGAACAGTCGCACGCCATCGCGCGAGAGGGTACAAAAAGGGCAAAAATTGCCGACGAACTGGCAGACGTGGTGATCTACGCGCTCGAATTTGCCAATATTACGGGACTCGATGTCGCAGCCGCGATCGAGGCAAAGATGGCGGCCAACGCCCAGAAATACCCCGTAGAGAAGGCCAAGGGTCGCTCGGACAAGTATACGGAGTTGTGAGCGGTCGCGGGGCTTGGAGTAGGGCGGGTTTCTACCCCGCCCTGGATTGAGAAAAGCCGGAACGCCGGACAGGCCCGCGAATCACGCGAACGCGAATATAGAGCAAAATCATTCGCGTCTACTCGCGTGATCCGCAGGAGGGGATCGGTGCTCCGTTATTGCTTCAAGTGCACGCCACCGATCCAGCGATCGAGGCCGTTGAGCTGGCGGGCATCGACTTCGCCGGCCAGCACCCGGCGCCCGGCATCGGTGAGCCGATAGGGTTCGGCTGTGAGCAGCGGAGTGCGGGCGGAGATGAGCTCGTCAACGTGGAGCTGGATGCTCGAGTCGCCATGGAAAGAGGCAGACTCCGCGCGCTGCGCGCGCGCAAACAGGTCCCCGAACTGCGTGGCGCCGGCGGCGACGGCCTCGAGAATCTGGCGGTCGGTGCGGGAGAGGCCGCTTGGCGCGCTGGGATACTCTTCGAGCAGGCGCACGAGTGCGGGGCGCAGCAGGGGGAGCGCAGAGAGGTCGGTGCCGAGGAAGGCCGGCAGCGCAAGCGGGTCGGATGAGGTGAAGGCCTTCCAAGCGCGGGCTCCGAGCGTGAGGTGCGCGGCGGTGACCGGTTGGCGCTGGGGCCAGAGCGAGGCGAGCTGAGCTGGCGAGAGCTCACCCAAGCCACGAAACCCGGGAAAGCCCGGAAAGGAATCGATCGCGATGAGCGAAGCCTCGGTGTCGGGCTGTTGTGCTAGCGCAGCGAGGATCTGAATCAGCTGCAGTTGGTCGTAGAGATCGTGCTCGAACCACAGCGTCACACGTCGTGCGGCGCGCAGGGCGATATCGCGGGCCCCATACTGGCGGAGTGCTTCCGGGAAGGAGCTCCAGCGGACCGCGGAGAGGAAGCGGGCGCGGACCTCGCTCATCGCCTCGAGCGGCAAGTTGGAGGGCACGGGACCCTCGTGCAGGACGTCGCGCCAGGAAATCACCTCGCCCGCGACACCCGTCTGGCGGATGGAGATGGCAGCAGAATCGCCGTTGGTAATGTGCAGCATGGCTCCGTGAGATTGAGAGATCGGGAGGTGCGGTGCGAGCGCGGTGATGGAAACAATCCGGTGAACGGAGGGGCCGAACGACGTGGGTGGAAAATGATCCGGAGCCTGAAGGCAGCCTGCTTACAGGCGCTTGTCCGACTACCCACCAGCGCCAGCAAGCTGGGTGCCTACCTAGCGTACGATTATTTGCCGAACCGACCTTAACGCGCAGCCGCATGCTGCGCCTCTCTGGGGGCAGCGCGCTGGCTAGACCTTGGCCGACGGAAAATGGAAGAGGTCGGCCAGCGTCTGGCGCAGCACGGAAGGGAAGACCGGCTTGAAGAGCATGCGGTCGACGTGAAGCTCGCGGTACGCGGCGGCGACCAGCGGATCCAGCTCGGAGCTGAAGACGATGATCTTCCCGCGATACTCGATCTCTCGCAGGGCGCGGACGAGGGCGAGGCCGTTCATCTGCGGCATGTGGTGATCGGTGATCACGAGGTCGAAGCCGGGGTCGGCCTGGATGCGATCGAGGGCGTGGAGACCATCGGGAACGCACTCGATCCCGTGCCCATCGCGGCTGAAGGAAATGCGGGCCACCTCACGAAGTTCGTGCAGGTCGTCCGCGTAGAGGATGCGGAGAAAACGTTTGGAACCGGTGGTAGTCGACGAACCGGCGGGGGCGATCGTTGAAGAGGCGGCCATGACAGCGATGAAGTGTTTGTCGGGTCTGACTCCTATGCGCGGGCGAGGTTCGTTTTCGCCGCGCTAAAAAACGGTCAATTCCCGACGGATTGACGCTCCGACGCGATAAGTGGGAACGCTCGCCGTGGAAAAATGTGTCCTATCGCCGTCGGACGACGATTCCCTGCGGCTTCGACAATGCAAACTGCATGACGAGACGGGGAGAACGGGAGGGGGAAAAGGACTGTCACGGTCTGCCGGCGTTTCGTCGCAGGATTGGCCCCGTTCGTCGCACCGGTGGACGGAGTTCGGCGTCGGAACTCTGCGGCGCTTTGCGACTGGAGTGCCGATTGATGCGCCGGGCTGTAGGTGGCGGGCGGCGAATGGTGCGGGCCGGCTGCGCTTTCGCCTTGCCCCAAAGGGGCGGCAGCGTATCCCGGCGATGGTGGTGCGTGCGGCGATTTTTCCAGTGTCGCACGGGTGCCGCCGCCCATGTCGCGCGTGAAAGATATCCTCCTTGCCGGTCTGACACTCTCCGCGGGTGTGCTGGCCTTCGTCGTGTGGCGGCAGCACGGCGAGATAAAGCGGCTGGCGGCGCGGGCAGAGCGGGATTTTGCGGTGGTGCCCTCGGCGGAGACGATGACGCTCCGGCTCGCGGCCAATCGCAGCGTGGCAGTGCCCGGCGCGACGTCGTCCTCGCAGCGGCGGGGGAGTGTGAACGAATCCGACGGCTTCGAAGCCAGCGGACTCACCGGGCCGCGAGCCTCACGCAAGCGGGGAGGCGCGCTGACGCGGCTGCTGGAAAACCCGGAATTTGTGCGCGCGCTGAACCTGCAGCGGCACGCGATGCTCGACACGCGCTTCGCGGATCTTTTCCGGCGCTTGAATCTCGAAGGCGATGAGCTCGCGGAGTTCAAGCGCCTGCTCGTCGAGAAGGAAAACGTGGCGCTCGATGTCGTCGCGGTGAGCGAGTCGGCGCCCGAGGGGCCGCTCCGGCCCGAGACGATGCAGGCGGGCATCCGCGCGGCGCAGTTGCAGATCGAGCAGGCGATCCACAGCTCGCTCGGCAGCGACCGGTATGCCGTTTATCGTGATTACGAGCGCACGCTGATGCACCGCGCCACCGTGGCGCAGCTCGAGCAGCGGCTGAGCTACACGAGCACGCCGCTCACGCCCTCGCAGGCCGACGCGGTGGTGCGTATCCTGGACTCGAATACGCCTCCGGCCTCGGTGGAGAACTCGGCTCCGCCCGTCTCCGTGCTGGTGCGCTCCGGCGTGCCTGAGGCGGTGCCGATCGGTCCGACGACGGCGGGCACCGGCCGCGTGACCGACCAGGTTGTGGCGCAATCGCAGACGGTGCTGACCCCCGCCCAGCTGGGCGCGTTGAAACAGATTCAGGAAGAGCAGCAGGCGGCGATGAAGGCCGCCCAGATGATCCGCGACGTGGCACCCGCCGCGACGGACATGGTGCCGACGATCCCCGGGCTGTGGTTGAATTGAAGTCGGCGGCTTATCCTTAAGCCGCCGCGCCCTCGGCATGCGCGCACTCTGAACGGCGCGTTAAGGATACGCGCCCTACCTCACGGAGTCGGTCGATAGTCCAAATATGGCCCCAGCCACCGCTCGACCTCGGGAATCGGCATGCCCTTGCGACCGGCGTAGTCCTCCACTTGGTCGCGGCCGATCTTGCCGACGGCGAAATACTTCGAGTCGGGGTGGTTAAAATAGTGGCCGCTCACGCTGCTCGCGGGATACATCGCGTTGCTTTCGGTGAGCGTGATGCCGGTGGCCGCGGTGGCATCGAGAAGGGCGAAGAGTCCCGGCTTCTCGGTGTGGTCGGGGCATGCGGGATAACCCGGCGCAGGGCGGACGCCGCGGTATTTCTCGCGGATGATCTCCTGCATCGTGAGCGTTTCTGCGCGACCGTAGCCGCAGAGATCGCGGACGCGCTTGTGCATCAGCTCCGCCAAGGCCTCGGCGAGACGGTCGCCCAAGGCCTGCGCCATAATCGCGGCATAGTCGTCGTGCGCGGCTCGGAATTTGGTGGCGAGTTCCTCGACCCCATGACCGGCCGTGACGGCGAAACCACCGACGTAGTCGATCCGGCCGGAGTCGCGCGGCGCGATGAAGTCGGCGAGGCTGTGGTTGAACTGAGTCGCGGGCTTCTCCAGTTGCTGGCGGAGGCAGTGGAAATGCGTGACCACGCTCGAACGGTTCTCATCGGCGTACACCTCGATGCTGTCGCCAACGGCATTCGCGGGCCAGAAGCCGATGACGGCCTTGGCGGTGAAACGCTTTTCCGAGACGATGCGCGAGAGGAGTTTTTGCGCGTCGTCGAAGAGCTTGGTGGCTTCGACGCCCACGACCGCATCCGTGAGGATGTCCGGGTAGCGACCGTGCAGCTCCCACGCGCTGAAGAACGGACCCCTATCGATGAAGGGCACGATATCCTCGAGCGGCACGGGATCGTACACGCGCGTGCCGAGAAACTCGGGGCGCGGGATATCGATGGCGGCCCAGTCGAAGATTTGTTTGCGCGCGCGAGCTTGGGCGAGGGAGAGGAGGGGGCGCTTGTTCTGGCGCTCGCCAAACTCGATGCGCTGGCGCTCCTGTTTCTCGACGATGCCGGCCATGTATTTCGGCTTCTGCTCGGGCGAAAGAATGGCGCTGACGACATTCACGACGCGCGAAGCGTCGAGCACGTGGATGACGCCCGGGGCATACTCGGGAGCGATCTTCACCGCCGTGTGTGCGGGGCTTGTCGTGGCGCCCCCGATGAGAAGCGGCACCGTGAAATTCTGCCGCGTCATCTCGCGGGCGACGGAAACCATCTCGTCGAGCGAGGGCGTGATGAGGCCGGAGAGGCCGATGACATCGACCTGCTTCTCGCGCGCGGTGGTGAGGATCTTCTCGCACGAGACCATCACGCCGAGATCGGTGACCTCGTAGTTGTTACACGCGAGGACGACGCCGACGATGTTCTTGCCGATGTCGTGCACGTCGCCCTTGACCGTGGCCATGAGCACGCGGCCATTGGGGCGGGTGATCGCGCCGGCGGCGGCGGCCTTCTTTTTCTCCTCCTCCATATACGGCGTGAGGTACGCGACGGATTTCTTCATCACGCGCGCGGACTTCACGACTTGAGGGAGAAACATTTTTCCGGCGCCGAAGAGGTCGCCGACGACGCGCATGCCGTCCATGAGCGGCCCCTCGATGATCTCCAGGGGGCGTGCATACTTCTGGCGGGCCTCCTCGGTGTCGATGTCGACGAAAGCGTCGATGCCCTTCACCAAAGCGTGGCTGAGGCGCTGCTCGACGGGCGCGTTGCGCCAGGCGAGGTCTTCCTTGATCTCGGTTTTCGACGCGCCGCCCTGCTGCGCCTTCAGATCGTCGGCAAATTTTACGAGGCGCTCCGTGGAGTCGGGGCGGCGGTTGAGGAGGACGTCCTCGACCTTCTCGAGGAGGTCCTTGGGGATCTCCTGGTACACGCCGAGCATGCCGGCGTTGACGATCGCCATGTCCATGCCCTCGCGGATCGCGT
>JAZKEV010000426.1:0-21441 GCA_040386765.1 Verrucomicrobiota bacterium | reverse complement strand
CGCTCTTTGCCGTCGTCGGCGCCTTCCCGCTCAAGGCCAACAGCACCGACGCCGCCGTACTCACGCCGCTCGCTCCGGGCAACTACACCCTGCAAGTCGCCGCCGCCGCCTTCCTCCCCTCGGCCAATCCCCAGCTCGTCAGTCCGCCCAACTCCACCGGCACGGTTCTCGTCGAGATCTACGAAGTGCCTTGATGTAGCTGCGGTCTATGACCGCCGAGCGAACGGGATAGCGCCTTCGTGCGCAATCGGCGGTCATAGACCGCCGCTACATCGCACTCCCTTTTCCACGACAACGCGGGTCACATGGTCCGCGTACCGTAGTTACGGTCCCGTCACCCGGCCCACGATCACTTCCCGCTTCTTCCGCCCGATCGAATAAAACATCCCGTTCTCCTTCGCGTCCCAGCCGAAGGATTGTCCTTCCGCGGCGATCGGCACGGTCGCGATCCACTTCAGCACCGAGCCCGCCGTCGGGAAATCGAGCACGTACAACTCGGGGTCGTCGTGACCCGTCGCAAAGAGTTTTCCGCCGGGGCCAAACGCCCCGCCCGAGAGGCTGTAGCCTTTCACGCCGGCGTGCGCCACGAGATCGGCGGGCCGGGCCCAGCCGCGCAGGCGCTGCCAATTATCGTCGTACTCGACGAGGTGGGTCCACTCCGGGCCCTTGCCGGGCTCGCCGCCCTTTTTGCCGTAGTGAACAAAGCAGGCGATCCACTTTCCCTCGCGCCGGTCGATCCACGTGAGCGAGCCATCCGTGCGCCCGAGGCTATACGAGCCCACGTGCTGCAACGTCGCGGTGTCAAAGATCTCCACGGAGCTCAGCATGGGCACGCCGGGGTAATTCGAGTGCGCGCAATACAGCCGGTCCGCGTGCACGATCCCCGCGTTGATGTGGATCACCGGGCCGCCCTTGCCGCCGTCCCAGAGCGCCACGCGCTCGCCGGTGGCTTTGCGGTATTTTGCGACGGTATAGTTATTGAGCGCGTAGAAGAAATCGCCGTCGACCACCACGCCTTGGCCCGCCTCCGGCACCGGAAACCGCCGCAGCTCTTCAAATTTCCAGCCGCCGCTCGCGAGACCCGCGGGGGGTGGGGCTTTCTTTTCCGACTTCTCCGACGCAGCCTTGGAAGCGTCTTTGGGCACGGGTTCGGCGGCAATGGCGGCTGCCACCAACAGCAGCGCTGTGGCCGCACTCAACGCAGCGCGTCGTATCAGCGACGGCGCCGTCGTAAGCCAGAGTCCCCGAACTTCCCTGCCCTCACGCACAGGGCTACGCCACATCATCGCAATCGAAGCCATGGTCATACTATGCCCGATTCAGCACGGGACGGCCAGCCTCGACCACAAAGGTCGCGCGCGTTTGCAGCGGCGCGCCCCGGCGCGATATATACTCCACCGTGCGGTAATCCGTGCGCCAGCTCTTCGGCGTCAACTCGCAGCGCACGTAGCCGCGCTCCGCGTTGTGGAACTTCACCGCCGGGTTTTCCTCGAGTATCTCGTGCAGCCCCTTCGGCTTGTCCGTGCCGTCGCCGTTGGAGGAGATCGAGGTGCCGATGAACTCCGTGGCGATGCTCGGCGCATCGGGCCGCTCGAAGTCGCACTTCAGCTCCGCCGCCCAGTTCGCATGCACGTCGCCTGTGATTACCACCGGATTGGCGACCTTCTTGTCGCGCAGGTGCGTGAGCAGCCGGCGGCGCTCGAATTCGTAGCCCGTCCACTTGTCCATATGCAGCTCCACGCCCGGGCCATGCTTGCGATCGATCCGCACCACCGGCAGCTGTTGGGCGAGCGTGTTCCACGTCGCGGGAGATTTCACCAGACCGTCGAAGAGCCACTCGCGCTGCTTGTCGCCCATGATCGTGCCCTTGGGATCCATCAGCACGGGATTATCCGGCTGAACGCCGTCGCCCAGCGGCTGATCGGTGCGATACTGCCGCGTGTCGAGCACGTGGAACGACGCCAGCCGCCCGTAGTTAAGCCGGCGATACAGCAGCATGTCCGGCCCCTTCGGCAGCGCCGAGCGGCGCAGCGGCATATGCTCGAAGTACGCCTGATAGCCCGCCGCGCGGCGGCGCAGGAAAGCCGCCTTGCTCACCTTTTCGGGATTCTCGGAGATGGCGCCGGCGTAGTTGTTATTCACCTCATGGTCATCCCACGTCACGATCCACGGCGCCATCGC
Source organism: Verrucomicrobiota bacterium (assembly GCA_040386765.1). GTDB lineage: Bacteria > Verrucomicrobiota > Verrucomicrobiia > Opitutales > Opitutaceae > ER46. Next base: position 19,260 of record JAZKEV010000426.1, on the reverse strand, counting down.
ATGCGCCGCCTGCAAGGCCGGGTCGCTCTTGTAGATCGCGTAACGGCGGCGGTAATCGTCGACCGTGAAGATCTCCGGCGTGCCGTGCGGGCGCACCGCATTCTTATCGTCGCCCTTCTCGTAGATGTAGTCGCCCAAGTGCACCACGAGGTCGAGGTTGTCGCGCACCATGTGCTCGTACGCTGTGTAGAAGCCCACGTCGTACTTCTGGCACGAGGCGAAGGCGAAGCTCAGCCGCTCCGGCAGCACATCGCCGGCCGGCATCGTGCGCGTGCGCCCCACCGGGCTCGCCACGCCGCCGGCGGTGAAGCGGTACCAGTACCAGCGGTCCGGCCGCAATCCCTCCACCTCCACGTGCACCGCGTGGCCCCACTCCGGCCGGGCGGTGGCCTTGCCGCTTTGTACGATGCGCCCCATTTTCTCGTCGTCGGCAATTTCCCACGACACTTCGACCGGCTCGGGCTTCATGCCGCCGCCCTTCTCCAGCGGCCGCGGCGCCAGCCTGGTCCACAGCACCACGCCATCGGACAATGGATCGCCCGACGCCACGCCCAGAGAAAACGGATAATCCGCAAACGCCATCGCCTTGGGCGTCGCACCCTGCGCGCGGGTGGAAAGCATCGCCGCCGCGACAAACGAGGCGCTGCCGGCAAGGAACGTCCGCCGCGTCTGCGGCATCACGTCACCGGAAATCGGATACAAGGGAGTGTGCATGAATGAAAATTCGGGGTGCGTTACTCTTAACGCATCGCTTGGGATTTTAGCAACGCCAGCAAGACGGGTGACTCACTGGAAAGTCACCCGTCGCATTTCTCACAGATTGAAGTTCACGCCAAAGCGGGCCTTCCAGTGGTACAGCTCGAAGTCGTTCTCCCGGGCGCGCACGCCGGTGTACTCGCGCAGCGGCTCTTCCGTGAGGTTGAGAAATTCGCCGAAGACCCGGAAGTGCCGGTTCACGCGATAGCTCACCTTGGCATCGATCGGCGCGCGGCCGCGCACGAAGATATCGGTGCCAGTGTTGCCGCCGACATCGGCCAGGTAGTCGTCGGTGTACGACCACGCCACGCGCGCTTCCCAACCGTATTTCTCGTAGATCAGCGCGACGTTGGCGATGCGGTCCGACTGCTTGAAGAAGGGCAGCTTGTCCGCTCGGGTGAAGAGCGTGACCTCCGAATCGGTGAGCGTGAAGTTGAGATTGAAGCCCAGCCCGTCGAAGGGCGATGGCAGCTTCTTGAAGAATTGCTGGTAGTTGAACTCCACGCCGGTGATCTCACCGCTCTTCGCATTGTCGGGCCCCGACGTGCTGAGGGTGGCGAAGTTGCGGCCGTCGACCGTCACGTTCGTCTCGAAGGTGCTGCGGCTGAAGATCGGGTTGTCGATCTCCTTGTGAAACGCGCCGAGCGAGAGGATGCCGCCATTCCGGAAGTAATACTCCAGGGAGAGGTCGAAGTTCATCGCCTCGTACGGCTTCAGGCCGGGATTACCCGTGCTCACGCTGCCGTTGAAGATTCCGCTGCCCGTCGCGGTCTCGATCGCGTCGAAGGTCCGGCGCGGCGCGAGGTTCGCGTAATTGGGCCGGCTGAGGGTGTTGGTCCAGGCGAAGCGCACGACCGCATTAGTCGAGGGGCGCCAGTTAAGGTGCAGGCCCGGCAGGGCGTTGGTGTAGTCCTTGCCGCCGGTCACCCAGCGTGACGTACCGGTGAGCGTGCCACCCACGGAGGGCAGCTCGTAGGCGCCGTACTGCGTCTCGGTCTTCTCCACGCGCACGCCCGCGAGCAGCGTCCATTGCGGAGCGAGCTTCACGCTGGCCATGAAGTAGCCGGCATACACATCTTCCGACGCCTCATAGTCGCCCGAGAGCGAGTCGCCGAAGGTGCCGAGCGTATCCAGCGTGAAGCGATTCGGATTGGCCGCGAAGAACGCCTTGTTGGCCTGGAGGTTCAGCGTCGGACCGAAACGGAAGAGCCCGTCGAAGTAGTCCGCCGGCTCGGCGCCCGCGAGGCCCGGCTCCGCGAGCGTGAAGGCATTGGCGGCGCCAGCGGCGAGGTTGTAGTTCGTGTTGTTACGGTCGTCGGCCTTGTCGCGGCTCACGAACTTCGCGCCAGCCTTCCAGTAACCGGCCAGATTGGCGAGGCCCAGGGAGCGTTTCACGTCGGCCTGCGCGGAGTAAACGTCCTCCTCTTCGATGTCGGAGCGGAAGCGCACGCGACGGAAGGGATAGCTGGCCGGATTGTAGTAGGCGTCGTTGGCCGGCGTGATCACGAGCACATCGCCGGAGAGGTCGTAGGAGTTCGGGAAGGCGCTCGCCGAGGAACGATATTCCCAGTCGACGCGCGTCGGCACATCGCGCTCGCCGTGGCTCGCGCCCGCCTGCCACGAGAGGGCGGTGTCGCCGAGCTGGTGTTTGCCCTCGAGCGACGCCGCGTCGATCGTGCCCGTCTGGCTATAGTCGCGGAACTGCCGGCTCGCGCGGCCCTGGCTGTTGGTGCCGCTGGTCGCCGTCTGGTTGGTCAGGGTGCCCATGCGGTGCTCGAAGAGGACGCTCTGCCGGCCTTCCGTGTCGGAGAACTCGTTGTGATTCACGCGCAACGCCAGCTCGTGGCCGGCGGCGGGGCGGAACTGCAGCGCGACATTGGCGCCGAGGCGCTCGCGCTCGACCTCATAGTCGTAGTTCTGCTCCTGCGTCGGCACCCAGAAACCGTTCACCTGCGTCCACGAGCGGGTGTTGACCGTCTGCGACTTGAAGTCCTTGAGCGAGTAGCTGATGCCCGCGACGACGCCCCACTGGCGATTAGCGCCAAAGGTGGTGCCCGCAACGAAGCTGCCGCCCGGGTTGATCTTGTCGCTGAAATCGTCGTAGAAGCCGCTCACGCTGCCGCGGATAAACGGCTCCGCGCGGTCGAAGGCGCTCTGCGTCACGATATTGATCGAGCCACCGATCGCGTTGCCATCCATGTCGGGCGTGACGGCTTTCGTCACTTCGAGTCGCGCGACGAGGTCTGCCGGCACCGAGTCCATCGCGATGCCGCGATTGCCGGCCTCGGAGGGCGTGCCCACGAGCTGGCCGTTGAGGGTCACGGTGTTCAACGCGGAGTCGATGCCGCGCAGCACGACGTAACGGCCCTCGTCCTGGTCGATCTCGAGCGAGATGCCGGGCAGGCGGCGGAGCGCCTCGGCGGCGTTGCCATCGGGCAGCTTGCCCACGGCGTCGGCCGAGACGATGTCCATCACCGACTCCGCCATCCGCTTCTGCTGGAGCGCGCGCGCCTGGCCCTCGCGCTCGCCTTCCACGACAAATTTTTCCAGCTGCAAAACGTCGGACTTCATCACGATCTCGACCGCGGTGGCAGTGCTGTCCGTAGCCGTCACCTCGCTCGTCACGTCCGGATAACCGAGATACGATACGATCAGCGTCTGCGGGCCGGAGGGCACCTGCGTGAGCGTGAATTCGCCGCCGGAGTCGCTGACCGCGCTCGCGGCGGAACCGCGCACCGAGATGGCGGCGCCGCGCAAGTAGGTGTTCGACGATTGATCGCGGACGCGACCGGTGATGGTGGCGGCGAGTGCGCCGGCCGCGCTCGCGGCCAACGCCAGCGCAACCGCGCATAGGCGGAATAGAGTACGGGTAGTGGTGGGCATGGTGTGGCTCAAAGCAGAGCCGCCCCACGCTAAAATCCCGATGTCACAACCATGCGGCGCCCGTGTAACAGTTTCGCAACTACTGAGGGCGAACGCGTTTCACGGTGGCATGCGGCGCGCCGATAACGGCGAGTACGCGCTCAGAAATGAAATATCACAGTCGGCGCGGATACGCGCGCCGGAGCGGAGTCAGAGCCCGCCGCTGCGCCCTCGATCAGCCTCTTCGACCACCCACTCCGCTCAGCCCGCCTTGATCGTCTTCACGAACTCCATGAACGCCGCCTTCTCCTTTGCGACGAGCGCGTCGGGGCCGCTGAGTTTGAAAAACCATGTCGACCCCGAATGCGGCACCATTGCGCCGATCACGCGGGTGTCTTTGCCGCTGGGATCCTTGCCCGCCATCTCGACCACGCCGATCTTCAGGCCGTTGGATTCGAGGCGCTGGATCGCCGCGGCCACGTCCGCTTCCGATTGCGGCGGGAGCTGAACCTGGCCGCGCCAGCGGTTCACGTTGGCCACTTCGCCGCCGACATCGCCCGGAAACGCCGTGATCGCGAGTTCCGCTGCGGCCCCGCCATCGCCAGCGATCGTAAAGGTGCCTTTGCGCATGCCGCTCGCGCCCTTCTCCTGCCAGTGGCCGCCGGGGCCCTTCCAGGCGAGGCCGCTGCCCGTCGCGGTGGCAACCGGGGTCGAAGCCATCGAGGTGCCGCTCGGCGCGGGTCCGGCGGCTGGCGCGACCGGGGCGGAGGTGGTGGAAGGTGCGGAGGCGGGGGCCGTGCCCGGCTTCACGCCAGCGTGCGCGGCATCGTCCGGCATTTTTCCTGCCGCTACTGCCGCCACCTTCGGCTCGGATTCTTTTTCCTTCGGCACGCGATACGCCGTAACTTCCTCCTTCTGGCAACCGGTCACGGAGAGGGCTACGACACCGAGGAGGGCAACAAAGGCGCAACGCATAGTGCCCCCAACGGAAACGAGCGCCGCGCAGGGTGCAAGCCCCTGGCACGGCTCATTTTCGTTTACGCCTCCGCCCTCAGGCGCATCCTCCGCTCCCCTCCGCCATGTCGTCCGCTCCTCTCGCAGGTCTCAGCATCCTCGTCGTCGAGGATGAGTCGCTGCTCCGAAAACGCTACGCCGCCCATCTCGAAAACGAGGGCGCGGAAGTCACCGCCGTCGGCACGCTACGCGAAGCGACCGAGGCGCTGGGCGGGCTCGATTTCGATGTCGCCGTCCTCGATGTAAATCTTCCCGACGGCAAGGGCACCGACCTCCTGCGCGCGCAGAAGCTCGGTCCCTCCACCAGCGCGCTCGTGATGACTGCCCAAGGCGGCGTGGGCGGCGGGGTTGAGGCGATGCGGCTCGGCGCGGCCGATTATCTCACAAAGCCCTTTGACCTGCCCGATCTCACGGTGCGCGTGCTCGGCGCCCGCCGCGCGAAAAACGCCCGCCGCGCGGAGGAATTTCGCCGCGAGGGCCCCGGCGCGAGTCCTGCGACTGGCGCCGAGGGTGGCGGCAGCGGCGGCGATGGCTTTTTCTTCGGCCAGAGTCTCGCCGGCATCGAGGAGCAGCTGCGCAAGATCATCTCCGCCGATCAGCGGCTACAAACCAGCCTCCCGCCCGTCCTCATCGAGGGCGAGACCGGCACGGGCAAGACCACGGTTGCCCGCTGGCTGCACGCTCGCGGCCCGCGCGCCAATGGCCCGTGCATCGAGGTCAATTGCTCCGCGCTGCCCGAGGCCCTCGCCGAGTCCGAGCTCTTCGGCCACGAGCGCGGCGCCTTCACCGACGCCCGCGCCGCGCGCATCGGCCTGATGGAGGCGGCGGACGGCGGCACGCTGTTTCTCGACGAGCTCCCGAGCCTGTCGCTCACGCTCCAGGCGAAGCTCCTCACCGCGCTTGAGGACCGCGCCGTCCGCCGCGTGGGCGCCAACAAGCCCAAGCAGATCGACGTGCGCATCATCGCCGCGACCAATGCCGATCTCCGCAAGCTCGTGGCCGAGGGAAAATTCCGCGAGGACCTGCTGCACCGCCTCGATCTCTTCCGCGTGCGCATCCCGCCGCTCCGCGAGCGCGGCGACGATATGTTCGCCCTCGCCGAGGTGCTGCTCGCCCGCATCGGCCGCCGTTACGGCGTATCCGCTAAGACAATACCGACGGAAGGCCGGCGCCGCCTGCGCGCCCACGCGTGGCCGGGCAATGTCCGCGAGCTCGCCCACGAGATCGAGCGCGCCCTCGTCTTCGAAGGCGCCGAGGGCCTCGAATTCCGCGCCCTTTCCGCGCGCAACAGCCCTGAAGCCGCCCGCTGGCTGCGCGACGATTTCGTGTTTCCCGAATCGGGCTTCTCGCTCGACGCCAGCATCCACGAGTTGGTGCAGCGCGCGCTCAATCAGACGGGCGGCAACGTCACAGCCGCTGCGCGGCTCCTTGGCGTGACGCGCGATTACATCCGCTATCGGCTGAAGAGCGCAGGCGAGCAGGGCGAACCGGAAGCGCTGAGTGAGTGAGTGAGTGAAGTAGGACTGTAAGGCAGGGCGAACCGTCACCGGTGAGCCGTCGGGCTTTGCGCCGTCGAAAATCTCACGTTGTTCGCACGACTCTTCCGCGACGGCTCACCGAGGACGGCTCGCCCTACCCCAAGACCCGTCGGCGTAACCCCCCTCGTATTCACCGGGCGCCTACACACTCCGCCTGCCCCCACCCGGGTGCATTCACCCGTTTCACCGCCCACCACACACGGCCCGCCCAGACCTCAAATTCGTAAGCCTCTCTTGCACTATCGCTTACCACCACGCTCCCGCCCTTGGCACCGCGCGTGCAAATACCCCTGCCGTTCCCATATCGCTATGATTACCAATCTAAAAAAATCCCTGCCTCGTCGGCAGATCTTTCTCGGCCGCTTCAAGACCCTCCTCCTCGTGCTCGCGGGCGCGGGTGCTGCGGGTCCGGCGGCCGCGCAGACGACCCCTCCGCCCGATATCCGCGCGGAGACGGCCTACTTCCTCGCGCTCGGCCAGCGCGGAACCATCGGGCCCGAGTCCTACGTCGTGCCGGTGAGCGGCGCGGCGCGCATCGCCGAAGTCCGCCAGTATCTCGCGGACCGCGCGGAGGGGCGTGAAACGCGACCGCTGATCCCGCACATCGTCGTCCGCGTGGGCAGCGATGGCCAGAACCGCAACCACTCGGCGCCCGGCGCGCCGTTGTGGAACTGGCATGTGAGCGAGGTCCAGAAATTCGAGCGCTACACGCGCCCCGAAGTGGAGCCGGCCGTGATCGTGCCCGCGCGGGATAGCACGCCCGGCGAGATCGAGAATCTTCTCCGCACCAATGAGCTGATCCTCATCAGCCCGTTCTTCTGGTTGCGCGATTTCCCGATCGTGATGGAGCTGCGCTCGGAGTTCCCCTCGGGCCGCCCCGCCACGCTCGCCAATATCTCCGACCGCGGCTTCGTTGGCACGGGCAACGAGTCGAAGATCACCGGCTTCGTGATCGAGGGCGATACGCCACGCAGCGTGGTCGTCCGCGCCCTCGGGCCCACGCTCGCGAGCTTCGGCGTCACCAACGCGATGGCCAACCCGCGCATCGAGATCTACCGCGGCGCAGTGAAGATCGCGGAGAACGACGACTGGGCGCAGGGCAATCTCAACCGCCCGCACGTCACCATGATCGCCCCGCCGCCCCCGCCGTACAGCCTCATCCCAAACAATGCCCGCGAGCCTGCGCTCGAGCTCAGTCTCGCGCCCGGCGCCTACACCGTGGTCGTCACCGGTGCCGGCGGCTCCACCGGCGTGGTGCTCACGGAGGTTTACACGTTCTGAGCGCTTCGCGTCTGAAGAAAAAATTTGTCAGTGGCGTAATACAGTAACCTCCGGCGTTCGGCCTCACCGGCGCCGGAGTTTTACGCTGCCAGCACCAAGGATTGCCCCGCCCTTTCTTTTCCCGCAATGTGTCCGACTGCCAACCGGCCAACGTCGCCATGAATCTCAAGCACCTCTCGGTTTTTGCCACCGTGATTCTCACGGCTGTAGCGTGCTGCCCCCTCCAGGCCGCTGAGAAGCCCGCCCCATCGCCCCCGGCGAAGCCCGCGGAGGCCGCGGCCGCGAACCCATCCGAGAAAAAATCTCCGCCGCCCGCGCCCACACCTGCTCCCGCCGCGAAGCCTGCGGGCGTGGAAAAAATCGCCACCGATTTCGAGCGGCAGCGCAAGGAGCGCCTCGAGCAGCAGAATCGCCTGATCGAGCGCCTCAAGGGCGCGAAGACCGACGCCGAGAAGGAAAAAATCCTGAGCGAGGTCCGCGAACAGCAGCAGCAGCGCGCCGAGCAGCAGCGCGAAGTGGCCCGGCAAATCCGCGAGCAGATGCAGAACAAGCGTGGCGAACTCGGCACCGCCTCGCCGCGCCCGTAACCAGAAACCAGATACACCTTTTTCGACCGTCCATGAAAACCATCGTGCGCTCCACCCTTGGCCTCCTCGGCGTCTGCGCGCTCGCGCCGTTTTCGTCCGCGCAATCCGCTCAATCCACTCAGTCCACCCCCGAGCGCGCCGACGCCGCGGCCACGGCCACCCCGACCGAGCCAGCGACGCCGGTGCCGCCCGCGCCTCCGGCTCCGCCGCCCACGGCGGCCGCCGGGCGCTTCACGACCTTCGATGGCGCATCCCCGACGGTCCTCGACGCCGTGCGCAACGCGCAGGGTGTCGCCACCTCGATCCGTTCCGGCCTCGCCACCGCCTCGCCGGACGACCCCGCGCTCACCCGCGCCGTGTCGCAGGCCAGCGCGGCCATCGTGCAGGAAGGCCGCGCTGCTCGCACCGATCTCCTCGCTGGCCGCCAGTCGGCGCTCACGCGCCTGCGCGCCGCGCAGACCGCCACGGAACGCGAGCGGCTCATTTCCGATCTCCGCACCCAAACCGGCCAGCGCCTCGACGAGCAGCGCGAGGCCGCCCGCCTCGTCCGCGACCGGCTCCGCGAGCTGCGCGACACCACGGCTATCACCCGACCAGGAGGGAGTTAAGCCAGACGCGTGCGCGCCTCGTTCCTTGCCGTTCTCTTTCTCGCCAGCGCAGGCCTCGGCCATGCCGCTGCGTCTCCGGCTGTCGCCACCGCGACGCCGGAGGAGCTTGCCGCGGCCGCGCTCGGCCCGGTGCGCACGTGGGAACTGACTGGCAATCTGCGCAGTGGTTTTGGTTTCAAGGACAACATCCTGCTCAGCTCCGCCTTCACCGACGAGAGCGCGCTCGCCCGCGCCGAGGGCGAGATTTTCTGGTGGCTCTTTCCGACGGATCGCTTCGAGGCGCTCGCCTTCGCCAATGCCTCGCTTACGCGCTTCTTCGAGTCCGACGTAAACCCGCGCGAGTGGGAGTCCTTTGCCCATGGCGAGGCGCGATGGTTTGCCACGCCGTCATTTCAGGTCACGGCGGCGGCGGAGGGTTTCCACTTCGATCAGGTGTTCGATCTCTCGGAGAAGAGCGCGGCGCAGCGTATGGCGGCGCCCATCGCTGTGACCGGCGCGGTCGGCTCGGTCGCCGTGCGCTGGACGTTCCTGCCGCACACGTGGCTCGAACTGAAGCCCTCCGTTCAGCGCGAGCGGTATCGTGAGGACTCGGTCCTCATCTTTGGCGCCGGCATCGCCCTCGCCGAGGATCCTGCGCCCAATGACAACACGCAGCAAAGCGGTCGCGCCACGCTCGGCCGCACGTGGCGCGAGGGGCGCATCGAGCTCTCGCTCGCGGCGCAGTATCTGCGGCGCAACTACGATTTTCGCGCGCGCTATGAGCTCGGCGGCCGGCCGGTCTTCGGCGCCGATCTCGATTTCGAGCAGCGCGAGGGCGAGTTTACCGCAAGCATCGTCTGGGATCAGGCGCGGCGGTGGAGCACCAAGACCGTCCTGCTTTCGGGCGACAATCGCGACAACGGCTCCGGCTACTTCGACTATCGCCGCCGTTCGCTCCGCCAGGAGGTCGCGTGGAAACGCGATCCGTGGAAGGTGCGTCTCACCGGCCGCGCGGGCCGGTATGTTTACGACCGGCAGACCGTCGGCGTCGGCATCGATCCACCGGCGCGGTTTAAGGAGGATTTCCTCGGCCAGGTGCGCATCGAGCGCCAGCTAACCAAGCGCCTCACCGTCTACACCGACTACCTGTGGGAGCGCAGTCGCTCCAATCTCGATATCGCCAGCTACCGCGTGAACACCGCGCTGCTCGGAGTCGACTGGCTCTTCTAAGCGATGCCGCGCTCCGCTCCAGTCTCGCGCCCGTGGCTCACGACGCCCGTCTTCGTGCTGGTCGTGACGGCGCTCGGCTTCGCGCTCGTTGCGCTGTTTCTCACGCTGCGGCTCCGCTCGGATTTTCGCGCGCAGATCCTCCAGCGCGAGGCCGAGGCCATCGCCTCGATGGTCGCGCTGCAGGAGCGGCGTGCCGAGGATGAGCTGACCGCCGTCGGCCTCGGCAGCGAGATGAGCGACTGGTTCCCGTATCTCCTCGAGACGACGCGCCTGCGCGGCGTGGTTACGCTTCGTCTCTTCGACGCGGCGGGCGAGCTGCGCGACGCGGCGCCGATGCCCGTCTCCGCGAAACTTCCTGGCAGCGACTGGCCGCGGCTGCGCGGCGGCGAGGCCTTTGCGCGGTTCTTCGCCAACGTCGACTCCGACACGCTGCGCGTCGGCGATCCCGAGTTTGTCGCGGAGGGTGGCGACCCGCTGCTCGAGATCGTCGTACCGCTCAAGCACCCGCTGCGCCGTGAGTTCGTCGGCGCCGCGCAATACTGGATCGAGGGCGAAGCGATGGCCGCGGAATTTCGGCGGCTCGACCGCGCACTCTGGCTGCGCGGCGGGCTCGCGGCGGGGCTCGGCGCGGCGTTTGTGGTGGCGGCACTCGCCTGGGCATTTCGCCGGTTGCGTGCTGCGCACCGCGAGTTGCAGGATCGCAGCGAGGACCTCGCCCGCGCCAACCACGAGTTCAGCCTCGCCGCCAAGACCTCCGCCGTCGGCGCCATTACTGCGCACCTGCTCCATGGCTTGAAGAACCCGCTCGATGGCCTCGAGGGCTACGTGTCCAACCAGCCGACCGACGACTCGCGGGCTGGCGGCGAGGAGTGGCGCGCCGCGATGGAGACCACGCAGCGGATTCGCACGCTCATCAACGAAGTGCTCGCCATCCTGCGCGAGGAGCAGACCGGCGGCGCCACCTACCGCGTGACCAGTGCCGAACTTATCGCAGCCGCCGAGGAGAAGATCAGGCCCTTTGCGCAGAGTTGCGGCGTGGCGTTTGCCGTCCGTCGCGAGGACGACTCTGAGTTGCCCGGCCGCCGCGCCCATCTCGTGCTGCTCGTCCTCGACAATCTTCTGCGCAATGCCTGCGAGGCCACGCCGCGCGGCGGACAGGTCACGCTCACCGTGGCGCGGCTCGCCTCCGATGCGGTCTTCAGCGTCGAGGACAGCGGCCCCGGCCTCTCGCTTGCGGTGCAGGATCGGCTCTTTCAACCCGTCGCCAGCACCAAGACCGGCGGCGGTGGCATCGGCCTCGTACTCAGCCACCAACTCGCCCAGCACGCCGGCGGTTTTCTCACGCTCGACAAGAGCGACGCGCGCGGCTGCCGCTTCCGCCTCGCGGTGCCCGTCGCGGCTCAGGTGCTCGCCGAATGATGCCCGCGGTCGCGCCAGTCCGCAGCCCTGCTCGGAAGAGCATGGACTCGTCGTCCCTTTTGGTCGCGTTTGTTTGCGCGCTCGTGTGGCTGGCCTTCACACCACTCACCCGCGCGCAACCCGAAGGCACGCTCAAATGGTCGGGCCCCTTCGTCACCGGCGGTTTCATCGTCTCGTCACCCGCCGTCGGTCCCGATGGCACGCTCTACATCGGTTCGCAGGACAAATACCTCTATGCCGTCGCTCCCACCGGCGCGCTCAAGTGGCGCTTCCTCACCGGCGACTGGGTCGACGCCTCGCCGACGATCGCACCCGATGGCACCGTCTATGTCGGCTCGTGGGATGGAAAGCTCTACGCGCTCACGCCCACCGGCACGAAGAAGTGGGAATACTCCACGGGTGCGGGGAACTACATCTACTCGTCTCCCGCGCTCGCCGCCGATGGCACGATCTACTTCGGTGCAGGCGATGGAAATTTCTACGCGTTGCGGCCGGATGGCTCGCTGAAGTGGACCTATCCCGCCGCCGATTGGATCGACTCTTCGCCCGCCATCGGGCCCGATGGCCTGATCTATTTCGGCTCCTGGGATGCCAGCGTCTACGCCCTCCGCGACGAGGACACGCACGCGACCGAGGTTTGGCGCCAGGCCACGGGCGGCCCGATCCTCGCCTCCCCCGCTGTCGGCCGCAATGGCGCGGTCTACGTCGGCTCCAACGACGGAAAGCTCTACGCCTTCGACAGCGCCACCGGCGTGAAGCGCTGGGATTATTTCGCCGAAGGCACGATCGAGAGTTCTCCGGCGCTCGGCCCGGATGGCACGATCTACTTCGGCAATGGCGGCAGCCTCCTCCATGCCCTGACTCCCGAGGGCACGCGTAAATGGCGCTACTTCACGCAGGAGCCCATCGTATCCACGCCAGCCGTACGCAGCGATGGCACGATCCTCTTCGGCAGCGGCGCCGCCCGGATCTACGCGCTCAATCCCGACGCCACGGAGCGGTGGAGATTCTCCGCTTCTGACTGGGTCGACTCCTCGCCGGTTATCGCCCCCGATGGCACGATCTACGTCGGCTCTTACGATCGTCGAATCTACGCGCTCCACGGCGCCGGCGCCCCGGCCTCGCGCTATTCGCCCTGGCCGATGTTCCGGCGCGATGCCCCGCACCGCGCCCAGAGCGAATTGACCGGAGCCACCGGCCAGCTCGTCAATCTCTCCACCCGCGCTGAAGCCGGAGGCGGCGAGAATCTGATCGCCGGCTTCGTCGTCGGCGGTTCGGGTGAAAAGCCTCTCCTCGTCCGTGCCGCTGGGCCGGCGCTCTCTCGCTTCGGCGTGACCGGTGTGCTCGCCGATCCCGCGCTCGAACTCCATGCCACCGTCGACGGACGCGGCACTCAGCTCGCGTTCAATGAAAACTGGTCCGACCAAGGACGCGGCCCCGCGCTTAGCGCCGCCGCCGCCAAGACCGGGGCCTTTCCGCTCGAAAACGGTAGCCTCGATGCCGCGCTGCTTTCCACGGTCGCGCCCCGCGCGCACAGCGCGGTCGTTCGCGGCGGCACATCTCCGGCAGGCATCGCCCTCGTCGAGGTCTACGATGCGGCCACTGAAGACACCGCCACCCGCCTGATCAATCTCTCCACGCGAGCCCACGTCGGTGTCGGTGACAAAGCCCTCACCCCCGGCTTCGTCGTCGGCGGCCCCGGTCCGCTCCGCCTGCTTATTCGCGCGGTCGGACCCTCGCTCGCGCCGCTCGGCGTGCCGGGCGCGCTCGCCCGGCCCACGCTCACGCGCTTTGCCAAATCCGGCTCGCTCGCCACCAATACCGGCTGGGGGACGGCTGGCGCGGCCGCCGATCTCCGCGCCGTGGCGCGCGATGTCGGCGCGTTTCCCCTGATCGAAAATAGCGCCGATAGCGCCCTTCTCGTCACCGTTGGGCCCGGGGCCTATACGGTGCGCGTTTCCGGGGTCGGCGACACGGTTGGCGAGGCTTTGGTGGAGGTTTACGTCGTGCCGTAGCGGTCGTAGCTGGCCTATTGGGCCGTAGTCGCGCGCGACATAACACACTCGCCCGAGTTGCCATTCGGCAAGGGTCGTTCGACATTCGGCGCTCTCACCATGTCCGGCGATCTCTCCGATCTCTATCAGCAGGTCATCCTCGACCACAACAAGCGCCCGCGCAACCGCGGCAAGTTGCCCACGGCCAACCGCGTCGCCCATGGCGACAACCCGACGTGCGGCGACCAGTGCAATGTGTATCTCCGCGTCGACGGCGACCGCATTGCCGAGATCTCCTTCGACGGTTCCGGCTGCGCCATCTCGCAGGCGAGCGCCTCGCTCATGACCACGCAGGTCAAGGGCAAGTCCGCCTCCGAGGTCGAGGCGCTGTACCAGGATTTCCACAAGATCGTCACCACCGGCGAGACGCCCGACGAGATCAGCGATCTCGCGGCCTTTGCCGGCGTGCACACCTTTCCCGCGCGGATCAAGTGCGCCACGCTCGGCTGGCACGCCACGCTCAATGCCCTCAAGGGCGACCCGACCACCACGACCACCGAAAGCCACGTCGACTAACCACACCACGCCCGCCGCCCGCCTGTCACCGGGCCGCCCGCATGGTTATTAGTCTCCGGTCATTTTCCCGCATGCCTTCCTGGACCAACGTTCGCGACGACTTCCCGATCCTGCACCAGACGGTGCAGGGCAAGCCGCTCGTCTATCTCGACAACGGCGCCACCGCGCAGAAGCCGCGCTCCGTGATCGATACGCTCGTCCACTACTACGAGCGCGACAACAGCAACGTGCACCGCGGCCTCCACGCGCTCTCGATGCGCGCCACCGATGGCTACGAAGGCGCGCGCACCCGCATCGCGAAATTCGTCAACGCGGCGGATCCCGCCGAGATCATCTTCACCCGCGGCACCACCGAGGGCATCAATGTCGTCGCGCGCAGCTTTGCCGCCGTGCTCAAGCCCGGCGACGTGATCCTCGCGACCGAGATGGAGCACCACTCCAACATGGTGCCGTGGCAGCAGCTCGCGAAGCTCACCGGCGCCACGCTCCGCTACGTGCCGGTGCTCGGCGCCGACGCCGAGGGGGGGCTCGACCTTGCCGCGCTCGATACGCTGCTCACGCCGCAGGTGAAGCTCTTCGCCTTCACGCATATTTCCAACACGCTCGGGACGATCAATCCCGCCGAGGAGCTTTGCCGCCGCGCCCGCGCCGTCGGCGCGATCACGGTGATCGATGCCGCGCAATCCATCGGCCACGCGCCGATCGATGTGCGCGCGCTCGGCTGCGATTTTCTCGCCTTCTCCGGACACAAGATGTGCGGCCCCACCGGCATCGGCGTCCTCTACGGCCGCCGCGCTCTCCTCGACAAACTCGCCCCCACCGAGACCGGCGGCGGCATGGTCGTGAGCGTCGACTACGACGGCGCCAAATGGAAACCCGCGCCCGAGCGTTACGAAGCCGGCACGCCCAACATCGCGGGCGCCATCGCGCTTGCCGCCGCCTGCGACTACCTCGATGGCCTCGGCCGCGACAAGATTGCCGAGCACGACAACGCCCTCGGCCGCCTCGCGTACGACAAACTTTCCGTGCTCCCCGGCATCCGCATCATCGGCCCGCGCGGCGCCCGCGGCGGCCTCGTGAGCTACGCCTTTGCCGACGTGCACGCGCACGACATCGTGAGCTTCGCCGACCAGGATGGCATCGCCCTCCGCGGCGGCCACCACTGCAACCAGCCGCTCATGCGCAAACTCGGCCTCACGAGCACCACCCGCGCGAGCTTCTACGTGTACAACACGGAGCAGGAGATCGACGTGCTGGTGGCGAGCATGCGGCGGATTCTGAAGTTTTTCGGGGCGGCGTAGCCTTTGCTTTTGTTCGTAGTTCCGTCTTCAGGCGGAAGGTTTTCGCGTTTCAGCGAACGGCTTATGTACCAATGGCGCCAACTCACCCCGGAAGAGCGCAAGGAGCTTCTTGCGTCACGACAGAGAACAAAGCGCCCTTGGCATAGTCCGCCGCACTGGAAATCCGATGGACCGGCGCGCTTTCACCTTACAGCGGCATGTTACGATCATGCGCTGGTCATCGGTCATTCTCCGGCACGGATGGCTAAGTTCGCAGAGGCTCTCTTCTCGGCGTGCGAAGCCGGCACGGTCCTCGCTTGGTGCATCCTTCCCAATCACTATCATCTGCTCGTCGAGACGGACAGCCTACGAAAGATTACTGCAATGTTGGGCCAGTTCCACGGCCGGACGTCACGGGCATGGAACGCGAAAGAAGGATTGGTCGGTCGAAAGATTTTCCATCGTACCGCAGATCGCCAAATCCGCTCCGACGCTCATTTCTGGGCAACCGTTAACTACATTCACCATAACCCCGTTCGCCACGGCTATGTCTCACGCTGGACCGACTGGCCGTGGAGCAGCGCATCCGACTATCTAGCCTCAAGAGGCCGCGAGGAGGCTGAGCGAATTTGGCGCGCATATCCGATCCTCGACTATGGGAAAACGTGGGATCCTCCAGGTTTATAGCTTCGGGATTAATCGAAAGTTTTTCGGAGTCCGCCTGAAGGCGGAACTACGAACGCCAAGGCCGCTTATCTCTTGGAGCACGCCCTCACTTCGCCTCAAACAATCCCACGAACGCCTTCGGCACTATCGCGGCCGTGCGGCAGTTGGTGGCCACCAGCACTTCTTTTGCGAGCGCGTTTACTTCTTCGAGCGTGAGCTGGTCGAGGACGCCGGATTGCAGCGCCATGATCTCCTCGATTTCCTGGGGGCGCTCCTGCGCCCGCATCAATGCGGAGACGAGGAAACCGTTGTCGCGGAAAGCCTGCTTGAACTGGCTCTTCAAGATTCCGCGGGCTCCGATGAACTCGCCCTCCTTCACGCCCTCCTTCGCGAGGTCGGCGCCGATCTTTTCGATCAGCGTGCCGACGCGCGTCGTGTCGTTGGGCGCGCAGTCCACCTGCGCGCGCAGCGTCGCGAATTTCTGGAAACCGTCGTAAGGTTGAAACTCCGCGGACGGCGAATACGCGAGGCCGAGATTTTCGCGCAGCTCCGTGCGCACCCGGATCTCCAGCAGCTTCGCGAGCAGTTCCATCGCCGCCTGGTCGCGGATGTGCAGCTCTTTCGCGAGCGGCCACGTGCCAACGACGAGGCCCACGTTTTGCTCGCCGATGAATTCGATCCGCTTGAAGCCCGCTGGTGCGCTTATCTGGACCGGCTTCGGCGTCGCCTCCATCGTCTTCGTCGCCGCGCGCGGTTTCAGGGCGCCGAGCGTCTTCGTCATCGTGGCCACTGCGGCGGGTTCCGCGATGTCGCCCACGATCGTCACTTCGACGTAGCCGCGTGACAGCGCCGGCTCCATCCAGCGCTTCACATCGAGCACGCTCATCGAAATGTAGTCCTTCGGAGCGCCCCAGGTGAAGCGTGCATCGCCCTTGAATAAGTAGTCCGTGAGCGCGCGCATGCCCTCGCCCATGCCCATCGTCTGGGACATCCGCCCGATCGCCGCCAGCAGCCGCTGCTCGCGATGCACGTAGCTATTGAACTGCGGCGCGTGCAGGAAATCCGCCACGATCCCGAGGAAAACCTCCAGCTGCTCCGACGCCATCGTGCCGCGAAACGTGAAGGCATCGCGGTCCGAGATATCGAAGGAGAAGCCGAGCAGCCGGTCTTCGATCAACGCGTTCAACTGTTCCGGGCGGAAGTGGATGGCGCCACCGCCGAGCAGCGTGTTGAGGCCAAATTCCTTTAGCGCCGGTTTGTTGCCCGGCATGTCGATCAACCCGTTCCCCACGCGCACGGTGGCGTGCAGGAGACCAGGCTCCTGCCGGTTGGTCACGAAGTTGAGCCGGACGTTGTTGCCGAAGCGCAGCAACTTCGCATTGAGCGCGGGCAGGTCGCGCGTCTCCACCACCTCGGTCGGCGTCGCAAACTTCGGCAGCGTGAAGGGCGCATCGCGGTTGTGCCGCGGCATCACGTGCGGCAGGCCGTTCTTCCGCGCCTTGTTCACCTCCTGCACGATCTTGTCGCCCGTTAGCTCCATATCGACGCCGCCGGAAACGTGAAACGACATCGCCGCCGGCACCCACAGCGACCGAAAAACCTGCTGCGCTTCCTGCGGCGTAAAGCGCTCGAGCCACTCGCGCATCCAGGCAAACTTTGACGCAAATCCGATGTACACCGTGTGCTCGGTGATCGAGTCCGTCAGCGCTTCGCACAGCATCCCCGGGTCGAGGGTCGGCAGCTGGTCGAGCATGTGCGTCGCCAGCTTCAGCTTCCGCTTCCGATGCTCCGCGATATCGCCCGGATCGAGCCCGCGCTCCAGCGTCATCCGTACCATCTGATCGAGCTCCTTCAAACCTTCGTCCCACTCGCGGCCCGCCACGCGCGTCGTCGCCATCGCGACGCCATTGCCCAGAAGCTCCTGATACGCCGCCTCGCCGCCGAAGCCTTCCTTCATCTGCGTGCGCAGCCGCTCGTCGAAAAGGGCCATCACAAACTCACGCCGTTGCCGCTCCACCTGCACCTCGCGGGTATCGACTTTGGGCGCGAAGGGCACGACCGACGCGACCTCGACCGACGCGCTGTTGACGCCGCCGATCCGAAAGACTCCCGCACGCATCGCGCGCGCATCGAGTTTGCCTTCCTCGCGGAGCGGGATCGGGTCGCGCGGCCGCGCCATGTCGGCGAAGGTGGCCTTCACCACGCTCTCCAGCGTCTTTGGATCGAAGTCACCGGCGCCCACCAGGATCATGAGGTCCGATCGATAGTTGCGGCGGTAGTATTCGAGAAACTGCTCGCGGGGAAATTTCGCGATCAGCCCCTCGCTGCCGCCTGGCGAGCGTTGCGGAAACTGCAGCCCGCGAAACACCACGGGGAGCGAGGCCTGCTGCTGCTGGCCCGAGAGCGTGTTGCGGTTGCGCAGCTCGGCCAGCACCACGCGGCGCTCCTGCTCGATGATGCGGGGCTCGAAGGCCACGCCATCGCCGAAGTCGCGGAAGAGCCGCAGGCCCTCGTTGATCAGCGCCGCCTCGTTCTCGCGAAAATCCAGCCGGAATGCCGTGTAGTCGAAGGTCGTGACCGCATTCACATCGCTGCCGTACTCCACGCCGAGGCGCTGGAAGAGCGACACCATGTCCTCTGCCTTGAAGTTCTTCGAGCCGCCGAAGGCCAGATGCTCAATGTAGTGCGCGATACCGAGCTCATTGGGCCGCTCGTCGAGCGAGCCGGCGAGCACCACGAGTTGCAGCGTCACGCGGCCGGGGACGCCCTTGTGCGGCAGCAGCGCGTAGCGGAAGCCGTTGTCGAGCCGGCCCCAGAGCACACCACCATCCGGGGCGAGGGCCTTCGGCGTCTCATGCGCCCATTTGCCCGAGCGCGGGCCGACGATCTCCGGCGACCGGGCGGCAAACAGCGAAACTGCGCCGACCCACATCGCCGTCAGACAAATTAGCGCGCGCATCATATGAAAAGCGAAACCCCCACCGTGCGCTAAGACCGGCGAAGTTCAACTCCATCTGTCACTCCCAGTCTTCCAGGCCTTTTTCGTGCTCGTGCTTCGTACTCTTGCTCGTGCTCGATGCCGTGTCCCTCCGATCCCGATCAAGAGTACGAGCAAGATCACGAGCACGACTGCGACAGTAGTCCGACCTGAGCAGGCGCCACCCCCTTTCGCCTTCCGGCCCACCCCCACCGCTTCCGACTGGCAATATCACAGACCCTGATGCACTCGTTTATCTCTTATGACATTACGTTCGGTCCGCCTCCCCCAGCTCACCGCCGCCCTCGCGCTCGGGGTGATCGCCACCTCCGCGCTTCGCGCCGACGAGGGCATGTGGCTCTACTCCGCGCCACCGCGCGCGCAGATCAAGGCCAAGTACGGGTTCGACCTCACCGACGCCTGGCTCGAACACCTGATGAAGTCCTCCGTGCGCTTCAATAGCGGCGGCTCGGGCTCCTTCGTCTCCGCCGAT
>JAZKEV010000425.1:9375-12357 GCA_040386765.1 Verrucomicrobiota bacterium | reverse complement strand
CGTCACATGAAAACCCTGCAACGCATCCTCGTCGTCAGCTTACTGCTGGCGTCCACTCTCGCCCTCCGCGCCGAAGTCTCGGCTCGGGCCTGGCTCGAAACGTACTACCTCAACCCCAACCCCGCCGGCGTTTCGCAGGCGATCAACGAGCTGAGCCGCTCCGGCTATTTCGACCGGCGCGAGAATGTCGCGGTCGCCATCGGCTTCTTCGGCACGCTCTTCGCGCAAAATCCCAACCGCGTGCCAGCTTGGCTCCAGGAGACGAAGCAGCTTCCCGCCGCGCACCAGCGGCTGCTCGCCAGCGCACTCTGGCAGGCTGGGAATCCGCTGGGCAACGACCTCCTCCGCCGCCTCGGCGAAAGCTCGCCCGTGCGTGAGGATGTCACCCGTCTCGCCAGCATGCCTCCGCAGCAGATCACCGAGACGCCCGTCCGCTCGCCCTCCTCAATGCGCCTCCAGTGGGGCGCGTTTCTGGCGACCGGCAACGAGCGCCACATCGTCTCGATCCTCGATGCCTTCGGCCTCAACGAGCCCGCGCTCAACTCGGCCGCCCGCATGGCCCTCGCGCAAAACGCCGCCGCCCATCCCCGCGTGATGGAAATCTGCCGCGCCCAGCTCGATCGTCAGCCCGAGGAAGTCCGCAGCGAACTCCGCGCCGCCCTCAACGCCGCCGCTGCCGCCCCGCGCTCCTGAGTTAGGCGACTACACCTCAAGACCACTGCCGGCTCCTCCCAAGGAGCCGGCTTTTTTGCGCCCACTCCTTGCTCTCCGTAATACCAACCACGAAAAGAGCCCCCCTGCTCGCGCTGCCGAAAACTTCCTTTGGTAAAAAGCCGATCGCGCTTCGCCGATTAGGCGAAGCCTGCACGACCCCAATCTGGCCGCCATCGCCTCTGAAAATTAGCGATGATTAGCGGTTCTCCATCTCTGCCGAAAAAGGATGAGCGGGAAGGCAGGAAAGAAATGCCCTCAGCTCTCCTCGGTCCTTCCCACTTTTCCTATTCCCTGCTTCTCGGGCATGCGGCCCGCTCACGTACCATCCATACCGCCAGACTAATATTCATACCCCCGGCCCCGGCATCGGCCATGCTATCTACCGGCCATGAGAACATGGCTGCAACTGGGTACGATCCTATTGAGTCTCTCGTTTTCTTCCGGCGTCTTCGCTACACCTACGGTGCGGATTTCGTTGGCCGGAGTGGGGATTGTGCAAAGCTCCGAGTGGTCCGCTGGCGACCATGTGCGTGACGGCGCGGGCGAGTTTGCGGTGTTTCTGCGCGTCGCGCAGCTCCAGCGCGCCCATCGCTCCGCCGGTCTCGTCGCCGTGGGCGACCGCAACGGCATCCTCCGCTCCGGCGGCGAACGCGCCCTCCGTCGCATCGTCCTCACCGGCATCGCGGTCGTGAAGCTCGCCCCCGGCGGCGAGATCGCGAGCGATGACCATGCCCTCTTCCTCGACGGCCAAAAGCTCCCCGCCAGCGCCGCGACGACCGTCCTCGCCCGCTGCCTCGAGCGCCACGGCCCTCCGCCCGCTGTGCGCGATCCGGAGAATCCGTCGCCCAACGAACTCGCCGCGATCCGCGCGCACCTGCAACCCTTCCAGACCGCCATCACCCTCGCCTCCTCGGAACGCATCGCGCAGCGCTGATAAAAGCAGGGCGGGGTCTTTGACCCGCCCTTTCGCATTTTCGAACCCCGCGGGAGGTCCGCTCGCACGCACTACGCCCGACCCATCCCTGTTTTGTAGCCGCGTCTCCGTCTAATCCGAGCGCCTCCTATGGGGTGCTTTCAAAATGGTTGTCATTCTGAGCGCTGCGAAGATCCACGGGGACGGACACCGTGCTGCCTTCGCACGCGTGGATTCTTCGCTGCGCTCAGAATGACAGAGGTGGATTATTGCCGCATTTTGAAAACACTCCCTGATCACAGAGGGGACTAAACAAAACCCCGCCTTACTTTCTGCGCCTTCTGCGCCTTTTTGCGGCCACCTCAGCACTCAACTACGCCGACTACGGCCTGCGACCGCGAACCGCACCCACCACGGATTTATGATCTGTGATATCCGTGCCATCTGTGGCCCTGGGCCCGCCTGCGCTCTGTTCCACCTTACCGCTCCACCGCCGGCATCTCCTTCTCATACTTCTCCCAATTCTCCACCAGTTCCCGCACCACGCACCGCCCCACTTTATGCGCGGCCTCCAGTGAAGGGATGTAGGCCGAGTAACCCGCGCCCAGCTTTTCTCCACTGAGGCTCTCCGCCGCATCGCCGCCCGGCCACTGCATGTCGAAGTTGCTGATCGTACGCAGCACCAGCAGCCGCTTCACATCCGCGCGCTTCGCCCGCGTCAGCCAGGTGAGCGATTGCGCCGTGCCCGTGTCTTCCATCGCAGTCGTCACATACTCGCCCATGCCACCGCTGAAATACTTCACCCATTCGTTGGCCCACTGGTTCAGGAACTTGCCGTGCCAGTAGGTCATCGACGCCAGGTTGTCGCCTTTCATGACCACCGGTGGTCGCTGCGCCTTGGGAAACCCGGTGTAGAGCGCGCGCTTCCGTTTCATCGGTTCGGAATCGTTCAGCGGCGTGTCCTTGGTGAGCTGATACGCCCACTCCACGAGCGTCGGCTCCAGCTGGAAGGCTTCGCCTTCGCTGCGATCCACCGGGAGCTCGTACGGCTTTTTCTTGCGCAGCGGAATGTAGCCCGTGCTCCAGCCCGCCGGCATCTCGCGCGCATCGATCTCGTGGCCGAGGTCGCCATCCACGAGCCACTCCGCCCACACCGCCGACCCGAGCGGCACGTCGTTGGGATCGCCGCCCGCGATGCCCGCGACCAGCCAGTAGCTCTTCGAAAAATCGAAACGCGGATCGAGCCCCAGCGCCATGATCGTCGCCGAGCTTTTCGCCGTCCCCACGCCGGTCACCACGCCGAGCACGCTGCCATCCTCATTCGTCCGCAGGTCGCGATAGCCCTGCGGAAACGG
>JAZKEV010000425.1:2598-9365 GCA_040386765.1 Verrucomicrobiota bacterium | reverse complement strand
CTTCTCGCGCTCCACCCAGAATTGAAATTCCCCCGGCGTATCCCCCGTGTCCGCGCCCGGCTCGAACATCGCGACCACGACCACCTTGGGCCGGATCGGCTCGGCGGCACCCAGCGCCACGCCGCAAATTCCCCATGCCCAGGCCAGCAAAACTCCGCGCACAAGAAGTCTCATGCCTCGCTTCAGCAAATGTCGCGCCGCCCACCCGGCCCAAATCGGTTCTTGCGACTCCGCAAACCGCGCGTTGGCTTCAACCTTTCCCATGAGCACTACCGCCTCTGCCAACGAAAACGCCGTCATCAAAACCGCCTACGGCGACATGACTCTCGCCTTCTGGCCCGACGTCGCGCCGAAGACCGTTGAGAACTTCAAGAAACTCGCGCGCGAAGGATTCTACGACGGCACCGCCTTCCACCGCATCATCAAGGGCTTCATGGTCCAGGGCGGCTGCCCCAACACCAAGACCGGCGCTGGCGGCATGCCGGGCACGGGTGATCCGGGCTACAAGGTGAAGGCCGAGTTCAACGCCAAGAAGCACGTCCGCGGCGTCATCTCCATGGCCCGCTCGCAGCACCCGGACTCCGCTGGCTGCCAGTTCTTCATCTGCCACGGCGACGCCTCCTTCCTCGATCGCCAGTACACCGCTTTCGGCCAGCTCGTGGCCGGTGACGACGTCCTCGAAAAGATCGCCAACATCCCGACCAAGTCAGGCGGCGGCGGCGAAAAGAGCACGCCCGTCGAGCGCGTCGAAGTGAAGAGCATCACGCTCGTCCCGGCGGCCGCCTAAGCGCAACGCCTCCTCTTCAGATTTCAAAGGCGGGCCCGAGAGCCCGCCTTTTTCATGCCCGGTCGTCAGCCTTTCTTCTGGTGGCGCTGCGCGTGGACGCAGGGGTCGGCCAACTACCCACATCGGCCAGGGAAGCGAGGCGCGCTTCTTGCGCCCCTGCATCGATAACCCCCAAGCTCAAGTTGAGCCTCTCGGGTCCGATAGACTTACCATGCGTAAGATGGCATCGGTCATTCTCGGTCTGTTGTTCCTTCTCGGGGGCACGATCGGATGCTTCATGCTCGCAGGAAATCACCCCGCGCGCCTGTTCTTTTTTGTGCCGCTGCTGGCCATGTTTCTTATCCCCACCGGCTGCTCAACCATTGCCTTCGGGATTCGCGGTCCGCTTGTCGTCCTTCATTCCTTCCTGGCGGCTATCTGGCGCTCGGAGCGCACCCAGACAGCAGAGGCCACCCGGATAATTTCCGCCTGCATCGGGTATGTTTATGGGGCGGGTGCCTTCGTATTTTTTGCCAGCATCGTGACCCTTACGACAAGTTTTCCGGAGGTGGCTGCCTCCGGCCTTACGGCACACTTCAGCCAGACCGTCGCGGCCACCATGGTCTCGCTGATATACACGGTCGTCTTTGCCGAACTTGTGCTTCGCCCATTGAAGCATCGGCTGGTCTCATTCCCGGAGTAGCTTGAGGTAGCACTCCGCAAACCTTGCGTCTCCAGTCTTCAGTTTTCCCGCTCTGCCCGTCGCTTCACCCGCTCCTCATGTCGCGTGATCTCGCGTAGCAGCCGTTCCGCATCGGCCTTGATCGCGCGCTCGGGCTTGTCCGCGAGGAGTTCATCCAAGGCTTTGCGGGCGGCTTCCACCTCTCCGCGATTCGCCCGCTCCACGGCCCCGGCGATCGTCCGATAGCTGCGCAGGCTGCGCTGTGCGGTCTCCAGCGCCTGCCGGTGCGCCGCCTCCAGATCGCGCGCGAGGCCCCGGTCCACCACCGCGAGCGCCTCGTCGAAGCGCGACTGTTTGGCCAGCCGGTCGATCTC
The DNA here is from genome assembly GCA_040386765.1 of Verrucomicrobiota bacterium. GTDB lineage: Bacteria > Verrucomicrobiota > Verrucomicrobiia > Opitutales > Opitutaceae > ER46. Next base: position 7,543 of record JAZKEV010000425.1, on the reverse strand, counting down.
CTCCATCTCCACCTTGAGCACCTCGTTCGCCAGCATCTTCCGCGCGAACCTGACTCCGCCCTCCTCCGAATCGCCGTGCTTCGCCAGCAGGCGCTCCAGCCGCTCCCGCCCGTCCTTGCCCCGGCCGGCCCGGAACTCGCCCGCCGCAATGCCAGCCTCGATCCGCGCATTATTGGGCGCGAGCCGCGCTCCGCGGGCCAGCAGATCCATATCGCCCGGATCCTGCGACTGCATGCCGTGCATCATCCCCGCGAGCCCCTCGTAGGATTCCACATGCGCGGGCGCGAGTTGGATGGCCATCCGGAAACTGGCCGCAGCCTTGTCCATCTGCACGGGATCGTGCGCCACAAAGGCCACGTTGGGCAGCATTGACGGCGGGAAATACGAGACGCCCAGATTGTGATAAACGAGATAGTTGGTCGACCCCGCCGCCATCGCTTTGGTCAGCACCTCGAGCGCCTCCGTGTAGTCTTTGCGTTCCAGGGCGATCTGCCCGAGCAGTTCCCATCCGCGCGGGTCTTTCGGCGCGAGCACGACGGCGCGCCGCAGGCTGGCCTCCGCCGCTTCGGTTTTCTGCGCGCCCAGCAGCAGGAGCCCTTTCGCCTGCTCGATATCTCCCGGCGCCGCGCGCGATACCTTTAGCAGCTTCGCGATGTCGGCCGTCGTTCGAGGATAGCGGTGCATCCGATAACTGCCGCGCATGATGTAGGTGCGCAGCCGCTTTTCGATCGCCCCATGGTTGGTCCCAAACGCCGTCACAAACGCTTCATCCGCCGACTGTGCGGTCGGCAGCAGCTCCAGATAACGCATGATGGAGTCCCGGCCCGGGGAGCCCTCGCCAAAAAGGATGAAATGCACCAGCGCCCACGACTGCGCATAAAAGATACTCGCGCGGTCGCCCTCGTTGTAGAGCAGCGATTCCGTCCCCGTGCCAAAAAGCCGCGAGAGCGGCATAAGCGGTTCGCGCCGCAAGAGCCTGATCGCATGCGTCAGCGGAGCGCCAAAGGTGTAGGTTTTCTCATCCGTGAGCTTGAACGTCGCATAAAGCTCCGCCAGCCCCTCGCCGAGCCACAGCGGCATCGGGCCCTCAAAGGCACTCAGGTGCCAGTGCACCGCTTCGTGGAAGATCGTGTGTCTCACCTCTTCGTCTCCCCCATCGAGACTGAGCATGATTACGTTGATCTCGTTCGCCCGCACAAAATACCCGCCGATCCTGGCCGGTTTGCCCTTTTCCAGCGGCAGATAGGGCTCCATCGCTTTGTCCGTCTTGAAGAGCACCACCGTAACGGGTCGGAGCTTGTCCACCGGCACCGGCACGATGGCCTGCATGCCGCGCCGGAACTCCTCCAGCACGGTCGCCCACTCCCGGGCCGTCGACTCGCCGGCCGAGGTGAGAATCGTGAAGTGCGGCGACGTCACCTTCGTCCATACATCCGCGGGCGCTCCGCGCAGCGCCATCGTCGCCAGCAGAAGCAGGCAGGCCAGCAGGCCTCCGGGCCACCGCCACCGGCACCGCGCCGCGTTATTTTTTCCCAAACAACGCATCTTCGACTTCCTTCGCCGCAAACATGTAGGCCGCCTGGTGCCCGATATCGGGCGTCTCCACTTTTCGCCAGTGGAAGGCCCAGCCCCGCTCCTTCGCGAGCTTCTGCGCGTAGTCGAAGGCCGCGCGCCCGCGCGCCAGCCGGTTCGACCCCTGCTTCATGCCCGCCGGACTCTGGTCGAAGTTATTGCTCGGCAGCACGTCGCCCGTCCCTTGATACAGGGTCAACGGCGCCGCCAGATAGCGCCGCAGCACCTCGTCATTCGAGAGCTCCGGGGGCAGGCCGCCAAAGCCATAACCGAAGTCCTGGTCCTTGGTCGGAAAGAGATGCGAGCCCGCATTGGCCGCCACGATCCGCACCGGCCCCTCCGGAAGAAACGCCGCCATGCGCACCAGAAACTGCCCGCCCGCCGAGTGTCCGATCAGGTAATACGGCAGCGCGGGCTGCTCCTCCATTGCGCGCACGTGGGCGACGACTTTGGGGATGATCGAGTAGGTCCACAGCTCGGGGGCCTGCGCCTTCCCCTCCTTGCCCACCAACCCGCCCCGCTGATAGCGCGCGCTCGGAAAGCGTGCGTTGTCGAAAAGCGGAGCCACCACAATCACCCCAAAGCGCTCGGCCATCGTGATCGCGAAGTTCCGGTAGTCCTCCGCATTGCGCTGCACCCCGTGGCACACCACCAGCAGCGGTCCGCCCTTGTAGGTCGGCGGCTTGTACGTGAAAAGCGTGATCGGCTCGCTGCCATTGGGCATCTCCACCTTGCCCGGCCCGATCGGCAACGGTTCGCCCCGCATCGCGAGCGCGAAACAAAAAAACACCATCCAACGCAAACGCCGGAGATCCATGCCGGCAAAATAGTCCAACTCGTCGCGCAGGCGAGCGCATCTTCTCTTTCGCTGCCTCGCTCCGGAGCGGGACGGTTTCAGCCAAGCGTAGTCGGGGAATGAAGCGCCGCTGACATATACCCATTACGGGTCAAAGGAGACACAGAGTGCACGGAGGTGACACAGAGGTCACGAAGGGTCGCTAGGTAGTCCGCTCCGTGGCCTCTCTTCTTTCCTCCGTGATCTCTGTGTCAAAAGTCTGATGTCGCCTCGTAAAGGGCGTAAATCAAAAGGGTGGATCTCGGCCTCCTACTTCACGACCGCCTCAAACTCCTTCGGCAACGGCGCTCGGGCGGCAAACGTGGTCCGCTTTCCGCCAAACTCGTACTCGAAGCTCGTCTCCGTCGAGTGCAGAAAAAGGCGCTTCTCCCCGCTGGCCTTCGCGAAGCCGCGATTGGCTGCGAAGTCGCCATAAGTCTGGTCGCCCACGATCGGCACGTGCCGCTTCGCGCACTGCACGCGCAGCTGGTGACTCCGTCCCGTGCGCGGTTCCAGTTTGATCAGCGCCAGGCGCGGCTCGCTGCGGCTCGCCCGAACGACCATCATCTTGCTCTCCGCCGGCACATGCCCCGCCGTCGCGCCGGTGCGGATCTTTCCCCCGCTCTTGTCCACCGCGAGCAGGTCGCGCCAGAGTTCCATTTGCTGCCGGGGCGCGCCGAAGACGACCGCGTGATACACCTTCCGCACCTGCTTCCGTTTGAATTGCGCGCGGATTTCCGTCGCCAGTTCCTGCGTCGCCGCCGCGAGGATCACCCCCGAGGTCGCGGAATCCAGCCGGTTGAGCAGCCACAGCCGCCGCACCGCGCCCTCTGCTGTCTTCCACTCGAAATACTCCCCCTCCTCCTTCAGGTAGCGCACCGTCAACAGCGCCCTCGCCTCGTCATCCGGTCCGTTGGAGTGCGACAGCACACCCGGCGGCTTGTAGAAGGCCGCCAGCCCGTTGGCGTCGCGGGTGAGCAAGGTCACCTCGCGCCCGAGCGGCAGCGCCGCCCAAAAACTCTCCGACACGCCCGCGCTCACAGGGGATAGAACGAAAACACCTTCTGGCGGGCCGTTTTTACGCGCTGGCAAAATTTCATCCCCGACACGTCACACCGCGGGAACGCCCGTGGCAAGCGGCCAACCGCGCCGTGTGGCTTGTCGCCCAAAGAGGGCAAAGCCGGTTTTCCACCTCCGCCCCGGTATACGATTCGAATTGCCCCTCGGGCCATTCGCGGACGCTCTGGATGCCATGGGCGCCAAATATTTACCAACCGTCAAGGACCAGAAAGCAGGCCAGCGTTTTCAGAAGAAGCAGCTCGTGGAGTCGAAGTTCATCAAACCATCGGGCAAGCCGGCGGCGAAGAAGACCAAGAAGCCGTAAGGTAACCAGGCGTCCCGCCGGGCCGTCGCGCCGCAGTCCAGGATATCTTTACTCGCGAAAATGCACACGCTTCGCCGATCAGGCGAAGCCCGCACGGCTGAATTGCCGTCGCTTCCGAGAAATGAGCGCAGATTAGCGTTCCTCCCTCCGAAACAAGACCAAGAGCGGGAAGGAAACTCGCGCCTGCGCTACGCGTACGTCGCCACCCTTACTGGTAGTGAAAGGTAAACGTCATCTCCTGCCGTTCCCCCAGCACCGCCTTCATATCCTCTGACCAAGGTCCGTAGGGCGCGGGGTCGGCGATGGCGCTGACGCACGCGCGGGTGGCGATGTCGTTGGCGGTCGATTCCCAGTTGATGATCTGCGCAATCTTTCCGTCTGAATCCAAGATGAACTTCACGGAGACCCGGCTGCCATTCGCCGGGCTAGCCTTCCAGTCGACGAGCATCCGCTCCCACTGGATTTGCACGGTGTCGATCATGCGGCGCAGGTATTCGCCATACTGGCTCCACTTGGCGTCGATGGCCGTGGGGCCGATGTTCGCCGTGCCAAAATTATTCTGCTCCAGGATCGCCGGCCGGGTCTGAGTCGTGCGGGTGAGCAGCGGCCGCGGCTGCGGTTTGGTGCGGTCGATCACCGGGCGCATGCCCGTCGCATTTTCGATCAGGGGAATATCCTTCCCGCCCTCGATCCGGTCGGGAATCGCCTTCGCGTTGGCCACCTGCGGCGCGACGTTGGTGCCAATGCCTTCCTTGCTCTCGCCTTCCTTCTTTTCGAAGCCGGCGAGCGGGTTCTGCTCCGCGCGCTGCTGCTCCGCCTTGGTCGGCTGTTGTTCGTTGGGATTGGTATCGGGCGCGGGCGGGATCGCCTGCACATGCTCGATCGGCGTCGTCAGCCGGCCACTCACAATCTGGTTCGATTCGAAGTCCTTCTTCCCCTCGAGCGCCGGGCGGTCGTTCTTGCCGTCGGGCGTCGGCTTCTCCTGCGCCACCTGCTGGTTCTGCGACGAAAAATTGACCGTCTTGTCCGGCGTGTTTTCCGGCGCATCCGGGTTGGTTTCGACAAACTTGAAGGGGTCCTTCGGCTTCTCCAGCGGCTTTTCCAGCATCTCGGGCGCGAGTTCGATGCTGTATTGCTTGCCCGTATCCTGCTCC
>JAZKEV010000425.1:0-2588 GCA_040386765.1 Verrucomicrobiota bacterium | reverse complement strand
GGGCGGCAGGGTCACGTGGTCCACGCGCAGCACTTTCGGCCCCACGAACAACAGCAGCAGGTGAAAAATCAGCACCGCCGCCAGGCCGATCAGCGTCGAGCGGCCGTCCGGGTCGTTCCACATCCGCACGCACCACCGCCGCAACGAGGTCGTCGCGCTGGGCGTGGCAAGGGTGTGACTCATGGGTTTGGCAAGAAGGCTGGACGCTGCCTGAAGCGAAAAGTCATGGCAGGAGACCGCACCGCGTCAAAATTTGTTTCGTCGCTTCGATGGGCAGCCCCACGATATTTGTGAACGATCCCCGGTATCCCGCCACAATCAGCTCGCTGTGGTCCTGGATTCCGTAGCCGCCGGCTTTGTCGAGTGTATGCACCAGAGCGAGATACGCTTCGATCGTCTCGTCGCCAAAGGCCTTGAAGGTCACGTCGCTCGCCACCCCTTCGTCGATTTTCAGACCGTCGCTCGCCCGCCGCACCGCCAGCCCGGTAAATACCGTGTGGGTCCGCCCGCTGAGCCGCCGCAGCATCGCCCGGGCTTCCGCGCCATCGTGGGGCTTGTTGAGGGCGTGGTTGTCGATGAAGACGGTCGTATCCGCGCCGAGCACGATGGCCTCGGGATGCCGCGCCGACACCCAGTCGGCCTTGAGCGCCGCGTTGTGGGCGACCATCACGCGTGGATCGGTCGAGGACTCCTCATGCTCCACCACGTCCGCCACGACGACCTCGAAAGCCACGCCGAGTTGCCCCAGGAGTTCGCGCCGCCGCGGGGAGGCCGAGGCGAGAATCAAGCGCGAGGGCAAGGTCGTGCTCACAGTGCGCGCCGGGCATGCCGGCAAAAAGCGGGGACGAGACGACCGCCCGACCCCCCGCCGACAATCTCCCTCCTCACGCTCACGGTGCTTTCTCCGCCAACACCCCGCGCACGTCGCCCTTCGTCCGCGCTAGCTCCACGCGGCTGAGGTTATATTGGTAGATCGCCTCCACCTGATTGTCCTCCGCGATGGCGAGCCGGTTCTGCGCATCCACGACTTCGCGATTGTCGGCCACGCCCTGCTGATAACGCTGCTGGGCCAGCCGCAATTCCTCGCGCGCCAAGGCCAGCGATTTTTCCGCGACGGCGATCTGCGCATTGCGCGAACCCGCGTCCTGCAGCGCGAGCCGCAGCTCGGCGGTGATCTGAAGCTCGAGGTTGCGCACCCGCGCCTCCTGCGCCCGCTGCCGTGAAAGCGCGATCCGCTTGTCGGTACCCAGTCGCAGGTCGAAGAGCGGTACGCTCAGGCCCAAGGTCACGTTCCACTGCTCCTGTTTGTCCGAATCGTCGTATTTCGGCGAGGCCTCGCCGTAGTTGGCCGTCACGCCGAGGGCAGGAAGCCGCTGAAATCCACTCGCCCGTACCGCGGCTTTGGCCTGCTCGAGGTTTTTTTGCGCCGCAAGGTACTCCGCACGGTGCTCAAACGCCGTCTTCTGTTCGGAAAAGACAAAGAGGCTCGGTTCCACGCGCCGGACCTGAAATTCCTCCAGCCTCAGTTCGCCCACCGTCGGCAGCTCGAGCAGCCGCTTCAGAAACAGCTCGCTCGCCACGAGGGCCGTCAATTGCTGCAGCCGCGCCTGCTCCGCCTGCGCGACTTGCGCGTCGGCGCGGGTCACGTCGATCTGCGTCACGATGCCCGCTTCGAGTTGATTGCGCGCCAGCGTGAAGAGCGACCGGGCTCGCGTGATATTCGCATCCAGCACGGCGAGACGGCGCTGGTTGCGCAAGTGGGCGAAGTAGCCCTCCGCCACATCCGCCAGCACCGTTTGCACCACCGCCTGATAATTCGCCTGCGCCGCCTGCGCGCCCAGCCGGGCGCCCCGCACGGTGGCAATCAACTCCGGATCGAAGAGCGACCAGCTGCTCGTGAGCAGCGCATCGAACCGGCTCGTGGGGCGACCCGACGAAGTGACAACCGTGCCGATGCTCACCTGCTGCTGCCGGCGTTGCTGCACCGTGGCGCCGATGATTGGCAAGAGGGCTCCGCGTTGCCCCGCAGCGGTTTCCACCGCTTGCGCTGCGGTCTCGCGACTCAGGAGCACGTTCAGATTGACGCGCTCAACCGAGGCCAGCGCTTGTTCGAGCGTTAGTGCCGAACTGCCCTCCGCGGCCATGGCCGCACTCGCCCAAACTACACCACTTGCCACCAACCAACGAAACGACAGAACGCGCATAAATAGAAGTGAGAGCAAATCGTGCGCCTGACGCACAGTGCAAGCCCGGGGTTGCGAGTTGTCAGCCACCGGAAAGACCTTCACGTTCCCCGTTCCGTTTTTTTCATGCGCCTCGGTCTAGCTCAGCTCAATCCTACTGTCGGCGACATCGCCGGCAACCGCCGTCAGATTCTCGATGCCTATGCCGCGCTTGTGGCGCAGGGGGCTGAGCTCGTCATTTTCCCCGAACTGGCGGTCTGCGGCTATCCGCCGCGCGATCTGCTCTTTAAACGCCGCTTCGTCTCCGATGTCGCCGAGTCGCTCCAGGAGATCGCCGCCGCGGTAGGTGCCGTGCCCGCGATTATCGGCACGGTGGAGGCCAATACCTCAGGCCGCGGCCGCCCT
>JAZKEV010000424.1:0-2175 GCA_040386765.1 Verrucomicrobiota bacterium | reverse complement strand
CCAGATGGCTGGGACCGCCCTCCATGAAGAGGAAGATCACGTTCTTCGCCTTGCCCTTGCGCGCGCCAAGGGCGCTGGCGGAGGCCGGCAGGCCCGGTTGCGCGCCGAGCACCGGCTGATTCAAGATCGCCGAGAGCGCGACCGCCCCGAAGCCACAGCCGGCGGTGCGCAGGAAATCGCGCCGGGAATAAACAGGATCGTAATTGTGGCAGGCCATGGGGCTCAGTGCAGGTACAGAAATTCGTTGGAGTTCAGGAGCACGTGGCCGAGGTCGGCCATCGCACGCGCCTTGGGGTCGGCGCTCTCGGCATTGGAGGCGCCACCAGACCACGCAAAGTTTTTGGCCAGCTCATCCGTCGCGCGATAAAGCGTGCCGCCCATCGGATTCCACGAGGCCGACTCGGAGTTCACCGACTCCTCCTTGAGCGTGCCGGGGATGATGCGGATCGCAGAGATGCGACCGTCGAATTGATGCGCCGAGCGCTTCGTGAGGCCACCGATCACGAGGCCTGCCTGCCCGTAGCTGAGCTTGGCCATGACGTTGTGTTTCGTCGTCGCGGTCTGCGGCTTGGCGTCAGGCTGGCTGAGATCGCGGACGATGAACGTCACGTTGTGTTCCGAGCAAGAGACGCGGACCGTGATATGATACGTGCGCTTCAGCTCGAGATGGATGCCCGAGGGCACGGTCTCGTAAGTCGTGTCGGTATTCTCATCCTCCCCGACGAGTTGGACGAGGAGGTTGCGCGGCTTCATCGCCGACTTGGCGCCGGTGAGGCCGAGGCTCCAGCCATGCGCGTCGGCGCTGCTCTTTTCGCCATTCCAGCGCGACGCGATCACGCGCACCGAGGCGCCCGTGTCGACGCTTTCGGGCGTGATGATGGCATCGATCGTGAAGTCGTCGCCCTCCTTCGGCGTCTCGCGCACCACCAGGCGCTCCTGCGGGGTGTTTTCGTGGAAGACGCCCGCGTTGAGATCGATGGGAGCGGCGGCCTTCGCCTTGCGATCGGTCGGGGCTTTGCCCGCGGAACGCAGGGTCATGAATTCCTCCGCCTGATTCACTTCTTCAGCGGTGGGCGCGCGGCCCAGCGCGGTCTGCCAGGCCTCGGGCACGGAGGGCGCGGCGCCCGCGAGCTTGCGCGCCCGCTGGATCATCCAGTCGCCATTCATGAAAAGCAGCGCCTGCAGCGGCGTCGAGGTGCGCTGGCGATCCGCGGTGCTCGCGAAGCCGGGCGGAGCATCGAGGGAGCGGAGAAGCTCGTTCTGGTTGTTGCGCTTCTTTATCGTGTAGATCGAGCGGCGGTTGGAGGTAGTGGCGTCCACCGAGGGGCCGCCCTCCTTGAGATCAAGCTCGCCCGTGGCGGCGAGGATGGCATCGCGCGCCTGCTCGGCGTCGAGGCGGCGCGGGCTGTGGCGCCAGTAGAACTTGTTTTCAGGATCGACCAGCAGCGCCTGCTCCGAGGTATGCCGGGCCGTCTGGCGATAAGTGGCGGAGAGCAGGATATCGCGGTGCAGCGACTTGAGCTTCCAGCCACTGGCGACGAACCGCTGCGCGAGGAAATCGAGCAACTCGGGATGCGTCGGGCGCTCGCCGAGGTGGCCGAGGTCGTTGGGCGTGCCCGCGATGCCGCGGCCGAAGTGATACTGCCACACGCGATTCACGATCACGCGGATCGAGAGCTGATTGTCCGGCCGCACGATCCAATCGGCGAGCGCGGTGCGGCGGCCGGTGGAATTGGGCAGCGGCGAGATCTTCGGCGCGTTTGGATCCACCAACGTGAGATAAGCGGGCTCCACTTCGCGCTCGCCCTTCTTCGACTTCATCTTGGTCACGGGAGCGATGGGACCGGCATCCGTCCCGATGAAGGCCGCCATGAGCGGCTTGGGCTTGAGGTGATCGAACTTCTTCAGCTCGGCCTCGATGTCGCGATAGCGCGCCTTGGCCTCGGGCGTCTTAAGCGCCTTGTTCGGATCGAAGCGCTCGTATTCGTACTCGAGCTGGCGGTTCGACATCGTGCCCAGGATATTTTCGACCGCGGTGCGCTGCGGCACCGGCTTGTCGATCATGCCGCGAAGGTCTTCCGTAAAGCGGTCGTAGGCGCGCTTCACGGCCTTATCCAGCTCGGGGCCAGTGAGCTTGTCGCGCTCGGCGCGGAGCTCGGCGGTCGCAGCCTCCCA
>JAZKEV010000423.1:0-4754 GCA_040386765.1 Verrucomicrobiota bacterium | reverse complement strand
CCCCGCCTTGCTGGCCACCATCCACTCCAACAACGAGGCCTAAATCGCCATGATGAACGAGCCCGTTGTGGAGGCAACCCTATGGCAGACCCCGCCCAGATGGTGCAGATGTTCGCTCAGATGCAACCCCAGCCCAGCGAGCGCAGTTCGCTCAGGGCCCTCAGACCATGAGCATGACCCCGCGCAGCTGTAGGGGTTCATGCAGATAATGAGCTCCACGCCCCCGGACCAGCTGCAGCAGATGTTCGCCGCTGGAGCAGGCGGTATGGGCGGAGGCGGTCAGGGTGGCGCGGATCCTCAGAACGTGATTCGCCTGACGGCAGAGGAAATGGAGTCGGTGAACCGGCTCATGGCACTCGGCTTCAGTCAGCAGGAAGCAGCACAGGCGTACTTGGCGTGCGATAAGAACGAGTGTTTGGCTGCTAATCTGTTGCTGGAGGGTGGTTGGGCGGATGATGAGGATGCGGGGAGAGCTAGGCACCTAGGATGGGAGAGTGGTGGGAAACCACGAAATACACGAAAGACACGAAAGGAAGACTCAAACCAAGCGCCCGCGAATCACTCGAATAGACGCGAATAAATGCAGGCTGAATTCGCATTCATCCGCGCGATTCGCGGGCGCTTTTTGCCTTCGCTCGAAAGTGCCTGTTGCGATCAGCCCGTGCCCTGCTGGCGGTCGAAGAGGGATTTGTAGAGGGGGCTGCTGTCATAGAGGGTGGCGTGGCTGCCGGTGGCGACGATCTGGCCTTCGTGGAAGACGAGGATCTTCGACGCATCGCGGATGGTGGAGAAGCGGTGCGCGATGATCAGGACGGTCTTGCCGACCATGAGCTTTTGCAGGGCCTGCTGGATGGCCGCTTCGCTGTCGCTGTCGAGGGCGCTGGTGGCTTCGTCGAGGATGAGGATGGGGGCGTTGCGGAGGAACGCGCGGGCGAGGGCGACGCGCTGGCGTTGGCCGCCGGAGAGAGATGCGCCGCGTTCGCCGACCAGGGTCTCGTATCCATTGGGCTGGGACAGGATGAAGTCGTGCGCGAAGGCGTCGCGGGCGGCCTGCTCGATCTCGGCGCGGGTGGCGTCGGCGCGGCCGAGTTGGATATTGGCGAGGATCGTGTCGTTGAAGAGGATGGCTTCCTGGGAGACGATTGCGATGTTGCGCCGGAGGTCGGCGAGGCGCATCGCGCGCAGGTCGATACCGTCGAGGGTGACTTGGCCGGAGGAGACTTCGTAGAAGCGGGGGACGAGATTGGCGAAGCTGCTCTTGCCCGCGCCGGTGGGGCCGACGAGGGCGCACACGGTGCCGGCGGGAATGGTGACGGTGACGTCGCGCAGGACGGGGAAATCGGATTTGTAGCCGAAGGAAACGCGGTCGAAGGCGAGGTCGCCCTGCAGCCGACCGATGGTGGCGGGCTGAGCGGGATCGGCGATGGTGATAGGTTCGTTGAGGACGACTTCGAGCCGCTCCATGGCGGCGGTGCCGCGCTTCACCTCGCTGTTGAGCGCGCCGAGTTTCTTGATCGGCTCGTAGCTGCTGTAGAGGGCGGTGATCAACGCGAGGAAGGTCTCCAGTTCGAGGCCGCTGCGGTAGGCGTAGACGAGGGTGACGGCGATGCCGCAGGCAGAGATGATCTCGATGGCGGGCGTGAGGGCCTGGGCGTATTTGACGATCTTCATCTGCGAACCGATGAGGGCGCGGCAGATCGCGGCGAAGCGGGAAGTCTCGCGCTCCTCGAGGCCGAAGGCACGGACCTCGCGGGCGGCGGAGAGGTTTTCGGCGAAGCGGCTGCTCACGCTGCCAAGCTCGCTCTGCATCTGGGCGGCTCGCTTGATCACTTTGCGGCCGACATAACGGACGGGGAAAATAGTAAGAGGCACGGCCGCGAGGCAGACGAGAGCGAGCCACGCGCCCTGCGCCGTGATGGCGAGGTAAACGATGGCGATGAGAGCACTGATCAACGTCGCGGGCTGCTTGATGCCGTCGTTGGCGAGCAGCGTGAGCGTGAACTGGAGCTGCTGGGTATCGGAAAGGCCGCGCGACATGAGGTCGCCAGTCTGTCTACCCTGCACAAAAGAGAGAGGGAGAAACTGGAGCTTCTTGAAGTAGTCGAGCCGGATGGCCTCCAGGATTCGGACGCCGGCGAGCTGGGTGAAGTAGCTGTTGAGGTAGCCGCTCAGCGCCCGGAGGGAAAAGATGAGCGGGATATAGGCGGCCCAGAGGATAACGGTGTTAAGCGGAGTAGCCTCGCCATCCTCGCCGGGCGAAAAGATGCGCGGGAAGACCTGCTTCATGAGCAGGGGCAGGCCGAGACCGCTGGCGATGCCGTAGATCAGCCCGCAGACGATCGCGATGGCGATGGGGCCGCGGACGGCGTGCAGGTAGTGAAAGTAGGGTCGGAAACGGCGCATTACTGGAGCACGGTATGAAACGCGGCTCCGGCAAAGCGTTCCACCTCAATCTTTCGACGAGCGGACGTCGAGGGCGTCGCGGAGGCCGTCGCCGAGGAAGTTGAGCGAGAAGAGCGTGAGGGAGAACAGGGTGCCGGGGAAGATCAGGAGCCAGGGAAACTCTTCCATCTTTTCGGCGCCGTCCTTTATGAGCACGCCCCACGAGCTCATGGGCGGCTGCACACCGAGACCGAGGAAGCTGAGAAAGGCCTCGAGCAGCATGACGGCCGGAATCGTGAGCGTGGTGTAGACGATGATGGGCCCGAGGATATTGGGGAGGATGTGCCGGAAGATGATGCGGCGGCGGCCGAAGCCGAGCGAGCGGGCGGCCTCGATGAATTCCATTTTCTTCACGGCCATCACCTGGCTGCGGACGATGCGGGCCATCGTGAGCCACTCGACGGCGCCGATGGCGACGAAGAGGAGGATGATATTCCGCCCGAAGAAGACCATCAGCAGGATGACGAAAATCGGGAAGGGCAGCGAATACATGATGTCGACCGCGCGCATCATGAAGGCGTCGCGCTTGCCGCCGAAGAAGCCGGCGACCGCGCCGTACACGACGCCGATGGTGAGCGCGACAAACGTGGCGGCGAGACCGACACCGAGGGAGACGCGGCCGCCGTAGAGGAGGCGCACGAGAAGATCGCGGCCGAGGGTATCGGTGCCGAGCCAGTGCTTGGCGCTAGGTGCGGCGGCGCCGAGATCGAGGTCCTGCTCCTCGTAACCGTAAGGCAGCACCCACGGGCCGGCGAGGCAGGCGATCCCGATGATCACGAGCGAAAACATGCCGAAGACGGCGAGCTTGTTTTTGCGCAGGCGCAGCCAGGCGTCGTGCCAGAGCGACGAGCCTTGCTCGAGCTCGGCGGGGGGGACGACGGCGGCGGGAATGAGAGAGGCGGAAGGCATTTTTTTAACCGCTGATCTGCGCTAATCTTTCGGAAGCGATGCAGAGGATCGGGAGCGTGCGGGCTTCGCCTAATCGGCGAAGCGCGGGCGTCGGGGAGGAGATCATGAGCGGAGAGTGGCGAAGATTGGCGGCCGGCTTACGCGTCGAGGCGGACCTTCGGGTTCATCCAGGCCTGAACTACGTCGACGACGAGGTTCAGGGCCATGATGAGGACGGCGTAGAGAATCACGGTGCCGAGGACCAGGGTGTAGTCGCGGTTGAAGGCGCTGTTGACGAATTCGCGGCCGATGCCGGGGATCTGGAAAATCGTCTCGATAACGAAGGAGCCGGTGAGGATGCCAGCGACGGCGGGCCCGAGGTAGGAGACGACAGGGAGAAGACCGCCCTTGAGCGCATGGCGAGTGACGACGCGGAATTCCGAGGCGCCCTTGGCGCGCGCGGTGCGGATGAAATCCTGATTGAGGATTTCGAGCATGCCACCGCGGGTGAGGCGCGAGATGGGGGCGGCGTAGGCAAGGCCGAGGACCAGCGCGGGGAGCACGCGATCGATGGGCGAGTACCAGCCGGAGGCATTGAACCAGCCGACGTGAATCGCAAAGCCGAGCACGAGCAGCGGGCCGACGACGAAGGTGGGAATCGAGATGCCCGCCATGCCGAGGGTGGAGGCGGTGTAGTCGATCCAGCTATTGCGCTTGATGGCGGCGAGTGTGCCGAGGGTGATGCCGAGGATCAATGCGACACCGAGCGAGAGCGCTCCGAGCTCGGCGGAGACGGGGAGCTTGTCGGCGATGATCTCGTTAACGGTGCGGTTGGGATACTTGAAGGAGGGGCCGAGGTCGCCGCGGGCGAGGCTGCCGAGATAGTCGAGGTATTGCCGCCAGAGGGGCTTATCGAGTCCGTAGTGGGCCTCGAGGTTGCGCAGGATTTCCGGGGTGACGGCTTTCTCCGCCGTGAACGGTCCACCGGGGACGAAACGGACCATGAAAAACGTCGCGGAGATGACCAGGAAGATCGCGAGGAGCGACTGCAGAAAACGCGACGTGATGAAGCGGAGCATGTTTGGGAGGGAATGAGGGACTAAGGGAGTAGGGGAATAAGGGGAAGATCGCTTTGGCCTTTATTCCCTGGCGCCTGCATTCCCTCTCACTTTTCGAGCCAGATGTACTTGTACGGGTGGTTGTCGAGGAGCGTGGGGTAGAGGCCCTTGACCTTGGGGCTCATGGCGAGGGGGCGGGTGTAGTAGTAGATGGGGAGGACGGGGAGCTCGTCGGCGATGATGGCGTCCATCTTCTGGTAGATCTCGTAGCGCTCGTCCTGGTTCTTGGCGGCGAGGGCTTGCTCGTGGAGGCGGTCGTAGTCGGCGTTGGCCCAGCCGGTGTCGTTGTTGAGATTGGCGCTGGTC
>JAZKEV010000422.1:5260-8365 GCA_040386765.1 Verrucomicrobiota bacterium | reverse complement strand
AGAGCAGGGTGGAAAGGTTACTGTCGATCGCAGTGGGTGGAGCATCGCAGCCGGCCAACACGAGGGGATTGTAATCTCCGACGACGACATCGAAGCCGCGGCCACGTGAAGGTGTGGCTTGGTGCAGACGGCGTAGGAAAGGAACGCAGACTTCGTCCGCTGGCAGATAGAGGCCGGTCGGCCGTGGTGAGACCGCGAGCAGATCCGCGATCAATGGATCGAAATCGGAGGCATTCGGAGCGTGAGATGGCATTGACCGATCCGAAGGCGGAATCAGCGGGAGGAAGGTGAGGCCGAGCTCGCGCGCGCGAGCCGCAAAGGCATTGAAGCGGCGGGAATGTCCAGTGGTTGCCGAGGGAAGCGCGAGTGCCGCCACGGCCTTGTGGCCACGCCGTGCCAGGTAGTCGGCGGCGAGGTGGCCGTTTTCCTCGTGGTTGGGTTCGATGTAGTCGGCCTTGATCGAGGCCGGAGGCCGGTGGGGACTCCAGATTCGGGGAAGGCCCTCGAAGATGCTCGGGATGGATGTTCCGGGGCGGCGACTGTGAATGATCAAGCCGTCGAACTCGCCGACCAGTGACTGCAGGTCCTTCGATGGAGTGGTGGAGGCAAGGATGCTCAGGACGATGCGGTCGTGCGCGGAGGTGGAGAGCAGGTGCAGCAACGGATCGGGAACCATGGCCAGGCCGGGGGCAGGGGAAGGCGATGGATCGAACCAGAGCCCGATCCGACGGCGCGTTTGGGCGGAGCGTTTGGGGCCACGCCGGCGATGAGGCTCTGCCGGAGTGTAACGTGCATGGGCCATGACCGCGCGGATGCGTGCAAGGGTGGCGGTGGCGACGATCTGCGGCTGGTTGAGCGCGCGGGAAACGGTGGCCGGGGAGACCTGTGCTTCTCGAGCGATGTCGGTCAGGAGCATGCGTGGAGTGGCGGGAGGCTATTCATGGCGCAAGGCGACCATGGGATCGACCCGGGTTGCGCGACGGGCGGGAAGCCAGCAGCCGAGAAAGGCCACGACGGCGAGGATTACGATCGTGAGGCCCAAGGTGAGCGGGTCGTTGGCCCGTACCTCGAAGAGCAGGGTGCGGAGCAGCGTCGCACCGGAGAGAGCGAGCGCGATGCCGGCGACCAGCCCGATAACGATGGCCGGGAGCGCCTGCGCGAGGACGAGGCGCATGATCTCACCGGGAGCGGCGCCCAAGGCCATGCGCACGCCGATCTCCTGGGTGCGCTGGGTGACGGAAAACGCCATGACGGCATAGATGCCCAGAGCGCTCAGGAGGAGGGCGATGCTCGCGGATACGGTGAAGAGAAATAACGTGAACCGATGAATCGCCATCGTGTGGCCGACATACTCGGCGATGCATGTCATCATGGTCGGCACGGGCATCTCGGGATCGGTGGAGTGAATGGCTGCGGCGACCACGGGCGCGGGATTGGGCGCGCCCGGCGCCACGCGGATGGCGACCATGAAATCGGAATCGAGCGCTTGATCGAAGGGCACGTACATCTGGGGCGGCATCGGGTACGCGGGCCCGGCGGACTTGATGTCGGTCACGACTCCCACGATCTCCCTCCACACCCGGCCCTGCAGCGAGGGCGCGACATCGATCCTCTTTCCGAGGGGATCCTCGCCGGGAAAATGTTTTCGCGCGAAGTATTCGCTGACGATCGCCACGGGCGGCGCGCCGTCGCGATCCCGCTCTGTGAACCAGCGGCCGGCACGCAGGGGATTATTCATCACGCGGAAAAAATCGGGCGTGATGCTCGTGATGCAGACGCGGGGAAGCTCCGCCGGTTTTCCCTCCGGTTGGCCCTGGATCACCAGTCCGGCGAAGGGATTTTGGTGATGGGGGAAGGCATTGCTGAAGGCTACGGCCCGCAGCTGCGGGTTGCCTGCCAGCTGCTCGAGCGCGCGATCGACGAAAGCGCGCCGGGCGGCGCCATCGGGATATCTGTGCGGGAGCAGGAGTATCCGCGAGACGTGGACGACGTCGGGCGTGTAACCGAGGTCCACCGCGTTGAGCTGCTTGACGCTGCGAAGGAGCAGGCCCGCGCCCACCGAGAGCGCCAAAGCCAGGGAAATCTCCACGACGACGAGCAGGCTGCGCAGGCGGCGCCGCCCCCGGCTGTCGCTGGCCGCGCGACCTCCGCCCTCCTTCAACGCGGTCGTAAGATCGACCCGGCTGCACTGCCACGCGGGAAGAAGGCCGAAGCCCAGTCCTGTAATAATGGATACGCCCAGCGCGAAAGCGAGGGCGGGCGGAGCGACGCGCACCTCGGCCAGTCGCGGCAAATCGACGGGTGCGAACTGCAACAGCACGGCGAGCATGCCGTAGGCAAGGCCGGCGCCCGCGAGGCCGGCGATCGTTGCGATCAACACGCTTTCGACGAGAAGCTGGCGGGCGATTCGCGGGCGTCCGGCGCCGAGCGCGGCGCGGAGGGCCAGCTCCTTCTGGCGCATGCTGCCGCGGGCGAGGAGGAGATTGGCGACATTGACGCAGGCGATGAGGAGCAGCACGCTGACAGCGCCCAGCAGCAGCAGCAGCAATGGGCGAACCTCCTTCACCTGGGTTTCAAGGAGCGGCACGAGGGTGATGGCGCTTTTGGCGTGGGCGGGATGCTCGCGGGCGAGGCGCTCGTTGATGACCTGCAGGTCGCTGGCTCCCAACTCAAGGGTCACGCCAGGCTTTAGCCGGCCAATGGTCTCGACGAGCATCCCGCGCGTGGAGAAATCGCTGCTCAACTTGGAATCGATCTGGATGACGGTGAACAGCTCGGGGCCGCCGGGCTGGGCCAGAAATCCCGGAGGCATCACGCCAATGACGGCGCAGGGGAAGTGGCCTAACTGGACCGTTTCGCCAATGACGTCCTCCCGACCTCCGAAGCGGGTTTTCCAAAGGGCGTAGTTGAGGATGACCACCTGAGGCTTATCCGTTCGGGCGTCGGAGGCGTGGAACATGCGCCCGAGGTGAGCCCGCACGCCGAGCGTGGAGAAATAGTTGGCCGTGACGATGTATCCGAACGTGCGCGAGGGAATGCCACCGCCGGTGAGATTGACGCGAAAGTGGGTCCGGCCTGCGATGCTTTCGAAAGAGGAGGCATGGC
>JAZKEV010000422.1:0-5250 GCA_040386765.1 Verrucomicrobiota bacterium | reverse complement strand
CTGAAGGCGCCGGGCGTCGGTGCAGACGAGATGTTGGCGGGCTGGAGGTTCTCACGAATCGAGACGAGCCGCTCCGACTCGGGATAGGGCAGCGGTCGGAGCGTGATGCTGTGGACCATGCTGAAGATGGCGGTGGTGCTGCCGATGCCGATGGCGAGCGTCGCGATGGCGGCTAGGGCGAAGCCCGGCGCCTTGCGCAACTGACGGGCGCCGTAGCGGAGGTCCTGCAACAACTCTTCGAGCCAGGGCAGGCTGCGCTGATCGCGATAGCGCTCCTTCATGCTTTCCACATGACCGAGCTCCCGGAGGGCGGCGCGGCGGGCTTCGACGGGCGACATGCCCGCAGCGAGATTTGCCTCCGTCGCGAACTCGACGTGCGCCTGAAGTTCATCATCGAGCTCGCGCTCGATCTGCCTGCGGCGGAAGAGCGGCTGCAGGCGAAAGAGAAGCTGCCGGAGCCAGTTCATGCTCGGCTGCCTGCGCTCAGGTCGTGGCCTTGAGCATGAGACTGATCGTGGCGGAGAGCATCTCCCACCGCGCGGTTTCAACCTGGAGCTGTTTGCGACCGGCGGGCGTGAGCGCGTAGTACCTGGCTTTGCGGTTGGCGTCGGAGACGCCCCACGTGCCCTTGATCCAGCCGCGGGCCTCGAGCCGGCAGAGGGCGGGGTAGAGCGAGCCCATTTCCACCTGAAATAGATCTTTCGACATCTCGCGGATGCGTTGCGCAAGCCCGAAACCGTGCACCGAATCCAACTGGAGCGCCTTCAAGATCAGCATGTCGAGCGTGCCCTGAAGGAGTTCGGCTTTTTCTTTGGTCATGAGGGGAGGAGTGGGTTACCTTCAGATGTTCTAAATGAGTAATGGTGGAGCTTCCTTCAGAACGTCAACAGGAAACACCCGGCGCAGAGATAAGGCAGGCGGTGGTAGGTGGGAACCACCGGCTGGAATTCGATTGGGAAGAGTTTGCGGCGGGGTGCTCGAGCAGCCGGTACAGTATCCACTTTTCAACCACATCGTACCCAGTCACTTCGCCGGAATTGCAGTCAAGGCGGCTGGGCGGGCCGAGTCAGCGATGCGCCCACTAAAAAGAGCGGGCTTTTCAGCCCGCCCTCATCGTAAAAAAAATCAGCCTGCGAAAACTCAGCCCGCGCCCCGTGATCCGCACTCAGTAGTGCTTCACGTAGCCGTTGCGGCGGAGCCGCTCGAGCCAGCGCTCCTGATTGGCGCGCCCCATCTGCTGCACGAGCAAACGCTCGATCATATCGCGCACTTCGTCGATCGGTTGGATGCCCGCATGGCGGCGATCCTCGGCATACAAAATATAAAAACCCTCCTGCAGCACGATGGGCTCGGAGGCTTGGCCCTTCTCTAGATTGAAGGCGACCTTGCTGAACTCCTCGCGGAAATCGGAGCGCTTCAGCCAGCCCCAGTCGCCGCCCTTGGAGCGCTTGGCGTCCTTGCTGTATTCCTTGGCGAGGTCTTCGAAGCTCTTGCCGGCCTTCATCTCGGCGAGGACGGTGTTGGCCTTTTGCCGCAGGGTCTCGTCGGTCTCGGTCTCTGTGCGGGTGAGCTGGATGAGGCGCAGATGCACTTCATCTTCGCGGTAGAAACGGTCCTTGTTCTCAGTGTAGTACGTCTCGATGCGGACGGGGCTCACCAAGCTCTGCGACTTGCGCTGCTGGCCCTGCATGTACTGGAAGATAATGTTCTCCTCGGTCTCGCGCTCGTACTCGCGGCGCGTCTGGCCCTTGGACTTGAGGAAGGCGAGGAACTTGGAGCGGTCGCCCTCGAAACGCTCGGCGATCTCGTCGGCGATCGCGTTGTCGACGTAGCTGCGCGGGATCTGGCGCTTCTCGTCCTTGCGAAATTCCTTCACGATCAGCACGCGGTCGATGAGATCCTGGATGGCGCTATCCTGCAGTTGCTCGAGGCGCTCGTTGAACTCCTTGTCGTTGCGCGCCTCGCGCTGGAGCTGCGGGAGGAGGGGCCCGATGTACTGCATCACGTCGGCGACGGTGATGATCTTCTCCTCGGCGACGGCGACGATGCCGTTGGCAAAGCGTTGATTGAGCGTGGCATTCACGTCACCACCACCACCGGCGGGCGCGACGGCCTGCGCCAGCGCGGTCGTCGCCGATCCGGCGACAAGCATCAAGGAAACCAAACTGCAGCGAAGCGTCATGGGTTGGGCAGGTTGTTCAGAAAGGATATAATCTCGCGCAAACGTAGAAGGGGCTTGGGGGTGGTCAACCTTGGAAACCGCGTGCCCACCTGCACCCAGTCGTCGCGGCGACCACTGTTGCGCAGGCACTTCAGGCGGCTCGACTCGGTTTCGACGGAAACAATATTTTTTTGTTCCGCGCGAATGCGGATCTCCGTGATGAGAATCAACGCATTCACCTCGTCGCCGAACTTCCCGAAGCGGTCACGCAAATCGTTTTCGACCTGCTTGAGCGTGGGTAACCCATCGGCCATCGCCAGTTTACGATAGAAGTCGATCCGCAGCCGCGTCTCCGAAATGTAGCTCGAGGGGATGCGGGCCTGGATGCGCTCGACCTCCACGGCGTGCTTTTCGTCCTCCGCATCCTTCAGCGCCCGGTAGCCATCGACATGGCGGCCGGCCGCCGCATCGGAGGTCGGACCGGCGCCCTCGCCGACAAAAACGAAGTCCAGTTTCACGTTGGCGCGGATGGCCGCCGCCGTCTTTTCGCCCTTCAGCCTAGCGACCGACTGGCGCAACAACTGGCAATAAAGCTCGAACCCCACGCCCACGATGTGGCCGCTCTGCTCGGCCCCGAGGAGATTACCCGCGCCGCGGAGCTCGAGATCGCGCATCGCGATCCGGAAACCCGCACCGAGCTGGTTGTGCTGCCGCATCGCCGTGAGGCGCTGCCGCGCGACCTCCAGCAGCCGCGTATGCCGATGCAGGAGCAGGTAGGCGTAAGCCTGATGCTTGAAACGCCCGACGCGCCCGCGGAGCTGGTAGAGCTGCGAGAGGCCAAAGCGATCCGCGCCCTCGATGATGATCGTATTCGAATTGGGGATATCCAGGCCGCTCTCGATGATCGTGGTCGAGACGAGCACCTGATAGCGCCCGGCGACAAATTCCGTCATGACCTCCTCGAGGTCGTCCGCGCTCATCTGCCCGTGCCCGACGCCGACCGTGATTTCCGGCATGAGCTGGCGCAGCCGCGCCGCGACGAGCTCGATCGTCTGCACCCGATTGTGCAGATAGAAAACCTGCCCGCCGCGCCGCAGCTCGTAGCTGATTGCGTCGACCACGATCTTCTCGTCGTACGTTTTGACGATCGTCTGGATCGGATGGCGGTTGGTCGGCGCGGTCTCGATCACGCTGAGATCGCGCGCGCCGGTGAGCGCCATGTAGAGCGTGCGCGGGATCGGCGTGGCGCTCATCGAGAGCACGTCGACGGTGGCACGCATGGCCTTGAAGATCTCCTTGTGCTTCACCCCGAAGCGCTGCTCCTCGTCGATGATCACGAGGCCGAGGTCTTTAAAAATCACGTCCTTCTGCAGCAGCCGGTGCGTGCCGACGAGGATATCGACCTGGCCCGCTGTCGTGGCGGCGGCGATCTTCTTCAACTCCGCGCGCGTGCGGAAGCGGCTCAGCATTTCCACCGCGATCGGGTAGCCCGCCATGCGCTCGCGAAAGGTATTCATGTGCTGCTGCGCGAGCACCGTGGTCGGCACCAGCACCGCCACCTGCCGGCCGCCCTGCACGGCCTTGAACGCCGCGCGGATCGCGACCTCCGTCTTGCCGAAGCCGACGTCGCCGCAGATCAGGCGATCCATCGGCCGCGTCTTCTCCATGTCGTCCTTCGTATCGTGGATCGCCTTGAGCTGGTCGCGCGTCTCCGTGAAGGGAAACGACGCCTCAAATTCCTTCTGCCACGTCGTATCCGGCGGAAACGCATGGCCCGGCTGCGCCTCGCGCGCCGCATGGATGCGCAGCAGCTCGGCCGCGAGATCGATGGTCGAACGCTCTGCCGCCTGCCGCGTCTTTTCCCAGCGGTTGGAGCCGATGCGCCCGAGCTGCGGCCGGGCCTTGCTGAGGCCGACGTAGCGGCTGATGAGGTGCGATTCCTGGAGCGGCACGTGTAGTGTCACGTGATCGTCGAACTCCAGCGAGATCACCTCGCGGATGCCCTGCGCCGTATCCAGTTTCGTGAGACCACGGTAGAGCGCGATGCCGTGCTGGAGGTGCACCACGAAATCGCCCTCCACCAATTCCGCGAAGTCCAGGAGCTGGTCGATCTGCGCCCGCTGCGCCATCGCGCGGGTGTTGAGCGCGGGCCGCCGCTGGCGCTGGCGCCCGAAAATCTCCGTCTCCGTCACGACTACGAGCCCGGTCGATTTATGAGCAGCCGCAGCCGCTGCCGCCGCGCGGGCAGGGGACTTTCCTCCCGCCGGCGCAGGCTGGAGGTGCAGCACCGAACCCTCGCGAAACGTGATGCGGAAACCTTCGTTGAGCGTGCCGCGCAGCCAGCGCGGGTGCAGCGTTTTCAACTTCGCATCCTCCGCGAGGATTTCCTGCGTGCGCTGCTCCTCGCCCTCCTTGGAGACCACGAAGCAAACCTCGTAGCCCGCCTTCTTCCACGTCGTGACCTGATACAGAAAATCCCGCCGCGCATCCTCCTCCATACTAAGCCGCTCCTGCGCCACGAGCGCATCGTCGGGGTAGCGGCGATGGTGCGCCAGGCTTTCGCTGTCCCACGTGCTCTCCTGCTCAACGCCATCGAAGAGCGCGGTCGCCTCGTCGATATCGCTGATCGCAAAGGCCCCCGCCGCCC
Source organism: Verrucomicrobiota bacterium (assembly GCA_040386765.1). Classification (GTDB taxonomy): domain Bacteria; phylum Verrucomicrobiota; class Verrucomicrobiia; order Opitutales; family Opitutaceae; genus ER46. The sequence continues at coordinate 442 of JAZKEV010000422.1, read as the reverse complement.
GCGTGAGCAGCGGCGTCAGCCCATCCGCGCCATCGCGGGCAAAGGCGCTGAACTCCTCCTCCAGCGCCGCCGGCTCGATGAAGACCAGCTGCGTGCCGGTCGAGAGGTAGTCGGCGAGCCCCGTCTTCGAAGGATCGAGCTTCACCCGCGGCGTCGCGGAGAGCGTGATCGCTTCCACGGTGGCGCCGGAGCGCTGCGTGACCGGATCGAATTCGCGGATCGACTCGATCTCGTCGCCGAAGAAGTCGAGGCGGTACGGCTGGTTGGCCGTCACCGGATACACGTCGATGATGCCGCCGCGGATCGCGTAGTGCCCTGGTGCCTCGCACACCGCCTCCGAATCGTAGTCGAGCTTCTGCAGCTGCTCGAGCAGCCCCTGAAATGGCTGCGTCTGCCCGCGCGAGAGCGTGAGCTCCCGGCTGCCAAATTCCTCCAGCGCCGG
>JAZKEV010000421.1:0-5981 GCA_040386765.1 Verrucomicrobiota bacterium | reverse complement strand
GAACGCCCTCCGACGGCACCAAGCCGTGGCTCTGGTACGCGCCCACCATCAACGCCAACCCCGGCCCGCAGCTCGAGTGGCTGTTCACGCGCCTGCTCACCGATGGTTTTCACATCTGCGGCGCCGACGTCGGCGAGACCTATGCGAACCCCGCCGCACGCGCGGGCTTCGAGGTCTTATACCGCCATGTCACCGGCTCTCTCGGCCTTGATGCCAAGGCCTGCCTCTTCGCGCAGAGCCGCGGCGGCCTCAACCAGTACCATCTCGCCGCCGCGCATCCCGAGTGGGTGCGATGTATCGCGGGCATCTACCCCGTCGCCGACCTCCGCAGCTATCCCCACCTCACGCGTGCGGCTCCCGTCTACAACCTGACCGTGGAACAACTCACCGCCGAACTCGCCACGCACAACCCCATCGAGCGCCTCGCTCCGATCGCCGCCGCCGACATCCCCATCCTGCTCCTCCACGGCGACAACGACCGCGTCGTCCCCCTCGAGGAAAACAGCCGCGCCTTCTATGAAGCCTACCGTACCCTCGGCGGCCGCATCCGCCTCCTCGTCGTCCCCGGTGTCGGCCACGAAGCCAAACCCGTCTTCTTCCAGTCGAGAGAGCTCCTCCGCTTCCTCCGCACCCGCGGCCGCGATCTCAAGCCCGGCGAGGCCATCCTCTCGGAGAACCCACCCGCTCCGCCCAAGGAAGCCCCCACGACCGCTCCAAAACCATAACCGTCAAACGGCCCTTCCACCGACAGAGGCGCACGCGAACGTCGAGGCCTTCAGGCCGTTTTGCGCTCCTTCTCCTCCGGAGCATTTCGTACGAGTGTCCAATACTCCACCCGCACGTCCTCATCGATCTCGACCGGGACGCGCTCACTATAAAGGCGGTCTCGTCCATTCTTCTTCGGGCCCGAAATCCAATACTCCGTCCGACTCGCTTCATCGTAGTAATTCGACTTGAAGCCGCCGCCCGGGATTTTGTGAAACGCACGCCCGCCGTAGTAGATCGTCTGGCCGGTCTTCGAAAAGGTCACCCGGCCGATCCGCGCTTCGCCTCCGGCGAGCGCACCATCCTTGGCTTCGAGGTACATGATACGTGGTTTCACTTCCTTAGCCTCACGTCCATGATGAGTTCCGTCGGCAGTGGAGGGCAAGCCAACCGTCTCTTGAAGCCCCAACCTCCTTCCTTTGCCCGATATCCAAACTAGCCCACCACCCTCGCAGACCCGGCCTTGACTCGCTCGCTCTGCTCTGAGTAAATCAACCTTTCATTCTTCCAAATCCACCATGGGCCAACAACTGAACAAGTACATCAAACGCAAACGCCGGTCTGCTTACCTCAAGCGCAAGAAAGAGAAAGCCAAGTTGACCGCGAAGAAGAAGTAAGTGCTGGCGCCCACAGTTAGCGCTCCTTTTGCGGCGGTCCTTTGACCGCCGTTTTGCGTTTTGGGCAAATGCCACCACGCTCCCGCCCGCCTGTTTTTTCCGCATGATCAAAGTCAGTCTCATCTCCCTCGGTTGCGCCAAGAATCTCGTCGATAGCGAGATCATGGTCGGTCATCTGCATCAGGCTGGCATGTCGGTCATCCCCGAGGCGGAAAACGCGGACGTCGTCATCGTCAATACGTGCTCGTTCATCGACTCCTCCAAGGAGGAATCGATCGGCCACATCCTCGAGGTCCACCAGAACCGCGGGATGAAGAAGCGCCGCCAGAACCAGAAGCTCATCGTCGCCGGCTGCATGTCGCAGCGCTTCTCCAAGAATCTCAAGACCGAGTTGCACCACGAGGTGGATGCCTTCATCGGCCTCGATCAGGTCACGAAGGTCGCCCCGATCATCCGCGAGATCTTCGCCCGCGACCGCCCCGCCGCCGAGGAGCCGCCGGTCTTCATCGAAGGCCGCTCGACCTTCATCCCCGATTACGACACGCCCCGCTTCCGGCTCACGCCGAAGCATTTTGCATACATCAAGATCGCCGAGGGCTGCAACCACCCCTGCACCTTCTGCATTATCCCCCAGATCCGCGGCCGCCATCGCAGCCGCACCGTCGAGAGCGTGGTCGCCGAGGCCCGCCAGCTCGTGAAAGAGGGCGTGAAGGAGATCAACCTGATCTCCCAGGATACGACCTTCTTCGGCATGGATACGTGGGAGCAGCGGCCCAATCCCCGCACGCCCGTCGACTCCTCGCGCGGCACCGCCCTCACCACCCTTCTCCGCCAGCTCAATGCCATCGAGGGCGATTTCTGGATCCGCCTCCTCTACACGCATCCGGCGCACTGGAGCGATGAACTCATCCGCACCATCGCCGAGTGCCCGAAGGTCGCCCGCTATATCGATATTCCGCTCCAGCACATCAGCGACCACATGCTGGGCCTGATGCAGCGCGAGACGTCGTCCGCGTACATCCGCGATCTCGTGAAACGCATCCGCGCCGGCATCCCCGGCATCGCCATTCGCACCACGTTCATCGTCGGCTTCCCCGGCGAGACCGAGGCCGATGTCGACGAGCTCTGCCAGTTTATCAGCGAGACGAAGTTCGAGCGCCTCGGCGTTTTCCGCTACTCTCAGGAAGAAGGCACCCGCGCCGCCAAGATGGAGGAGCAGCTCCCCAAGAAGCTCAAGGAAGCCCGCTGGCACCGCGTGATGAAACTCCAGAAGGACATCGCCGAGCAAGTGAGTGCGAGCTACGTCGGCCGTACGATCCAGGTCCTCGTCGAGGAGCCCGGCGTCGCCCGCGGCGAAGCCGATGCTCCCGATATCGATGGTCGCGTCTACGTACCGATCACCGTGCCCGTCGGCGAATTTGTGCAGGTGAAAATCACTGGCTACGAGGACTACGATCTCCTCGCGCTCCCCGTGGGCCAGGAGCCCTTCACGCGCAAAGTCGCCCGTCAGGCGCAATAGGTGTGCGACTCCGACCGCGGAGCGCGATGTAGTACTACTATCAGCAGTTTATACCGGGCTCCGTAGCATCACGGGGGCCGGTAAGTATAAGCTCGTTTTGCGCGAAACGACGCACGCAGCACGCTTGGTAAAAAGCTGCTAAATGTCGCCTTTCCCAGAGTTTCTCCAGATGCTGATTGCCGGTCGTCTCGACGCGGTCGCCCTCGTGCTTGGCACGCTCGTGGCGGGTTTCGCCACGCGCCGGTTTGTCGCACGGCACCGTGCCACGCGTGATTTTCCGCCGGCTGTGGCAGTCGGCATGGTCTTGCTCGCCCTTGTCGGTGCGACGATCGCGGAGGGTGCGCGCACGCTGGTGGACTTTCCCCTTACCGCTTCCGCTGGCGCCCTGATCGCAGCTCGCGCGGTGATCCTCGGCGCCACGGCGCTGGTCATCGGCGTCGCCCTTTTCTCGGCCACCCGGGTCGCGCTCCTGCGCGCGCAGCTTCGCGACCGCACCGACGACAGCCGGCAGCTCGAACAAGCCAGGCTCGCGGCCGACGATGCCAGCCGCGCCAAGAGCGACTTCCTCTCGGTGATGAGCCACGAGATCCGCACCCCCCTCAATGCCGTCATGGGTTTCGCGCACCTCCTTTCCGAAACCCGTCTCGACGACGCGCAGCGCGGCTACGTCTCCACGATCACCAGCGAAGGCACCCGGCTCACCGGTCTCATCAACGACATTCTCGATCTCACCAAGATCGAGGAAGGCCGTTTCGTGCTCGAGCGCCTGCCCATCGCCCCGGTCGAGATCGCCCACGAGGTGCTCCGGCTCTTCGGTGCGCGTGCCAGTCAGAAGGGCATCGACCTGCGCTTCGAGGCCCAGGTCGTCGGCTCGCTCCTCGTCACCGGCGACCCGCTGCGCTTCCGCCAGATCCTCGTCAACCTCGTCGACAACGCCCTGAAATTCACGCCCCGCGGCTCCGTCACCCTTTACCTGAATTGGGCCTCCCCCGGCGGGCAGGCCAGCCACGGCCTCCTCAATGTCCGCGTGGCCGATACCGGCATCGGCATCCCCGATGAAAAGATCGGGCATCTCTTCCAGATGTTTGCGCAGGCCGATGCTTCGACTACGCGCCGCTTCGGCGGCACCGGTCTCGGCCTCGCCATCTGCAAGCGCCTCGTCCGCATCATGGGTGGCGACATCGCCGTCGAGAGCACGCCCAATCGTGGTTCTATTTTTTCCTTCAGCCTGCCGCTGTCGCCCGTTGCGCTCTCGACGTTGGCCACTCCGACCAACGCCGCAGCTGAGCCTCGCGTCATGCACGGTCCCCCCCCCCACATCCTGATTGTCGACGATCTGGAAACGAACCGCTTTCTCCTCGAGGTTTTCCTGCGACGCAACGGCTTCGAGCCCGAACTCGCCGCCAACGGCGAAGAGGCCCTCCGCCTCGCGAGCGAGAACAGCTACGACGCGATCCTGATGGATCTCCAGATGCCGGATATCGACGGCTATCTCGTCACGCAGCGCATCCGCGCCACCGAGCCGCCGGGCCGGCGCACGCCCATCATCGCCCTCACCGCCACGACCAACAAAGGCACCCGCGAAAAGTGCCTCGCCGCCGGCATGGACGAACACCTCACCAAGCCGCTCGACCTGCACCGCTTCAAGCACCTACTCAACACGGTGCTAGCCTCGCGCACCGCCACGGTCTGAAAAATCGCCTGCCACCCCTCCCGGCCTTCCCGCTCTTTCTGTTCAAATGGATTGTATGTAGCGGCGGTCTATGACCGCCGATCGCGTACGCCAACGTTATCCCGTTCATCGGCGGTCACAGACCGCCGCTACAAGCTACAAAAAGCCGTCCCACCCGCCCTCACGGCCCCTTCGCCTGCGCTGCCGCCGCCTGCTTCGCCATATCCGCGATATCCACTGCGGGCAGCACGATGTTCGACGTAAACCCGCCATTGGAGAAATACTGCAGCGCCACGCCCAGCACTTTCCCCTGCGCATCGAAGACCGGTGTGCCCGGCGATAACTGCGTGAGCAGATAAAACTTCCGCGGCTTCTCCACGATGCCCATCACCTCCGTCGCGCGCACCAGCGGCACGCGCTGCAGAGCCTTGGGGGCACGAGCCACATAATACAGGGTCTGCAGCACCTTCGCCTCCGCGGCCTCCTCGAGCTTGACGTACGGATAAACCTTCCCCGGCTCATTCGTCTCCGGCGCCATGAAGGCGAGATCGAGGTCGGCATCCTTCAGGACGAATCGCGCCGGCACTTCGCGCCCATCAGCAAAGCGCATTTTGATCTCCTTGAAATCCGAGCCCACGATCTCAGCTCCGCGTGAGTTTCCACCCATCGCGCTCATGGTCGCTTGGGGATCGACGTTCGCAAGCGTGGTCACGGTCAGCCCGCTCGGAGAAATGACCGTGCCGTTGACATCGATCCGCGACTCCCGCGGCGGCGCCTCGCGGTCGCCCATCTTCACCCGCAACGAGAGCACGAGCTCAAGACCCACGACCGCATCCGCATAGCGCTTCATCAAGTCGCGCCCGGTGGCGGCCTCGGCCTCCGGAGCCGCGTTAAGCGGCGTCGCCAGCGCGGCGGCGAGAGCGAGGAGCGTGAAAATGGAAAAGCGACGTTTCATGATTTTACGCGAGTCGGTTTGAGATTCATTTCCACAAATAAAGTCTGGCCCCGCCGGCGCACCAGCAGCACCCACCAGTCCTGCGTGCCGCTCACGGCTTTCGCCCGCGCTTGCTTCAGCTCCTCGAGATTCGTGATTGCCGCGCCCCCCGCCTGCTCCACCACGTCGTCCGCCCGCAGTCCGGCAAGCGCCGCCCAGCCGGCTGGCACCGCACTCTCGATCAGCACGCCCTTCGCCTCGGTGGCGAGCTGCAGCTTCACGCGGTCGTCGAAAGCGATCTCGCGCGCGGAATACTCCAGCTCCTTGTCGTTCCACCACGGCAGCTCCGCCGCCGGCACCGGCTGCTCCTCGAGCGTCACGCTGACGTCGACCTTTTTTCCGTCCCGCCAGACCGCGAAAACGGCCTGCGTGCCGCTCCGGTACTGGCGTGCCGCCTGATTTACCAAGTCAGCC
>JAZKEV010000420.1:8205-12173 GCA_040386765.1 Verrucomicrobiota bacterium | reverse complement strand
CAAACTCACCGTGTGGACCGGTTCGCAGCGCCCCTTCGGCGTGCGCGACGAGCTCGCGAACGCTCTCCGCATCGCCCCCGACAACGTTCGCGTGATCATCCCCGACACCGGCTCCGGCTACGGCGGCAAGCACAGCGGCGAGGCCGCAGTCGAGGCCGCGCGGCTGGCCCGAGCCGCGGGCAAACCCGTGAAGCTCGTCTGGACCCGCGAAGAGGAATTCACCTGGGCCTATGCCCGGCCCGCGGGTGTCATTGACATCGCCGCAAGCGTGGGCGCCGACGGCCGGATCACGCGCTGGGAGCATCGCAATTTCAATTCCGGCAATGCCGCGATCCGCGCCCTCTACGATATTCCCTCCGACCAGCGCGTGGAGCAGTATCACCCGTCACAGACCCCGCTCAAGCAGGGCTCCTACCGCGGCCTCGCCGCCACCGCGAATCACTTCGCGCGCGAGGTCCATATCGACGAGCTCGCCCGCCACGCGAAGCTCGATCCGGTGGAGTTCCGCCTGAAAAATCTCCGCGATCCCCGCGCCCGCGCCGTGATCGAGGCCGCCGCGAAGACCTTTGGTTGGTCCGCAAAATCCGCCTCGAACAACACACCGCGCCCGGACGCCCGCGGCGTCGGCCTCGCCATCGGCTTCGACAAGGGCGGCTACCTCGCCACCTGCGCCGAGATCGCCGTCGACCGCGCAGCGGGCAAGGTGCGCATCGTGCGCGTCGTGCAAGCCTTCGAATGCGGCGCCATCGTGAACCCCGACCATCTCAAAAGCCAGGTCGAGGGCGGGATCGTACAAGGCCTCGGCGGCGCGCTCTTCGAAGCGCTCCGCTTCGAAAACGGCCGCCTGCTCAACCCGCGCTTCTCGCAGTATCGCGTCCCCCGCTTCAGTGACCAGCCACAGATCGACCTCGTGCTGCTCAACCGCACCGACCTGCCCTCCGCCGGCGCCGGCGAAGCTCCGATCTGCGGCATCGCCCCGGCCGTGAGCAACGCGATCTTCGACGCCGTCGGCCTCCGCCTGCGCTCGCTGCCGCTAGTGCCCAACGGACTGAAGGTATGACCGCGCGATCGCCGCTTAGGGAGTTTTCGAAATGCGGCGACAAACCCGCCTTTGTCATTCTGAGCGTAGCGAAGAATCCACGCGTGCGAAGGAGGCAGGGTGTCCGCTTCGGTGGATTCTTCGCTGCGCTCAAGAATGACAGATCATTTTGAAAACACACCTAGTGTTGTGTCCCACAGATAACTTCAGAAAGCCGTTCGAGCTTCGCGCGGATGGAGTCGGCGGTGGCAGTCCAAGCAAAGGGCTTAGCATGAAGGTTGTAATGGTGGACGAAGGCGTCGATGCGCTGGATGAGTTGTTTGACGGTGGTGAAGGAACCACGGCGGATGGACTGATGGGATCACGCAGAATGACGGCTAAATTTATCATATATATATCAAGTAATATTATTCGCCCGCCCTTTGTTCTCCCTTTACCGATCTTCATAGTAGTCCACGGTTGACCGGCAACGCTCTGCCGATTCTTTTGTTCTCACATGCTAAGACCGAAGCGGCTCAGCCAGGCGGCTATTGCAAAAGCGACCGGCGTATCGCGAGCCACCGTTTCACTCATCCTGCGTGGCGGGGTCGGTGCTTCCGCCACAACTCAGGCCAAGGTCCTGGCTGCGGCCGAGAAGATGGGCTACCGGCCCAACGCCCTCGTGCACAGCATCCGCAGCGGCAAGAGCCGCACCGTCGGCGTGCTCGTGCAGCCGCACAACTCATACTGGCGCGATATCTGTTATGGTATTCACGACCGCCTCATCGAGTCGGATCATCTTCCCCTCTTCCTGTGGGATACTCACCATGAAGAGACGGTCGATGAGGAATATGCGCTGAAACAAATCTATCGCCTGCTGGACCGCTGGGTGGATGGCGTGATCCTCTGGCCCTACTTCGCGAGCCTGTATGCTCGACACCTGAATGAGTTTCAGCGGCGCAATATCCCGCTGGTAACGATCCACCACTCGATTCCCAATTTTCCTTCCGATATTGTGGAAAGCGACGAGGCGCAGATCGCCTCGCTGCTCTCCACGCATCTGCGCGATCTCGGTCATCGCGAGATCCTCGTGGTCGCCGGACCGGAAGACGTCGCATGGGCCAACGAACGCTATGTCGCACTCCAGACTGAGCTCCGTCGCACTCCGGGCACCGTAGCCCACGAGCTTCGCCTCCCCGTCGCCTCGCGCTCGCTCGAGCAATCGGCGGCGGGAATTCTGGAGGTGCTGCGCGCCAAGCCTCAGATCACGGCCGTCATCGGCTCGACCGACGACTTTGCCCGTGGCGCCTATGTTGCCGCGCAGGCGCTCGGCTGGTCGATCCCGGGCCGCCTCAGCGTGGTGGGCATCGCCGATCTCGAAGCCGCCACCACCCTCATCCCCGGTCTCACGACGGTTCGGCAGGATGGCTACGCGCTCGGCCGGCAAGCGGCGCAGGTGGAACTGGAGCGCAGCGCCGGAGTGATCAGTGGGCCGCCCCGACACTTTCGCGCCCCCGTGACGCTCGTCACGCGCGGATCGACTGCCCGCGTCTTTGCGGAAACGTAGTCGGCGGTTGCCCACCCGAATTGCCTGGCTCGGAAAAGCGGCTCTACGCGATGATGGGGGAGCTGGGCGGCATGGAGATACCGCTGAATCCGCCCAGCGGAAACTCCAGCAACCAGCGCCTTGAGTCCCCCGCCCGGGCAAAAGCCGCCGACTTCCCCCGCGCCCTCATCAGCGAAAAGCCCATTAATACGAACGCGAAGTAAGGCACTTCTCCGCGAGGCACTACGGTTCCAAGTAAATTGGTATCGCGAACTCATCCCTCCGGCGCATCCTCGGGGTCCCTTACTGCCCGTGAATTGCGCTCGTTTCCTCGTTTTCATTCTCTCTCTTCTTGCGGTCCTTCTCGTTGGCTGCGCCAAACGCGAGAGCACCGTCGACCGGGCGAATCGGGATGGAGTTCTTCATTTCAGCATCGGTGCGGAGCCGACCGATCTCGATCCGCACATCGTCACGGGGACGGGCGACGCGAAGATTGTCCATGCCCTCTTCGATCCCCTGGTCAGTTACGAGCCGGGTACGCTCGCGCCCGCACCGGCGCTGGCTGAGCGGTGGGATATCTCCGCCGATGGCCTCACCTACACCTTCCACCTTCGCGCGGATGCGCTGTGGTCGAATAAGGAACTGATCACGGCGCAGGACTGCGTCGACTCCTGGCGTCGCATGCTCACGCCAACGCTGGGCGCGGAGTATGCCTACTTTCTCTACCTGCTGCGCGGCGCGGAGGCTTACCACAAGGGCACGACGACCGATTTCTCGACGGTCGGCGTCACCGCGCGCGATGCCCGCACGCTCGTCGTCACTCTCGTCCATCCTGCGCCCTACTTTCTCCAAATCCTCCTCAATTCTCCGTGGCGTCCCGTGCCCGTCCGCGCCATCGCCGCCATGGGCGATGCGTATCGTCGCGGCACCCGCTGGACGCTCCCCGGCACGCTCGTGACCAGCGGGCCCTTCGTCCTGAAGGAGTGGACGATCAATCAGCGCATCGTCGTCGAAAAATCTCCCACGTACTGGGACCGGGCCCGCGTGCGCCTTAACGGCATCCAATTCTACCCGATCGATAGCATCGAGGTGCAGGAGCGCGCCTTCCGCTCCGGCCAGCTGCACCTCACCTGGGATCTTCCACTCTCTAAAGTTCTCCCGCTGCAGCGCGAAAAGTCGCCTACGCTCCGCATCGATCCACTGCTCGAGACTCACTTCTTCCGTTTCAATACCCGCCGCCCGCCCCTCAACGACGCCCGCGTCCGCCGCGCGCTCTCGCTCGCCATCGATCGCGACACGCTCGCGAGCAAAATCCTTCCCGGTGGCCGCCAGCCCGCGCCCACCTTTGTGCCACCCTTCCTCGTGGGCTACACCCCGCCGACCCGCCACCCGCACGATCTCGCA
>JAZKEV010000420.1:0-8195 GCA_040386765.1 Verrucomicrobiota bacterium | reverse complement strand
AGATTCTGGGCGTAAACCCGCGTCTGGGCCGTGACCCGCACGATCTCGCAGCCGCCCGCCGGCTGCTCGTCGAGGCAGGCCACGGCGGCGGTGCCGGCCTCCCGCCGATCGAGATCCTCTACCATAATTCCGAAATCCTCCGCATCGTCGCCGAAGCCATTCAGCAGATGTGGCAGCGTGAACTCGGCCTTACGGTCCACCTCGTGAATCAAGAGAAGAAAACCGTCGCCGCCAACCGCCGCGGCGGCGACTACCAGGTCGTTCTTGGCACCTGGACCGCCGACTACCTCGATGCCACGACCTTCCTCGACATGTGGCGCAGCGATTCCGGCAACAATCAAACCTACTGGTCGGATCCTGCTTACGACGCTCTGCTGAACCGTGCCGAAACCCTCTCAGACCCGGCAGCCCGCGCCTCCCTGCTCGCACAGGCGGAGAGTCTGCTTCTCGAAGCCGCCCCCATCGCCCCCGTCTATTTCAATACCCACGTCTATCTGCTGCACCCCGTGGTCAAGGGATGGCAACCGACCCCGATGGACCACACGGATTACCGCTACGTAAGCCTTCAGCCGTAGGGTCTGTTTTCAATATAGGCCGCGTAAAATAGGTCGAGCCGAGCGGCCCGACCGGCCGTTCGCAATCCGAGGGTTCGATCACCTGGCACTCCCGCCTTATCCTCCTCCGGTTCACCTTCCTGTCATTGCAAGGAGCGCAGCGACGTGGCAATCCAGCTTCCTCTCGCGGAGCGCCGTCCGAACCCCCTCCGTCCACCCCACCTGGATTCTTCGCCGTGCTCGCAAGAAGCTCTTCGGAGTTACATGGAATTATCTCCGCGAAAACAAAGACTACCCTTACTACTTTGTGCGCGACTGGCTCGCCTCCCGGGACTCAAAGTCGCCCGAAAGTTTGCCGCCCGGCGAAGGCGCTATCCTCAACCACGCGGGAAGAAAGTCGCGGCCTATCGCGACCCACAGGGCAAGCTCAGCCTCTGCTCGCCCGTATGCACTCATCTCCAGTGTGTCGTCGCTTGGAATCAAGCCGAGCGCACGTGGGATTGCCCTGCCATGGTTCGCGTTTCCACCCGACAGGCGAGGTGATCTCCGGCCCCGCCGAGGAGCCCTTGCTAAGGGTCGCTGCACCCTAGGTGCGATTCCCCCGACAGCCCATCAGTGAATCGCCCTACCCCACGACCCGAGGGTCGCCCGCTGGCGTTGCAGCTCCCAGAGGGATAAATTTAAGCATGATTTTGACGAACGGTTCAGAGGGTCTCGGCTCGGCGGACCTTCTGCTGGAAATAGAGCTGAAGATCGCCCGGCGCGCGGATGAATTTGCCCGCGAGGTCCGTCGCGACTCGTCGCTCAACCTCTATTGCTGGCTCCTCGCCGAGGCGGAGGTACTTGGCCGCCAGACCGATTCAGAGAGCTTCGCGAGCCAACTCGCCTAGCGAGCTGCTTTCAGCGCCACGGCAGAGCGATCCAATCGCGCAGCCGCGCGCAAATACATACATCGGCATGGCGCGGAGATAACCGTTTGCCTGCTTGGTAAAGTAAAGTCGGTCGCGAGCGGAAAAATCGCGCCACCGGGCCCGGGAACGAGAGACGAGGAATAGAGCGGCGGCCCGAACCCGCCGCTCGCCCGTATCCCATCCTCGGATACACCCAACGACTGCACGCGCCGCAGAATCCCCGAAACCTCACGGCCCTCGCGAAGAATCACAAATTCATTGGCTGCGTCAAAATTCTGTGCAGCGGCACGCGATCTCATCATCGGCGGAACAGCCTGTGCTTTGCGTGGGACTAACAGGCGATGAAAACCAAAACCGCTGCGTCCCGAAGGCGAGCCTCTCGCCGCCCGACCTCTCCGGCTCGTCCCGCCAAGCGCGCCGCACGTACCAAGCGTGCCCCTCAAGCAACGCGCAAAGCGAAACCTGCGTCCGCGCGCAGCTCGAAGTCGAAACCGAAACACCGTTCGCGCCTGGAGAACCTTTAACCCGCTCGGCCCATGGGAATAGAAACCATCCTGATCGTAGTCGGACTTGTCGCCATCCTGGCGATCATCGCCGGCATTGCCCGCCGGCATCGCTGAATCGATAGCGGTTCATTCGCCCCGCTTGCCAAGCACGTGGCGCGCAAAGAATCCCTGAGGGACCTGATAAGGGGTACTCGGGTACTCCTGGTCCTCGCTCCTGGCTGAGGCTGCGAAATTCGGCCCATCGGAATTTTCATGAGGAGCCTGTCGGTCTCGCCATCCTCCAGCGCGCCCTCACCGCGGAAGATATCCTCGATCTCAACCACCTCCCGCATCCCTGGGTCGGATTAGCTCGTGCGCATGCGCAAACAGCGCCGTGCACCGGAGTCTTCGATTACAGCCTCCCGCCCACTCCGCTCCCTGCCGCTGCCACGCGCACGCCTGGCGTCCGCACCGAAGAGATTTCGGGATTAGGTGTATACGCCTTGATGACCGTGCCGAGATAGTTGTCGGCCCGCACGAGTGTGCGGTCGCGCTCCGCATTGCCCACGCCCTGCGCGATCCATCCGCGCCAGGTGCGCTCGACGAGCACGTGCGCGACCATCCGGCCCGAGTCACCAAAGAAGACCACCGTCATGCCCGGCTCCAGCTGAGCCTGCTCCATGCGCTCTATCACCAGCACGGTGCGATCGCGGTAGAGCGGCAGCATCGAGTCGCCGCGGCCCACCATCGTATCGCAGTTCGGCCGACTCGCCGCAAAGGCCTCCGCCAGCCACCACACATCACGCGGCGCGGCCTCTTCCGCGATCGGCGACCGCGCAGGCGTCGGCACGAGTCCCGCTGCGGGCTTCGCAGCCCACGTCGTCGACGGGGATGCACATAGCACCGCTAGAATTAGCGCCACGCAAAGTTTCTCCCTGATGCCAACCCGACTGGAACGAGTCATTGGGGAGCATAATACTCCTGCAATTGGTTGGCATCAATAGGGAGTGTTCTCCCCTTTACTCCCGAAAGATCACCCAACCGCGTGGGGTGAATCGCTAGGAAAAGATCCTACTGCGCCTGGGCGCGTGCCGCGATCTTCTCTGGCGCATCGGGCCGCTGGGGGGCCTCGTCATGCCAGTGGCCCACCGGGCGGGCCCACTCCACCGCATTGGCGATCACGCGGCGCACGTTGGCGTCGTAGTAGGTCGGATACGTTTCGTGGCCGGGCCGGAAATAGAAAATCCTCCCGTTGCCGCGCTGCCAGCAGCAGCCGCTGCGAAACACATCGCCGCCCTCAAACCACGAGATGAAGACCTGTTCCTCCGGCGCGGGCACGCCGAATGGTTCCCCGTACATCTCCTCGTGCGGCAGCTCGAACGAGCGGTCGATGCCCCGCGCGATCGGGTGACCCGGATTGCACACCCAGAGCCGCTCCCGCTCGCCCGCCACGCGCCACGTCAGCGAGCAGCTCGTGCCCATGAGGCGCTTGAAAATCTTCGAGTAGTGCCCGGAGTGCAGCACGATCAGGCCCATCCCCTCGAGCACACGCTTCTGCACGCGGTCCACGACCGCATCGGCCACCTCGTGGTGCGCGCCGTGGCCCCACCAGGTCAGCACATCGGTCGCCGCGAGCCGCGCTTCGCTGAGCCCATGCTCCGGCTCCTGCAAGGTCGCCGTCTCCACCTGTGCCTCCGGGAGCAGATCACGCAGCCCCTCCAAGATCGTATGGTGCATCCCGTCGGGATAGATCGCGTGCACGGCGGGGTTGGTCTGCTCGTGTTTATTCTCTCCCCAGACGACGACGCGAAGCGGCTTGGCGATCTGCATGGTAAAAGTTGGCACAGCTTCGAAATCTGTCCAAAAGAAATCCCCGTGTCCGACCTCGGCGAATACCCCCTGCCCAATCGTCTGCGCGAAACTGCCCTTGGCGAGCGCCCGCAAGAGCGTCTCGAACGCCTTGGCGCCGATGCGCTCAGCGACACCGAGTTGCTCGCCATGCTGCTCCGCAGCGGCACCAAGGGCGTCGATGTCCTGACCCTCTCCTCGCGCCTCATCGCGCAGGCCGGCTCACTCTCCGCGTTGGTCGGCTGGCAGCCGGAGGATTTTAGAAACCTCAAGGGAATCGGCCGGGTGAAAGCACTCCAGCTCGTGACGGTCATGGAGATCGCACGCCGCGTGATCGGCCAGCAGATCCCCGAAGCGCCGCTGCTCAACAAACCCGACACCATCTGCGACTACCTGCGCCCGCAAGCCGCCGGCCTTCTGGTCGAAAAATTCTGGGTGCTCTGTCTCAATCGCCGGAACCGCCTCCTTAAGTGCGTGGAGATTTCGTCCGGCACCGCGACCTCCGCGCTCGCGCACCCGCGCGAAGTCTTCCGCGCCGCCGTGCGCGCCTCCGCCGTTGCCGTGGTCTGCGCCCACAATCACCCGAGCGGCGATCCGGCCCCGAGCGGCCCCGATATGCAGGTTACGAAGCTTCTCCGTGAAGCCGCCCGCGCCGTGGATATCGACCTGATCGACCACATCATCATCGGCCGCCCCGGCGCCGACCCCGCCGGGCGGGGTTACTTCAGCTTCCGTCAAGCCGGCGTGTTGTAGCCGGCCCTATTATAGGAGCGGCTTTACGCCGCGACCTCAGGAGTCTCGCCAGCAAAGTAGGCAGCCAGTCGCTGGCGCTGGTGAGTAGGCGGACGAGCGCCCGCGAGCGGGCAACCTACCGGCCCCACCCGCTCCCTCACAACAACGGTGCCATCAACCGGCTCACTTCCTCCGCCACTTTGCCGAGCACACTGCGCCGACGGCGCCGCTCGGGTTTTGGCTCGTGGCAGTGGAGAGAGAGTGCCGTCGCCCACGCCTTCATCGACCGCACTTCCGCCGGCGAATGCACGAGCACGCCAATCTCGAAATTCACAAAGAGACTGCGCAGGTCGAAGTTCGGCGAACCGAAGAGGGCCACTTTGTCGTCCACGATCATCGCCTTGCTGTGCAGCATGCCCGGGCCGAAAAGCAGCACCTTCGCCCCGGCGCGCCGCAGCTCCCGCACGAAGTGCCGCCGTGCGAGATCGACGATTGGGTGGTCCGACCGCCGCGGCAGGATGAGGGTCACGTCGCGCCCCGCCCGCGCCTTCACGATCAGCGAGCGCATCAGCACATCGTCGGGGATGAAATACGGCGTCACGATCCACACGCTCTCCCGCGCCTCCTGGATCATCGATACGATGCCCTCGTAGAGCGGATCGCCGGGCACGTCCGGACCGCTCGCCACCACTTGGAGATCGGCCGAACCCCGGACTGTGGAGACACAACCGGCGGGGATTTCCGCGCGCAGCGCCTCGCTCGTCTCATCCGTCGCAAAACACCAGTCCTCGATGAACACCTCGTTCAGCAGCGCGGCCGCCGGTCCCTCGATCACTCCGCCAAAGTCCTGCCAGCGCCGCGCCAGTCGCGTCGGCCCCATGTATTCGCGGGCGATATTGTGCCCGCCGACGATCGCCGTGCTGTGATCGAAGATCGCGATCTTCCGGTGACTCCTCAGATTGGCCGAACCACGCGGCGTAAACGGAATCACGGGCATGAAACTCGCCACGCTGCCGCCCGCTTTCTTGATCGGATTGATAAATGTCCACGTGGCCATCAGCGACCCCACGAAATCGAGCAGCAGCCGCACCTTCACACCCTCGCGCGCCCGCTGCGCGAGCAGTTTCACGATCCGCCGCCCCGTATCGTCGCGACTCAGGATGAAGGTCGTGATGTGGATGTGCGTTTTCGCCGCCAGGATTTCCCGTTCCAGCGCCGCATAGGCGTCCTCGCCATTGGTCAGAAGCCGCAGCGAGTTGCCCGAGACCGGCGGCGTGCCACCCGCCGATAAAACCGTCTGCGCCGTGGGCGAGTCCACCATGGGAAATGGCGCCTGCGTGCCCGGAGGCAATGTGGGCCGCACATGAGACTTCCGCTCCGAGATACGCTTCAATTTTCGCCCACCGATCAGGAGGAAGAGCGGCACCCCCACCCAAGGCAGCAGGAGGATCACCAGCAGCCAGGCAAAGGTATTGGCCGGGGCCCGCTTTTCGCCCACCAGCCGCGCGACCATGAACAGCGCCAGCGCAAAACCCGCGATCGAGAACAACGCCGCGACCAACCCGTCACGCAGGAACCACTCGCTGAATCGGTTAAGGACATCGGCCATCGTCACCGCTCACCCATAAGAGCCGAAGTCCTGCGTGCAAGCCGCTCCCATCCCCGAATCCGTAGTACGGCTTCGGCCCGCGTGCGACGACGCCACCGCTCATCGCTGCCGCCAGATCGCCTCGCTGCGTCCCGATCGACTGTTTGAGTCCGGCTAAGGCCGACTTTCCAGTGCAAATTCCACGGTCGTGCTCACCAGCGCGTCGCGTTCGTCGCGTGCGCTCACAAACCAGGTATTGGCCTCGGCGGGTGGTTTCGGCGCCGAGATCGTCTTGCCCGAAATCGCGGCGGGCACGCTCGTCCAGTTGCGCTTCGAGCGCGGTCCCGTATCGGTCGTATAGTGGAGTTGGGCGGACTTCAGCGGGACTACCGCCTCCCAAGTCACCTCGACCTGATCGCCCTTCACTTCAGCGTTCCCGAGCACGGGCAGCCCCGGAGCCGCCTTGCACTTGGAATCGATAAACAGCCCGATCTCCTTCGGCGCCCAGCCCGCCATGTGGCCGTGGGCCATCTTCACCTCGATACGCATCTGCTTTTCCCCAGGCACGACCGCGTAGCTCTTCATGTAGCTATCGAGGACATAGTGGACGTCGTTGGTGCCATTGACGAAGAGGATCGGCACCCGGCAGCGCGGCAGCAGGCTGCCGGGATCGTATTCCTTCACCCACGCGGCCCGGCGCTCGCCGAGCCGATCGATGGCGGGCTTCTGGACCGACTCGCCCTCGTGGAGAAAACCGCAACCGTAGACCGGCACGGCCGCCTTGAAGCGGTCGTCCAGCGACGCCACCATGCAAGTGGTGTAGCCGCCCCAACTGATGCCCGTGACGGCCGTGCGCTCCGCATCGGCCTCGGCGAAATTCCGCAACAGCGTGTGCGCGCGGATCACGCTCGCGATCGCGTGAAACGGCCAGTCGTCGCTCTTATCGCCGCCGATGGAGTCGAATTTTTCAGGCGTGCCGTGATTCGGCCCGCCGTGGGGGAGCCGGGTGCGCGACTCCGGTTTGTGCGCATTGGGCTTCACCTTGCCGTCGGCCGCAAACTCCGCATCGGGCGGCCGTGAGCCGCTCAAATCCATCGCGATGGCGGCATACCCGCGCTTGGCCCAGAGTTGCACCCATTCCGCGAACGCGGTCCCGCCGCCGCCGTGGATGAGCACGACCCCGGGAAACCTCGCGCCCGCCGGAGCTTCGCCCAGCGTGCGCGGCGAGGCATAGAACGCGAAAACCTCGGTCGGCTTGCCGAGATAGCTCTCGCCCGCATAGGTGAGCGAGTGGACCGGCTCATCCTGCCGCAGCCACGTCATGGCGGGCACGTCACGCTTGAGCGCGGTAAGATCCCAAGGGCCGACCTGTTCGGCTGAAAGCACTCCGCTGAACAACAAAAACAACGCCGTGAATAGACGCATGGTAGGGGCACCGGAAGGGGTCAGCCTCCGGCCTGGGGCTAAAATGGTGGTAGGAGCTGGATTCGAACCAGCGGAGGCGTTAAGCCAGCAGATTTACAGTCTGCCCTCGTTGGCCACTTGAGTATCCTACCAATACGTGGAGGGCGGAACGTCGCGACTCCCCTCCCTGACGGCAAGCGTTTTTTAGTGGAAAAGGAACTACTCTCATAAGGCCTCGTGGGCCCACCCCTGCGCGATTCAAGGGCTGGGATGGTAGTAACGGCCGGGTTAACGGTCCTATCGCCTCAAGCCCCATAGGATTATTAATTTATGTGGAGCCAAGTGGACGGCCTCCCATACTCCGGCGATGCCAACAAAGCGTCTGGCCGCCATCGGAGCGATGATAGCCTTTGCCGCATCCCATTTTCTACCCTCATTCAACGGCGCTTCAGGTTTTAGGTGCGAATGGGCTTGTTGGGGCGCGCTCTTCACCAACCCATTCGACGGAATCTACTTCGCTGGATTCGCCGTCACCAATCTGTTGTTCGTCATTCTCGCGATCCGTACCTGCCAGCAGAAAAAATCGCATCGCGTCGAACGCATCGTGGCGGGTGTCATGCCCTTCTACGTGTTCTCGTGGTTCGCTTCAAACGACGGCAAGACATCTATCCTC
>JAZKEV010000419.1:0-2834 GCA_040386765.1 Verrucomicrobiota bacterium | reverse complement strand
CGCACCATCTCCTTGATGCTCCATCCGCGCTTCGGAAATTCGAGGGCCAGCCAGTCGAGCAACTCCGGGTGCGATGGACGCTCGCCCCGGAAGCCGAGATTTTCCGAGGTGCCCACGATGCCACGACCAAAGAGTTCCTGCCAAAGCCGATTGACGGTCACACGGCTGGTGAGCGGATTCTCGGGCGCTACCAGCCACCGCGCCAGGTCGAGCCGATCGGCCTTTCCGTCAGCTTTCAACGGCGGCAGCACCGCCGGCGTGGCGTGCGGCACAGCCTCTCCCGGCCGCCGGAAATCGCCGCGGAGATGGATCTGCGTGACGCGGTCCTCGACTGTCTTCGTCATCGCCTGGGCGCGGCTGACCGTCGGCAGCTCCTTCGCGAGCGCATCGAGTTGCTTGCCCAGCGCGGGAATGCCCAGCTCCTTGAATTTCTCGGGATCGGCGACATTCCCATTGCGCAGGAAATAATCCTGCAACCGCTCTTGCTGATCCGCCGTGCGAATCGCCGCCGGGGTCTTCACGATCATCAGGCCCTCGAACTGCCCCTCCCCTTTTCCGCGGCCCCAGCTGGTAACCAGGATCTCGAGGGCGCGCGACCCCGCGTGATCTTTTCCCGGATTAGCGTCGGCAAAGAGTATCCGATCCTCCCACTTCGCCTGCAGCGCCGCGAGCGGCTCCGCAATCGGCGCCAGCAAGGCCGTGCGCTTGGCGTCGTAGGCGGGCCGCGCCGCCCGGTACTTCTCGGACTCGCCCGGCAGCGGCGCATAGACATTGGCCTCATCCGCGTCGTTGAAAAACGAATACAGCTGGAAAAACTCCTTCTGCGACACCGGATCGAACTTGTGGTCGTGGCATTGCGCGCAACCCATCGAGAGCCCCAGCCAGACCACGCTCGTCGTGGAGGTGCGGTCGATGATCTGCCGCACGCGCCCGAGCTCCGGGTCGGCGTTGCCGGTCTGGCGGTCGCTGATCGTATTGCGCATGAACCCCGTGGCGACGCGCTGCGACACCGTCGCCTCCGGCAGCAAATCGCCCGCAAGTTGATCCACCGTAAACTGGTCGAAAGGCAGATCGGCATTCAGCGCATCCACCACCCATTGCCGGTAGCGCCACGCCGTCGGCCGCACGTTATCGAGCCGGATGCCGTCGCTATCGCCGTAGTGCGCGAGATCGAGCCACCAGCGTCCCCACTTCTCGCCGTAGTGCGCGGAGCCCAGCAGGCGCGACACCGCACGATCGTAGGCGTCGGCGCGCGTATCGGTGACAAACGACTCCACCTCTTCGCGCGACGGCGGAAGCCCCGTGAGATCCAGACTGAGCCGGCGAATCAAAGTCTCCTTTGAGGCTTCCGGCGAGGGCTGAATGCCCTCCTCCTGCAAGCGTGCGCGCACGAAGCGGTCGATCGGGTGCGTTGTTCCATCCACCTTCGGCAGCGCCGCCGCCACCGGCGACACGAAGGCCCAATGCTTCTCATAGGGTGCTCCCGCGGCGATCCAGCGCTTGAGAATATCCACCTCCGCCGGCTTCAGTTTCTTGCCGGTCTTCGTCGGAGGCATCACGTCCTCCTCGCTTTCGGCTACGATGCGGAGAAGCAGCTCGCTGTTCTCCAGATCGCCGGGCACAATCGCCCGTGCGCCCGAGCCAGCCTCGCCCAGTGCATCCTCACGTCGATCAAGCCGCAGCCCGCCTTTACGGCCCGCATTGTCGGAGCCGTGACAGGCGAAGCAGTTCTCCGCGAGGATCGGCAGCACATCGCGATTGAAACGCGGTGTGCCAACGACCGGAGCTGCTCCGTGCGCAGTCGCGACTCCCAGACCCGCGAGCATCAAGGCGAAGTGCGGACGGAGGTGTTGCCCGAAGAGCGAGAACGTCATGTGTCGAGTGCCTTAGAAACTAACCGAGTTGCTCCACACGAAGGTCCGCGGCTCCTGGTAGAACGTGGCGTTTTTGATGCCGTTCCAGCCCGTGATCGGATTTGGCGTGATGATCACGTCGTACCGGTTGAACAGATTATTCACGTTGAGCTGCGTCGAGAACGTGTAGTTCCGTACGCGGAAATCGTAACCCACGATCGCGCTCACGCGCTTCGTATCGGGCCAGTAGAAGGCCTCGCGCTTGGGGTTGGCGCCAGCCGTGCCATTGGGATAAAAGTAGAAGGCGCGATTCCGCCAGCTCATCGCCAGATTGCCGCCGAGACGCAGCCCCTTCATCCACCCCGAGGTGAATGTGTACATGCTCGTGTAGTTGAAGGCATACTGGCCATAGCCGGTCGTTTTCTCGCCCTCAACGATTGTCGCGATGCGGCCCGGCGGCGTGAACCCCGGATTGATCTGCAAGGCCGAGATCGGGAGGCCGGTCGCCCCCGTGAGGATCGGGCCGTGGGCGAGATCGTTCACATTGAGCACGCGTGCCACCGCCGAGGAAGCCGCGATCCGGCCCGTGACGGCCTCGGGCTGCGCGTAGTAGGGATTACCCGCCGTATTCATCATCGCAATCGTCAGCGGCATGGCGTCCGGCGTACCCGCCGTCACCACCGGTGTCGTTACGCTGGGCGTCGCTGGCACATAGACGAGCGACCCGTCGCGATACGTGACCTGGCCCGCGGCGTTGGCGTGAAACTGGTCGTTGTAGAGCTGATCGTAGGTCTTTGTCGTGGCGACCGTGCCATCGGTCATCGCGGCGGAGAAACGCATGCGCCAGTTCTTCTTCAGATTGTAAGTCACGGCCGCCTGCAGTCCCGTGGACTTACGGTCGACGTTCGCCCAGTTGGCGGCATCGCCGTGCAGGCCATTGAGGCCGTCGGGATTCACCGCCGACACGAGGGCGCTGGGGAT
>JAZKEV010000418.1:13890-23599 GCA_040386765.1 Verrucomicrobiota bacterium | reverse complement strand
CAGGTTCTCGTCAAGGAACCGAGCCAGAGCGTCTAACATGTCATCGTGCCCGCCGACAGGGAACGGCCTGTATTCCTCGTCCACGAACGCCTTGACCAGATCAACGCTGCGGCCCTCGTAGTTCGCCTTGTCGAGCTTGGGCGGGAGGAAGGCCCGGTGCCCCGAGGACATGCGATGCCAGATCAGGGCGTGGGCGACGCCATCGGCGGTGCTGGCAAACGGCGCGGCGCTCTGCCGGCTAACCTCGAGCGAGCGGAGGGCACCCTCTTCGGTGAAAGCGGGGCGGGCCAGGTGCGCGGCGGTGGCCTGCAGGAAGAGCGGCAGGTGCGCCGCCGCTATCGAGCCCGAGATGCTCAGGGCGGTCGGTTGCACGGCGAAGGAGTAGCCGCCCTCGAGGTCGGCGAGGGCGGCGCTTTGCTGCTCGCGCGTGAGGCCTTCGAGACCGCCGAAGGGCCACGCAAAGGAGCGCCAGTCGAGACCAGGCTTATCTGGCGGGCACAGCAGGCGGCCGCCGCCGAGCGCGATGTCGATGCGCAGGTGGCCGGGCTCGAATGGGGTTTGCTTGAGATTGAGACGGACGCCGTTGGCAAATTGCAGGGTATCGGTGTCGATCGCGGCGACCCGCTCGTTTTTTACGACCTGCCCGGCCGGGCCGAAATCGGTGAAGGGAAACGGCGCGGGCGGCGTCGGTGGCACGTACGGGATAAGTTCGGCGGTGCGACTCGCCTTGAAGTCGAGGTCCGGGGGCTTGCCGCCTGCCAACTCCACGGGGCCGTACAGGGAAGTCGACCATTCGTTGGGGCCGAGCATCGCGCGAAAGGCTATGCGGCACTGCATCTCGTCGAGCGCGGCGAGCTGCGTGGCGGTGAGCGAGTGGTCTTCGGAGGGAGAAGTGAAAACGACGCCGCGGGGGATGGAGACGGTGAGCGCGGCGGCGAGTTCGGAGGAGGGGCGGTGGCTGGCCTGTCGGACGGCGGCGGAGGTGTGGACCGACTCCTTTTTCGCGGCGAACTCGAACTCGGAGGCGGTGAAGCCCTGCATGAGGGCGCGGCGCACTTCGAAGTCGATGACAGAGGTCGTCTTGCGCCACTCGCCGGGACGGGCGCCGGCGCGCACGAGGGTGAGCTCGCGTCCTGGCACGTAGTGGCTCTGGAGCGTGCTCGATGAAAAGAAGGACGCGCCGGGTGCATCGCCCGCGCGTTCGAGCCGACGGGCGAGCATTTCGAGCGAGAGCCGCTGCGCTAGGGAGCGCTGGCGGGCTGCGACGGTGTCGGGGCCCGGACGCAGGTGGGCGACGCCCATCGAGACCTGGATGGCGGGTTCGACGTCGCTTGGGTGTACGATCAGGCGGCCGGGATTTTCCGGCGGCGCGAGGGTGGGCGTGGCCGGTGGCCGGCCCCGGCCGGCGAGCGTCGAAAACGTGGCCTCGATCTGAGTGCGAAGCGCCGCCGGATCGATGTCGCCCACGACGACGAGGATCATGCGCTCGGGCCGATACCAGCGCTGGTAGAAAGTCTGGAGCTTGGGGGCGGTGGCTCCGTGCAGGGTCTTCTCCTCGCCGATGGGGCTGCGGCGCGGCAGAAGGGTGTTGGCCAAAAGCGCGCCGAGCTCGGGCCATGAGGGGGGCGTTTCGCGAGGCGGGGCAAACTCCAGCTCGTCGGACCGCGCCCCCGCGCCTGCGAGTTGGGCGGAGCGGGAGCGCATCTCGCCGAGGATCACGCCGCGCTCGCGCTCGACACCCTCGGGCTTGAATACGATGCCATCGGCGATGGCGCGCATGAGTTTCAGGCCGGTGATCAGCGAGTCGGCGTCGTTGACCGGCAGGTGATCGAAATAGTATTTGGTTTCGAAGGGTCCCGTGTTAGCGCTCGAGTGCGGGCCCGCGCCAAGCTTCTCCAGCGTGGCGAAAACGCCGTCGCCCGGAAAATCCCGCAAATCGCGGAAGGCCATGTGCTCCACGAAGTGGGCGTAGCCCAGCTCGCTCTTGCGCTCGTGAAAGGAACCCGCCTGCACCAGCAGGTGTACGCTTGCGCGCTGGCGGGGGGTCGCGTGGGGCAGGATCGCGTAGCGGAGGCCATTCGCGAGGCGACCCCACTGGACGGCGGCATCGGGCTTCAAGTCGCTGACCTCGTGCGGGAACGCCTCAGGCGGCGGTGGCAGCGCCGGGCCGGCGACATGCGAGCAGCCAACGAAACCGAGAAGCAGGGTAAGCGAGAGTGCTAGCTTCGGGGAAAGACAGGGCACGCGGGCAGGATTATCCCCGAACTCGCCGCAGGCCACGAGAATCGGCGCAAAAGCGATTTGCGTCGGTCGTTTGACAGCACCGCCGGGGTCCATCATTCTCCACGACCTAAACCCGATGCCTTACACTGAAGATCGCGCCACCTGGTTTGAAGGCCAGGGCCTCTGGCAGCACATCCCCGAGAGCGATTGGCGCGACTGGATCTGGCAGTTGAAAAACCGCATCACGACCGTCGAGCAGCTCGAGAAGCTGATGACGCTCACCGACGACGAGCGGGCCGGCTGTCTGCACGCGAACCAGAAGCTGGCCCTGGCGATCACGCCGTACTTTTTCAACCTCATCGACCGCGACGATCCCAACTGCCCGCTCCGCAAACAGGTCATCCCGCGCGCGGGCGAAATGGTGATCTCAGAGGGCGAGATGCTGGACTCGTTGGGCGAGGACGAGCACTCGCGGGTCTCAGGTCTCGTGCACCGTTATCCGGATCGCGTGCTATTTCTGGTGACGGACCGCTGTGCGGCGTACTGCCGGTATTGCACACGGAGTCGGTTGGTCTCCAACGCGCAGGACTACAATTTCCACCCCGAGTACGAGCAGGGCCTGCGGTACATCGAGGCGCACCCGGAGATCCGCGACGTGCTGCTCTCGGGCGGCGATCCGCTGCTGCTCTCCGACAAGAAGCTCGAGCACCTGATCTCGCGGCTGCGCGCGATCAAGCACGTGGAGTTCATCCGCATCGGCTCGCGCATCCCGGTCTTCCTGCCGCAGCGCATCACGCCGGAGCTGTGCGAGATCTTCAAGAAGTACGGCCCGATCTGGATGAGCATTCACGTGAATCATCCGAAGGAGGCCACCGCCGAGCTGAAGGCCGCGTGTGAGCGGCTTTCCTTCGCGGGCGTGCCGCTGGGCAACCAGAGCGTGCTGCTGAAGGGCGTAAACGACGATGCCGACGTGATGAAGGCGCTCGTGCACCGCCTGCTGCGGATGCGGGTGCGGCCGTACTACCTGTACCAGATGGATCTGATCACGGGCGGCTCGCACTTCAAAGTCGATGTGCGCAAGGGCATCGAGATCATCAAGGCGCTGCGCGGCCACACCACTGGCTACGCGATCCCGCAATACGTGATCGATGCCCCCGGCGGCGGCGGCAAGGTGCCGATCAACCCGGATTACGTCGAAAAAATCACCGACGACGAAATCGTGTTCCGCAATTACGAGGGGCACACGTTTTCGTATCCGCTGAAGGCTGCGCCCAAAGCGGTGACTCAGAAGACGCTGCCCGCCGAGATCGGGGTGTACTAACCGGAGTGGCGGTCGTCCTGACCGCTAGGTTTGGAAAAGCGCCGTCCAAGGAGACGGCCGAGCCTTTTCGCGAAGGCTTTCGTCTCGGACGAATTCTTCATTTTCGGTCGTCAGCTTCGGTTCAAATAAACTGAGAGTGGAACGATTTTGAGGGGTGCATTGATCCTTATCTCGTTACTCTGCTGCGGTTTGTGATTTCCATAGAAATTCTCTAGAAATCTCTGACGAATTTTGAGCGTTTCGCTGAGTCGCGCATCTATCTCCGTGTAGTCAGCACTGTCTGAGAAGACAGTGAATGTTTGTAGTTCTTACGGTTTGCTTGGTGTTAGGTCACACGGGCCGCTCCTTAAAAGGGAGCGGCTCTTGTGTTTTCAGAGGTCGACACCCGGCCCGGAGATACGGGGTGGGTCAGCCCTCTTCGGTTTGCTGGGAGGGGTCGCGCGGCGGCGCGCCCATCACCTCGTGGACCATGTCTTCTCCATAGAGGCTGACAAAATGGGCGCGGATCCGGGAGTTGTAGCGGTATGCGTACCGCTGGATCGCGTCGGAAACGAGGCATCCGCAAAAATGATCCTGCCGGAGGGCGAAGAGCTGCTTCATCTGCTCGCTCCGTTCATCCTCCCGTGATCCCCGCCCGTAAACTTTCCACTTGGGCGTGCCGGCGGCGATATCGGCCTCGGCTTCCACGGCACCCTCGCGCGTTTCATAGCTTTCGAACTCGGCGAAATGAGCGGAGATTTCCGCCCAATTGACCGACTCCACCACGGCGCCCGCGAGGCAGGTCACCAACACGGCGGCGATGAGAAGCGGCGCGCGTTTCCTCATGAGATGTTAACGCAGCCGGGAGCGAAAAAATAGAAACAGAGGAAGCGCGGCGGGGGGCAGGCAAGACGAAGCGAGGCCCATTG
The DNA here is from genome assembly GCA_040386765.1 of Verrucomicrobiota bacterium. GTDB lineage: Bacteria > Verrucomicrobiota > Verrucomicrobiia > Opitutales > Opitutaceae > ER46. The sequence continues at coordinate 19,147 of JAZKEV010000418.1, read as the reverse complement.
CGATTCTCTTCGCTCCCTCGGCCACGTGAGCCTCGGGTCCGAACGCAACTAAGACTCGTCGCGATGGCGCTGGGCGCGCTCGAGCAATTCCACCGTTCGCTTCGAATCGAAGGAGGTGCGCGCCACATGATCGAGGATCTGTGCGAGGGCGACGGAGAAGAGCGCGTAGGCGGCGGGCAGGATGGCGCTGCCGGTCTGGCCTTGGAATAATATCACGATGGCGCTGACAGCGAGGAGCCCGGCGGCGACGAAGAGGATGAGGGTGAGGACCGGCCGTTTGTAAGTGCGGCTGGAGCCCGAGCCGGAGCGGCGCGAGCGATGCGACGAGTCGCGCGAGGAGAGAGGTGAGTCCTCCGCCGCTTCTTCCTCGGGGGATTCGTCGCGAGGCTCCAATTCGCCCACGTCGCGGCGCCGGCGCGCGAGCGCCTGCGCCTTGGCTTCTGCCCGTCGCTGCATCTCGGGATCGATGCTCATGATGGCCAATGTTATGAGCCTACGGCTGTTTGGAGGCGAGTTCGCTCTGGAAAATTTCTGCGCGGCCAGCCCAAGGGTATTGGGGCAGTAATCGCCTGCTAGGTAGACCGCTCGACCGCCATCTGGGAAGGCCCGACACTTACGCGCACGCATCGAGGTAGGGCGAACCGTCCTCGGTGAGCCGTCGCGCGGCCCGCCTGCGAAAAACATGAGATGTTCGCACGCGCAAAGCGCGACGGCTCGGCGAGGACGATTCGCCCTACCTTACGGAAGCTGTATTTGTCCGATTAGGGTTCGGAGGATCCTGCTGTGCGGAGTAATCGTCGCGCTTCGTTCTCGGCCTTCAATTCTGCCACGCGTGCTCGGAACGCCGTTTCGCAGCGCGGGCAATATTCATTCAATATCTCAACATCGCGCCCCTCCGAGGGCGACATGCTCACGCTCCAGCCGAAGGGGTTGGGGAATTCCGCGCGATGGTTCATAAACGCCAACATTATGTAGTCGGCAGCCCGCTGGCAGATAACCTCGGGCGGTGCCACGTACCCTTTCATTTCCAACAGGCCTACGCGATGCAACGCACACAGTCGCTGGCCGTCATGTTCGATCGCTTTGCTTGCTGCCGACCGCCGCGGCGGGATGGGTGCAGGCGAGGAGGCGAGCCGAGCCTCCAGCACGACATCTCTCTTCCGCAGCGTTACGCTCTCTCGCTTCTGGTCATAGCTCTCGACGGTGTACGCGCGAAAGGTGGCTCCGATGCGCACCCACTCTGCCGGCCTTGGCGGGTTGGAATCGTAGAGGGAGACAAACGTCTTCCCGTCGCACTGCAGTACGCCGCGAAAGTGAATGTCGGCCCGCGCCGGGCTGAGTGCGCCGAACGCGAGTGCGAGCGTAAAAAGGAGCGAGGGGATACGGATGCGGCTCACGGAGACACGAGGGGCGACACTTATTACCGGGACACGAAGCAACCTACACGACGCGAAGAGCAGGAGGCCGAATAGCCTCCAATCTCCGACCTCGAACAAGACGCCGCCCCTCGCCCGCCGATTACGGCACTTCGTAGATCTCGAGCAGCGCGACGCCCTCGGCGCCAGCTTTGCCCTTCACCTCCACGGTGTAGGCGCCAGGGGCGAGGGTCACGAGCAGAGCGGCGTCTTCACTACCGGCGGCCAGCGCAAAGGCGCCGACGTTCTGCGTCGCGGCGGTCAGGGCCGCGGTGTTGCCGCCATTCTCCCAACGATCGTTGGTGGCGACGACGGTCTGGCCGGAGAAGATGGTGAGCACGGTGTCGGCGAGCGCATTGCCGACGCCGAAGCCGCCGAGCGTGGGGCCGACGGCGCGGATGAGCATGCGCTTGTACGCAGGCCCGGCGACGACGAAGCCGCCGATGAGCACGCCGGAGTCCGCGCGGACATTCGCGCGGGTCGAGAGATTTACCGTGCGGCCGTTGGTATCGAGTTCGTAGAGCTCGGCGAGGCCGATGCCCTCCTGGCCGGTGGGCGTGGTGATCTGCACCGTATGCGTGCCGGAGGGGAGCTGCGTGACCAGGGCGGAGTCGGCGCTGCCCGGCGCGAGCGGAAAGGCGCCGACACTGCGCGAATGAGCGGGGATGCGGGCGGCATCCGGGCCGGTTTCCCAGCCGTTGTTGCGGAGCAGCTCGACGCCGTTGCTGGAGAAAATGCTGAGCTGCGGATCGCCGACGGTGCCGGCCGCACCGAAGGCCGCGAGGCCCGGGCCGATGGCGCGGGCAAGGTAGCGCTTGGCCTCGGTATCCGCGGTGACGATACCGGCGATGAGCGCGTTCTCCTCCTGCCCGACGAGGGCGCGCGTGGAGATGTTGATGATGCGCCCGGCGGGGCGCAGCGGCGATGAGGCTTCGCTGCCGACGGCAGAGCTCCAGGGGCTGCCGGGGAATTTGTCGGCAAGGTCCGCACGATAACTGCGCACGTGGAGATTGGCGCTGGCGGGGAGGGCGACGGAGCCCGCGGCGAGAATGGCATTGGGAGCGATGCCGCCGCCGAGCGAGCGGGGATCGGAGCCATCTCGCGTGTAGACGAGCTGCGTGCCGGCGGGGGCAGTAAACGTAATCGAGCCGCCATCGCTGGCGAGGGTGGGTGGGGCGACGAATTGCGTGTCGATCCACTCGGCGCGGCGGCGGAGCCAGCTTTTCAGTTCGTCGATCTGGCCGGCGTGGCTGCCGGTGGCGCTCGCGTTGTCAGGCCAGCGGGTGGCATCGCGCGCGGCGGCGTCGGGACCGATGCTGTTGGCGAGGCCGTCGACGAGGCGGACGAGATTGGTGTTGGTGAATTCGGAGCGGCGGAGCGCCTGCCAGCGATCGACCCAGTCCTGCATGAATTCGGGGTCGCGCACGAGCGTGGCCCACCAGCCGCTGCGCCAGTAGTCGACATCGGGCTCGATGCTGCCGGACCAGGTGCGCGCGGTCTCGCCGCGATAGTCCCAATAGCCGCCGAGCGCGCGGTCGAAGTCCCAGACGGGCCCGGCGAAGAGACGGCCGTTGCGCGGCTTGTAGAAATACGCGCTGCGCACGAAGGCGTCGGGATTGCTCACGAAGACATTCAGCAGGTGATGGTCCACCCAGGAGTCGCGGTCGATGTAGTCGAGATAGGTGCGCTGGGCGAAGCCTGCGGCGCCATCGCGATAGAGCGCGTCTTCCATCCGCTGCACGTAGTTTTGGATATAGGCGATCTGTTCAGGCGTGGCGTCGTCCTCATCCGGCGTGGAGAGGATGACGGCGGAGTAGGTGTCGTCCGGCTGGTTGTTGGTTGTGCGCCAGCCGATTTCGGCGGGATCGGGGGCGTCGATCTTCAGGATGTACCCGCCGGTGATGGCCGGCTCGCTGTTGTCGGACGAAGAGAGCTTGGCGATGGGCACACGGCCGGGGCCGGGCTCGACGCGCTCCGTCAACACATAGATGCCGGCATAGTCGGAGAGCTCGAGATCGTCGCCCCCGGCATTGAAAAAGACTTCGACGAGCTGCGTGCGCGTGGCCCAGCGACCAATGCGATTGGAGAGCGCATACGTGAAAGGATTGTTGATGTACGTCTGGTCGAAGCTCCACGGCGCGACGAGGGCCCACTTCTCGGCGGAGGGGAGCTGGAAGAGCGGGAGCTCACGCTTGTTGTCGCGGGCGTCGCGCAGCTTGAGGTTGTAGCCCTTCTTGGGAAAGTCGGCGGAGGAGTTGCCGCGCACGGTAGTCTCTGCGGCGGTGCGGTGCATGGGTGCGGCGCTGAAGGTGGGAGCGCCGGGCTCGGCGGCATTGTAGGCGTACGCCCACGATGGGTGGTCGGTGTCATCCTTCGTCAATTCGCCCGCGCCAAAGTTATCCAGGACGATCACGGGCAGCTGGCTCGCGAAACTGGCGACGCTGGAGCCCACGCGCAGATAGTGCGCGCGGCTGGTGGAACCCTGCACCGTATCGTCCGCGGAGAAGACCGCGGCGTACACCACGGCGGAGGAGGAAAGCTCGATCGGGCCGGTGTATTCGGTAGCGTCGGCGGTGACTTGCACCAACGCGCCGCCGGCGCCTGAGTGCGCGACGTAGCGGATACGCTGGCCCGGCGAAGCGCCTGAAAGGACGAGCGAGAACGTCTCGGCAAACGGGCCGGAGGGCCGTGAAAAGGTGATGGTCTCGGTGAGCTTCAGCGCTTCCGAGCCACCATTGTAGGCACCGGGTGTGGGCGTGCGGAGGAAGCCGAGCGTGACCGAGCCATCCGCGCCGACGACACGGCCATAGGAGACATCATCGGTTTGCGTGGGAAAGGTGGGCGCATATTCCGAGGCGACGGTCCGGCCATCGGGTTTGATGAGGCCGAGGTATTCGCCATCGGCGCTCAGGGCGAAATTGGTGTGGAGCGGCGCGGCGGGATTGGTGCGGTTCTTATTCGAGGCGAAGACGACGAGATAGGCTTCGGGCTCGAGCGTAACGGCCGGCAGCCGCCACTTGGTCTTGTTACTGACCGAGTCGGTCAGATACCAGCCGTCGAGATTGATGGGGACTGCGGTGGGATTGTGCAGCTCGAGCCAGTCGGAAAAGGTCCCGTCCTCATCCGCGAGGGCGGAGGCATTGGCCGCCAGGAGCTCGGTGATAACCGGATTGGCGCGTACGCCGGAGATCAGTCCGCCGCACGTTACGACTACTGCGAACACCCACCGCCACGACCCCCAAACGGGTCGTTGCAGAGGTGCAATCGGCGACGCTGACATAGGTACATCCCATGACCGCTGCAACCAGCCTGCGTTTTCGCCGAAATCGCCTGACATTTTTGTAAGTCTGACGACTACCGACGGCGAAACTTAGCGCAAGTTAAGGAATTTCGTAGATTTCCAGGAGCGCGACACCCTCGGTGCTGGCCTTCCCCTTGATTTCGACGGTGTAGGGGCCAGGCGGGAGAGTAATGAGCAGGGCGGCATCCTCACCGCCGGAGGCGAGGGCAAAGGCGCCCGCGTTGCGGCTGGCGGCGGTGACGGCGGCCGTGGCGGTGGCGCTTCCGGCATCCCAACGATCGTTGGTGGCGACGATGTCGCTGCCGGAATAGATCGTGAGGATGGGATCGGAAAGGGCGTTGCCGACGCCGAAGCCACCGAGGGTCGGGCCGACGCCACGGATGAGCATGCGCTTGTACGCGGGGCCGGAGACCACGAAACCGCCGATGAGCACGCCGTCGCCGGTGCGGACTTGGGCGCGGGTCGAGAGATTCACGGTGCGGCCGTTGCCATCGAGCTCATAGAGCTCGTCGTGCTCGGCCCAGGCCCGCAGCACGACGAC
>JAZKEV010000418.1:0-13880 GCA_040386765.1 Verrucomicrobiota bacterium | reverse complement strand
GCTGCGCACCGCCGCCGTCGAGGGGCCGATGCCGCTCTGGCCCGAAGGTGTGGTGATTTGAACCGTGTAGCCGCCCGAGGCAATCTGGCTGGCGAGGGCGGAGTCCTTGCTGCCAGCAGCCAGCGGGAAGGCGCCGACGTTCTTCGCATAGGTCGGGATGCGGGTGGCATCGAGGCCGGTTTCCCAGCCGTTGTTGCGGAAGAGCTCAACGCCGTTGCTGGCGAAGATGCTGAGCTGCGGATCGGGGACGGTGCCAGCGGCACCGAAGGCCGCGAGGCCGGGCCCGATGGCGCGGGAGAGGTAGCGCTTGCCCTCGGTATCGGCGACGACCACGCCCGCGATGAGCGCGTTTTCGCCGGAGCCGACCGTGGCGCGGCTGGAGATATTGATCAGACGGGCCTTGGGCGTGAGCGGGGAGGACTGCTGGCCATCGACGGACGCGCTCCACGGGCTACCGGGGAAATTGTTTACGTACGGTTCGTCGGGCGCCACAGAGGGGGCCGGGCGATCGGGCTGGTAGGCGCGCACATGCACGTTGGCATGGGCCTCCACCGTGACCGGGCCGGTCGCTACGATAGCATTGGGCGCCAACGCGCCGCCGAGCGAGCGGGGATCGGAGCCATCGAGGGTGTAGGCGAGCTTGGCGCCGGCCGGAGGCGTGAAGGTGAGCGAGCCTCCCGACTCGGCGACCGTGGGAGCGGCGACGAACTGATGGTCGATCCACCAGGCGCGATCGGTTACCCAGTTGCGCTTCTCGGTGATCTGCGCGGCATGGCTACCGAGGTTGGGGGCATTGTCCGGCCAGCGGGTGGCATCGCGGAGCGCGGCGGCCTCGCCGATGGTCGCGCCGAGCGAGTCGACCAACTGGGCGAGGTTCTCCTTGGAGAACGTGGTGCGGCGCAGGGCCTGCCAGCGGTCGATCCAGTCCTGGACGAACTCCGGGTCTTTGGCGACGATGCCCCACCAGCCCACGCTCCAATAATCGGGAGCGCCGATGCCGGACCATACATCCCAGCGCTGCGAGCGAGCATCCCAGAAGGAGCCGAGCGCGCGGTCGAAGTCCCACACCGGGCCGGCGGCGAGCTTGCCCTTGCGATCCTTGTGGAAATAGGTGCTGCGGACGAGGCCGTCGGGATTGGCGGTGAAGACGGTGAGGAGGTGATAGTCGACCCAAGAGGCGCGATCGATGTAGTCGAGATAGGTGCGCTGCGCAAAGCCGGTGGCTTGATCGCGGAGGAGGGCGGTTTCCATCCTCAGCACATAGGTTTGAAGATAGTCGAGCTGGGCGGGAACGATGTCCTCGGCCTTCGGCGCGACGAGTACAATGGAGCTCTCAGCCGTCACACTGTGCGGCGTGGTCCAGCCGATCTCGTCCGGATCCTTCGGGTCGATCTTGATGATGTAACCGCCGGTGACGGCGTCGCCGCTGACATCCTTCGAAGAGAGCTTGGTGATATCGACGCGTTCGTCGCCCACCTCGATGCGATCCGTGAGGGCGTAGACTCCGGCGTAGTCGGAGTTATCGAGATCGTTGCCGTCGGCATTGAAGAAAATCTCGGCAAGGCGCGTGCGCGGCGCCCAGCGGCCCATCTGATTGGAGATCGCGTACGCCAGCGAGTTGTTGATGTAGCTGAAATCGAAGGACCACGGGCCGACGAACGCCCACTTGTCGGCGGCCGGCATACCGAGGACGGACTGGGCGCTCTTGTCGCCGGACGCGTCGAGGAGCTTCACATTGTAGCCCTTCTTGGGAAAGTCGGCGGACGATGAACCGCGGACGGAGGACTCCATGGGAGTCACCAGCTCGGGCGAGCCGGCGAAGGTCGGCGATGCCCCGCCCCGCGGCGCATACACCGAAAGGACGGAAAGGTGATCGATACCGTCTTTGACGAGCGGGCCGCTGCCGAGGCTGTCGATGACGAGAACGGGCAACTGGCTGGAGAAATTCGTGACGGTGCTGCCGAGCTTATTAAAAGAAGCGGTGGCGACGGGGCCGCTCTTGCCCGCCGGGTCGAAGATTGCGGCGCGCACGACCGACGACGACTGGATCGTGACCGGGCCGGTATAAAGCGTGGAGGCGCTGGTCACCTCGCCGGCGCCCGCATTGGCCCCCGAGGATACGATATAGCGGATCTGCTGGTCACCGCTGGCGCCGGAGAGCTCAAGCAGGAAGGAGTTACGGAAAAGGCCCGAGGCGCGGGAGAAGGTTACTACCTCATCGATGACACCGCCGCCGCCGCCCGAACCCGCGCCGGAATTGGCGCTGCCGGGGGTCGGGGAGCTGAGGAAGCCCGCCGAACTGTAGGAAACGTCGTCGGCTTGCGCGGGAAACGCGGGCGCAAACTCGGACGCGACCGTAACTCCATCGGGCTTAACGAGTCCGAGGTATTCGCCGTCGGCACTGAGGGCAAAATTGGTATGAAGGGGAGCCGAGGCATCGGTGCGATTCTTATTCGAAGCGTACACCACCAAGTAACCTCCAGCGGGCAGCGAGACGGCGGGCAGTTTCCATTTCGTTTTGTTGCCCGCGGAATCGGTTAAGTACCACCCATCGAGGCTGATAGCCTGCGCATCGGGATTATGCAGCTCGATCCAGTCCGAGTAGGTGCCATCGTTGTCGGCATGGCTGCGGCTGTTCGCCGCCATAAATTCACTAATCACTGGCTCCGCGCGAGTAGCACAGGCTACCGCCAAGGCGGCCAGGGCCAGCGCCAAGGGGCGGAGAACTTTGACTGAATCACTCAAGGACATCATCGGCTAAGTCCCCCGTGACGCCGTTTGGGTCCTTCCGGTTAAAAGAATATGGGGTAAAAACCTGTTAAGAAGGGGTATGAAATTACTACTGCTTGGCCGCAGTAGCGGAGGTTATTTCATACGATTGGCCCTTGCGAATTCCGCCGCGGATATCTGCTACGTAATCTCCCGTTTTCTGCTACGTAATCTCCATCCTGCGGAGGGTCCTAGGGGTTGGGCGTCTTGGTCTTGGTTTTGTAACAAAAGCGTTTGCGTTAGAGGGTTGGCGCACGAAATATGACAGGTGAGGATAAACCCCTGCCCTATGCTGAAAGTAACCCTGCTTTTCCTGACGGTGTGCCTTACGGCTTTTGGGCAATCGGGACCCTTTGCAGGAGGAGTGTGGTGCGGGAACGTCACGCCGACGAGTGCCACGGTTTCCGTGCGCTTGAATGCCCCGGGCTTGCGCGTGCGACTGCAGATCAGCCAGAACCCCAATCTCTCGAGCGCGGTTTTCTCCTCTGCGGTCACGACCAACGCGAACACCGATAATGTCGCGAAGCTGTCCGTGCAGGGCCTGAAGCCGGATACCGACTATTTCTACGGCATCGAAGTGGCGAACGTGTTGCGCACCGAGGAAATTTCCCGGGGACGCTTCACGACGTTTCCTCTGGGCCGGGGAACGTTCAAGATCGCCTTCGGCTCTTGCGGCGATTTCCGCCAGCCGAACCAGCGCGCCTACGATGCGATCCGCGAGGCGAAGCCGCTCCTGTTCATCAACATGGGCGATCTGCACTACAGCGATACCAACACCACCAACCCGGGTGACTATCGCACTAATTACGAGAACGTCCTGAACCACCCGAATCAAGGTGCGCTCTATCGCTCGCTGCCGATGGCCTACATGTGGGATGACCACGACTACTGCGGCAACGATGCGGATACGACTGCGATCGGCCGCGATACGGCGCGCTCGATGTACCGTGAGCGCGTGCCGCACTATCCCATCGCCGCTGCTGGCGGCGCGATCGCGCAGGCTTTCACGGTGGGCCGCGTCCGCGTGATCATGACCGATCTTCGCAGTTCCTCGACCCCGTCCTCCCAAAAGGAAAGCGCTTCGAAAACGCGCATGGGCACGACGCAGAAGAACTGGTTCAAGCAGGAACTGATGAACGCCCGCGACAGCGGCTATCCGCTGGTGCTGTGGGTGAATCCCGATCCCTGGATCGATCCGGCCACGCTGGGCAGCGATACGTGGGCCGGCCACGCGACCGAGCGCACGGAGATCGCAAATTTCATCCGCGACAACCGCATCAACAACGTGGTGGTGCTCTCGGGCGACATGCACGCGCTCGCCTACGATGACGGCACTAATTCCGACTACGCGACCGGCGGCGGCGCGCCCCTCACGGTCCTGCACGCGGCGGCCCTGAACAGCGATCCCTCGAGCAAGGGAGGCCCCTATTCCGGCGGCGTCTTTCCGGGCAACGGCCAGTACGGCATCCTCGAAGTGTACGACAACGGCGGCCCGAGCGTGGCGTGCCGCTTCCTGGGCATGCGCGTCGGCGAAGGCCCGAAGCTCACCCACATTTTCAGCAGTTCGTCCGAAGCGGCCAAGGAGCACGCGCTGGTTAATATCTCCACGCTCGCCCGCATCAGCTCGCCGGATGACTCCGTGGTGACCGGCTTCGTGATCTCGAGCTCGACCAACCGCAATATTCTGATTCGCGCGATTGGCCCCACGCTGTCGGCCTTCGGCATCAATGATGCCCTGCGGAATCCGCAGCTGACCGTCTACAACGGCGCCTCGCTGGTGGCGACCAACGAGGGTTGGGCTCCGACCGCCGCGGAGGAGGAGAAGCTCACCGCTGCCTTTGACCGCGCTGGCGCCTTTCGCCTGCTCGAAACGGGCAGCCGCGACTCCGCCCTGCTTCTCTCTCTCACGCAAGGTGCGTACACCGTCCGCGTGAAAAGCGCCGATGGCTCGCTCGGCTCGGCCTTGCTGGAAGTTTACGACCTACCGTAAAAACGGTAGGCGCTTTCACAGTACTCGTTAGCCCCAAGGTTTCCGAGATGGTGGCAGGCGGGACGACCGCTGCCTCCCGCCGCGACGGATTGACGGCTCGAATGTAGCCCGCCATATGAGCGGCGGGATCGCAGCTTGTTTTCCGGGCAAATTATAAAACGCCGCACCCGCGCGAGTTGGCGTTTGCTGACACACATTCCGCTTGCACGCGCCCGCTCGCCCGCATTCGTTCGCGTCGCCTGTAGGGGTGTCCTCCGCGGAGGACTGAGATTGCGGTGCGCTCGGCCGCTCGACCCTTCGAACCTGAAACGGATCATGCCGACGAAGGAAACAGCAGGCGCCGCGAGCAGCGCCATGGGGTGTCCGTTCGGGGCGCCGCCTTCATTCGGGAGTCCAATTTGGGTCGGGCTACACATACCATGAAGCTCCCGACACAAGTCCTCCTCCTCACGGCGACACTCGTCGCCTCAAACGCCGCGCGCGCACAAGCCACGCCGCCGCCCGTCACCCTCGCGCCCCTGCGCGTCACGGCCGACCTCTGGGAATCTCCGCTCGAGCGGATTCCCGCGAGCGTCAGCGTCTACGACGAAGCAGCCCTGCGCGGCGGCGATGTCCGGCACTTTGCCGATCTCACCGACCAGATTCCGAATCTGACCTATACCGGCGGCACCTCGCGGCCGCGGTATTTTCAGATCCGCGGCATCGGCGAAAACTCCCAATACGAAGGCGAGACACCGGACTCCACGGTGCGCTTTCTCGTCGACGATCTCGATTTCACCGGCCTCGGCACGGTGGGAAATACCTTCGACGTGAAACAAGTCGAGGTGCTGCGCGGGCCGCAGGCCGGTGCCTTTGGCGCCAATGCCGCTGGCGGCCTCGTGCGCCTCGTCACCAATGCGCCGACGCCCTTCTGGACCGGCCAGGTCGAGAGCAGCGTGGGCGAGGACGGCCTGCGCGCGGGTGGTTTCGCCGTCGGCGGCCCGCTCCTCGCGGGCACACCGGAAAAGCTCATGGCGCGCCTCGCGATCCATCAGCACGTGAGTGACGGCTTCCGCCGCAACGTAACGCTCAATCGCGACACCAACGAGCGCGACGAATTCACCGCGCGGCTGCGCCTCACGCTCAATGCCACACCGCAATGGCGCTGGGAAGCCTCGGTGCTTTACTCCGATGTCGACAACGGCTTCGACGAATTCGCCCTCGATAACAACGGCTCCCGCACGTACAGCGACCAGCCCGGCCGCGACGAACAGGAGTCGTTTGCGGCGAGCCTGCGCGGCACCTTTACGGGAATTTCGGGCGCGCGGCTGACCACGGTCACGAGCGCGAGCTGGGTCGACTCGATCTACAGTTACGACGACGACTGGACCGCCGCCTCCTACATGGGCTTCAGCGACCTGCGGCGCGATCGCAGCGTATTCGGAGAAGAACTACGCCTCGATTCGACCGCCACGCGCGGCGCGCTGGGCTGGATCGACCGCTGGACGCTCGGCGCGTACTTTTCGAAGACCGACGAAGACAGCACCTATACCAACGAGGATCCCGACAATCTCCGCGGCTTGCGCACCGACTATGAGGCGAAGCACGGAGCGCTTTTCGGCCAGGTTGGCCACGATTTCAGCGCCACGACACGACTGGTCATCGGCCTGCGCGTGGAGCACATCGACCTCGCCGGTGGCGGCGTGCGCACGCGTTTCCGCAAGGGGCCGGGCACCTTCGATCCGGCGGTGAGCTTTCAACCCGGCTTCGACGATACGCTCCTCGGCGGCAAGATTACGCTCGAGCACGACCTGAGCCCGCGGCACCTCGCGTTTGCCTCGGTGACGCGCGGCTACAAAGGCGGCGGCATCAACATCGACGCGCGCATCAGCCCGCCCGCCGACCCGCTTACTTACGATACCGAGTACCTCTGGAACTACGAAGCTGGCGTGCGCGGCAACTGGTTGGAGCAGCGACTGACGGGTGAGGTCACGGCCTTCTACCTGCAGCGGCGCGATACGCAGGTGCGCGATTCGGCCGGCTTCGGCGGCAGCTACCGCTTCTTCACCGCGAATGCCAACGACGCGCACGTCTACGGCCTCGAGGCCTCGGGCTCCTTTGCGCTCACGAAACAGTGGGCCGCCTACGGCACGCTCGCGCGCCTGAGCTCGGAGCTCGACCGCTTCACCCTCAGCAACGGCAGCACCGGCGGTAGTCGCCGGCTCGCCAATACTCCCCGCTATGGCTACACGCTCGGCACGCGCTATCGCAGCGACGCGGGCCTCTTCGGCCAGGTCGAGCTCGTGAGCCGCGCCGTGCAGTTCGACTCCAATAACCAGAACGAAGCCCGCCGCGCCTTCTCGATCGTCAACGGCAGCCTCGGCTATGCCTGGCAGGGGTGGACCCTCAGCGTGTGGGGCCGCAATCTGCTCGATCGCCGCTACGAGAACCGCGTCTTCTTCTTCGGCACCGAAGACCCCGATTACATCGAGACCCGCTACGAAAACCGCGCCCCCTCCCGCCAACTCGGCGTGACGGCTAGTTACCGGTTTTGAGGTGCGATAGAGAAATCGAAGCAGGGCGGGCTTTCAGTCCGCTTTTTTTGTCCGTTACGTTTCCGTGCCGGGCGATGTTTCACGCGTTGAAGTTGAGACGTGACCACCGACTCGGGCGCGCCAGCATTGCCTTAAGTATGGATAACACGAGAAGAACGACCCTGCTCCAAGCGTTGATCCTCGTCGGCTGGTTCGCCCTCATCGGAATCACCCCGGGGCGTTCGGCGGCCAGTTCTTCCGTCGAGCAGAATAAAGCCGACGTCGCGCGCATGGCCGAGAATGACTGGCTCAATGTGCGCGAGTGCGGAGTATCGGGTTCGAAATTCGAGACCACAGCCGCGACCATCGATGGCTCGAAAGAAATCACCGTGGAGAATGTCGGCGATTTTCAAGTGGGCCAGGGCGTCATGGTCTCGCGCTGCAACATTCGCTACACGCCGACGCAGCTTTGGGGCACCGGACTGCCGTACTATAATAAAAAATCGGTGGAGGGTTCGGTGGAAATTCGCGGTTACGATGGCAGCGCCGGCAGCTGGTCCGTCTATGTGGTGGATATCGAGCCTTCGTCTTCGCGGGCGTTTCGGTGGACCGATGACCTCGGCCGCACGTGGCATCCGAAGGTGCCCATCACGCATGACTGGCAGCATCTCAGTGGCGGAATCGAGGTGCGTTTCAATCAGCGCGACTGGGAGTCGGGCTATGTGGCGGCGTTTGGCGCGCGCGACCAGCTCATCAGCCGGATCGAAAAGATCGAAGGCAATGTCCTGACTCTGCGCGATGCAGCGAACCGGACTGTGCAAGATGCCGTAGTCCGGCACAACGACACGTTTGCGCTGCAGGAGGCAGTCGATCGCGCGATCAAGGAGAAGCGGAAGCTTTACGTTCCCGCGGGAAATTACCGCCTGGCGCAAGCCATCCGGGTGAAGAACGCCGAAGCCCTCGTCATCGAAGGCGCCGGCGCTGGGAGCACTATTTTTGATATCAGCGAAGGGGAGGGAGCGTGCTTCGAATTTGTGGGCGGGCGTGAGGTGACGATCCGCAACGTCCGCTTGGTCGGTTTCATGGGCTTCGATGAACGCGACAAAGCAGGTGAGCTCGCTACTCGCGGCTCGACTCACATCTGGGGCTTTCAGTTGAAGCCGTGTAATGCCATCACCATTACCGACACGGAGCGCGTGCTGGTCGAGAACTGCCACGCGAGTCGCATGTCGGGCGAGTGTTTTGTATCGGCCGGCCGCAGCCGCGCTGCAACGAAGCCCGGGCAGACTTATTCCCAAGGAATTACCTACCTGCGGTGCTCTGTGACCGACTCCGCCCGCAACGCGTTCAACGACGTGATGTGCGGCGCGGAAAATACGTCGATTCTGAACTGCCGGATCGTCGACGTGGGCGGATGCTCGTGGGAAGGCGCCTCCCGTTTCGTAAAATTTATCGGCAATTACGTGCGCAATGCCGGCACCGTGGCGATGGGCAATCTCGGTCCGCCGAATCGCGACGACTCATATCCCTCGCTCGGAGCGGGCCAGCATATCGTCGCGGACAATACCTTTGAGCAAGTCACGCCTTATGGGGGTTGTGCCATTCGTTCTGCCGCAGGCGCGACGCAGGTGATCATCCGCAACAACGTCTTCGTCAATTTCGGCTCTTCTGCAGTTGAGGTTTGGGGCCGGACCCACGTCGGCCATTTTTCCTCCAGCAATACGATCATCGTCGGAAACAGCTTTGACATGACGTGCGTCGGCCAAAAATCCGTGGCGCGGACGGCGATCCTGATCAGCGCCAACGATACGACCATCAGCGACAATCAGATCTATGTGCGGGGGCCGCTGGATCCGCTCGTCACCGGCATTCGGCTCTGTGAGCCCGCGCTCAACCTCGTGATTCACGATAACCTCATCCGCAGCTGCGGCGTGGGGGTGGTCAGCGAACGCGGCGAAGCGCAAATCGAAGAGGTGGTGGATGACCGCACATTTTTACGTACCGCTTGGCCGAGCGGCCTGCCTCACGCCCGCATTAATCCTGAGATGTCCAAAGGTTGGAATCTCGCGTGGCGCAACGCTTCCGACCCGCCTGGGCGGGTGGATCTTTCGATCGTCGATTCATTCGATCCGGAATCCCTCCGCTTCCGGCTGCGCGAACCTCGTCCGATGAGGGCAGGCGACCGCATGGACGTCATCGCCCCCTCACTGGCGTGGAATCTTCACCATAACACCATCACCGATTGTCTGCGTCCCGTCGTGCTGGACTCCTATGGCAGCAACACCTCCTCGTTCAGCGAAAACCTCGTGATCCGCGGCACCGCCGCCAACGTCACGCGCGCGGTGGAAGTGCACGGCCGCTTTCAGTTTTTCTCCAACCGCCTGGTGGGTTTCGACGAAGCCTACGCCGCTGCGCTGGCATTGTATCCCGACGCGTTGGGCCGGACCCCTCCCGGCCGGTATCAGGGAAACACGTTCGAAAACTGTTTCACCGCGATGACTGAAAGCCAGCCGGGCCTGTGGAAAGGCGCGATGACTAAAGATAATCTGGCGATCGATTGTGCGCACGCCTTGCCCAAGTAAGGCGTGTCAGAATGCAGCGCGGTAAGCTTGATCGCATGCAGAATACCCGCCCGCACTCAAATGTATCAGCTGCTTTTGGTGGGCTTGGGGGCCGTCGACGAGGCCGTCGTGCAACGAACGCCACTCCATGCACCTGAGATTTCATTTCAATTTGAGTTGAAGTCTAGGGCTCAAATCGCTTTATCCATTCCGTGGCGAATACCAAAAAAAGGGAGGCTGCAGACCAAGACGTGACTTCAGGTCCGTTGGTTGGCGCTTGCCCGGACTCTTTTGGCGAGCCGGTTAGTGGTGGTGTGCCCGAGTTTGTGCCGCCCCAAGGCAAGCGTATCGCTGCGTTTGAGGATGAGATGGTGGCCTTTTTCATCAGTGCTGCCGATACGCTCGGGGTGCCGCGCTCCGTCGCAGCGATCTACGGGATCTGCTTCGCCAGTCCAGTTCCGCTCAGTTTCGCCGATATCCACGCTCGGCTCGACATCAGTCAAGGCTCTATCAGCCAAGGGGTAAGGATATTGAAGGAGATGGGGGCGCTTAAGGTGGTCGGCTGCCATAAAAGGCGCGACTATTTCAGCCCCGATCTCGCGCTGCGCCGGTGGGTGGCGCGCTTTTTGGAGGAGCGCCTCGAAAAGCAGTTAAAGCATGGTGTTGAGCGACTGGATGCGTTGGCATCCATGCTTCCTCAAGCAGGGGAGGGGGCCAAGGAGCTCCACGTCCGGCTTAAGTATCTTAGACAGTGGTACGGCAGAAGTAAGGCGTTAGTGCCATTGATTAAGATATACCTCAAAACGGTTTAGCCATTTTGGGGAGTCTGTGCAGAAAGAGCAGTTCACTTATGGAAGTGAAGGGGCGAAGCCATGCCGGTGTTTTGCCTCATGCTGCAGTTCGTGACGGTGGTTGAAACCTCTCATAGCACTTCGCAGGCATGACAGTCGGACGGATTATTTTGGGTGTTATATTGTCGCTGGTGGTATGTGAGCTTGTTTGCCGGCAATTCTACTTCGCGCCGGTCGCTTGGGATAAAGAAGCAGGCTGGGTCTTTTCCCCCGGTGAGGTGGTCAGTTTCGTGGAAGGGGGCAGTAAGAGCACATGGACGACCCATGGGGTCCGCCGCAACCAGCTGCCTCCCGCTGACAGCAAGATTGTTCTCGCGCTCGGTGATTCATTTACGGAAGCGGTCCAAGTCGGAGATGAAGAAGTATATACGACCAAGCTCGAGCACGCGCTCAATGGAGCGAGGTCAGACTTTGCCGTTCTCAACCTCGGGCGCTCCGGGACCTCAGTGGCAGACTATATCGCTGCGGCGCCGCGGCTTAAGCAGCGCTTCAATCCGCAGTGGACTGTAATTCAAATGGGAGAGTTGGACATGACCGACGAGGCGTGGGATCAGGACGGGGCAGCCTTTTCGTGGGTGAAGCCGAATATGCCCCAACTCACCATTGAAGATCACCTAGGCCAGCCGCCCACGGGAAAGATCCGCCGCTTCGTGCATAGCATTCGAAACTCTTCAGCCCTGTGCGCCAACGTCCTCCGCCGGGTGAACGAGTTTGCCGCCCTTTCCAAACTCACGCCTCCTCTGTTCAACGCGACGCGGCGAAATGCGGGCGGTGGAGCGCCGGCATTTCGCAAGGTATTTCCTATCGAGCAAGAGATCGATCTCCTCGTGAAAGCCTTCGATGGTCGGGTGACCATACTGTGGACAACGCCTTTCCACACGCTTCGTTCTCCCGCCAAGGCGTCGGAGGTCGACGATCGCGTCACCCGGCACGCCGTGGCCCAAGGGATCAGCATCGTGGCACTCGGCGAAATTTATCGGCAAAATAGTCGCAAGGGCATCGCCCTTACCGGCTTCACGAATACGCAGCCTTTCAAGGGCCATTGGAATCAGGTCGGCCATGCCACGATTGGAGAGCTCCTTGGACAGGAGCTGAAGCAGCGGATTGGGTCTAACTAATGGAGTTCGGTAGTATCAGATTCTTTCTACTGCTGACCCTGACCCTCATTGCCCTGCGCGTGGTCGCTGGGTTGAAGGCCAAGAAGGTCGTGATCTTGATTGCCTCCTGCGCGTTCTACGCCGCGTGGGACTGGCGCTACCTTGGCCTCCTTCTACTGATAGGCGCGATCAATCATGCGCTGGTTTTATACATCGACGCCAATACTTCGAAACGCGTCCGTTATGGTGGCCTGTCGGTCGCCGTGGTCTTCGATCTGCTCGTCCTGGGCTACTTCAAATATGCGAACTTCTTCCTCGATACGCTGAATGGCTTTCTTGCGAAAGGGTCGCCTGCCTCCCCACTCCTTCAGATCGTCCTACCCGTCGGCATCAGCTTCTATATTTTCAAGCTGATCAGCTACGCGGTCGACGTACACCGACGCCAGATCGAGCCCTGCCGGACGCTTCTCGATTTTCTGACTTTCCTGACCTTTTTTCCCGAGCTGATCGCCGGTCCGATCGTGCGGGCATCGGTGTTTCTACCGCAGCTTTCGCGGGACGTGGGCTTCGATAGGAAGCGCTTCGCTTCCGGGGCCAGCCAGTTTGCTTTTGGTGCGGTTAAGAAATTTTTCATTGCCGATCATCTGGCGATCATCGCCGACGCCACGTTCTCCGATCCCTCCGTATGGTCCACAGGCACGATGTGGTGCGGCGTCATTGCTTACTCCATCCAGATCTATTGCGATTTCTCCGGATACTCCGATATGGCCATCGGCACTGCCAGGATCATCGGCTACGATCTGCCGGAGAACTTCAACATGCCCTACCTGGCCCGGAACATCGCCGAGTTCTGGCGCCGGTGGCACATGAGCCTCAGTCAGTGGCTGCGCGATTACCTCTATATCCCCCTCGGCGGAAACCGTCGCGGCGAAGCGCGGACGTACATCAATCTCTTCCTCACGATGCTGATTGGCGGCCTGTGGCACGGCGCCAGTTGGAATTTCGTGGTATGGGGCGGGCTGCATGGGCTTGCCCTGGCTGTGCATAGACTGTGGAGCCGCGGGCGGAGCGGGGCATCGCTTTTCCCTGCATGGCTGGGCGTCGTGAGCACCGCTCTCTTCGTGACGCTGGCATGGGTTCCTTTCCGCGCCTCCTCGTGGGAGGCGACGCTCGAGATCTGGAGAAAATTATTCTTTGGCGCCCCGTCGGAGCAGACTGCATGGCATCCGTTTTGGCTGTGGCCCTGCCTCGCTCTTGTAGTGATCGGGCATGTGATCGGCAGCAGGATTTTCGGCATTGGTTCCGAGAAAACCGACGGCAAGCTTTTCGACGTCGGGTACCGCTGGCTTGGCCTGAAGCCGGAAGCGAATGCGATCTCGGGTCCGGTTGTGACGATGTCGCGAGTGACCGTGGGCGGGGTGTTCTGCGCTATGACCGCTATCATCTTGCTCCTGCTTTTCATGCCGCTCACGGCCAACCCGTTCATCTATTTTCAGTTCTAGAGGAAATGCTGGACGCCCACGAAATCTGCGCAGCCAACGCCCGTGTCTCCTGGGCGACCCAAGATCCCTGTCCCAAGCCATTTCCATCCAATTCCTACGAATGACGCCGACTCCACTTCAGGCCTTCGAATCTAAAACTGCGAGCATCTGTGTAGTCGGTCTTGGCTACGTGGGTTTGCCGCTTGCCGCGCTGCTGTCGAAGAAGTTCAAGGTCGTTGGCCTGGATATCAATTCGGCCCGCGTTACTGAGCTCAAGGCAGGTCGCGATCACACCCGCGAGCTCACCTCCGAGCAACTCGCCGGTAGCCCGGTGCAATTTACGACCGATGCGTCCACGCTCGGCGACTGCCGGTTCATCATCATCACCGTCCCGACGCCCATCGACGCGCACAAGAAGCCGGACCTTACGCCGCTGGTCGGCGCCTCCCGCATGGTGGGTAAGTATATCAAACCGGGTACGACGGTCGTATATGAGTCGACGGTATATCCCGGCTGTACGGAGGACGATTGTATTCCGCTGATCGAGAAGGAGAGCGGCCTGAAGTGGAAGAAGGACTTTTTCGTGGGCTACTCCCCGGAGCGGATCAACCCGGGTGA
>JAZKEV010000417.1:0-10410 GCA_040386765.1 Verrucomicrobiota bacterium | reverse complement strand
GGGGACGTTCCGCACGGGCCGGGGAGCATTTCGGCGGCGCTAGGTAGGAACAGGCACTCGGGGGCAAACAGCACCTGGGTGTGTGTTGGCTGACCGGCCGGAAGCAGGCGGGAGGGAAATGATTTGCGCGGCTTGGCGTCGCGGGGCGTCATCGCGCCACATGATCGTGGGAGTTCATCCGCTGGCGGGGTTCGACAAGGTTCTGCACTACAAGGTGCCGGACCTGATGGCGGCCACCGTGGGGGTGGGCTCGCTGGTGCGGATCCCGATCGTCAACGCCTACAAGCTCGGGATTGTGGGCGAGATCGGCGAGCCGAAGGACTTTCCGGTGGACCGGCTTAAGTCGATCGCGCAAGTGGTCTATCCCTTTCCGGCGTTGTCGGCCGATCTGTTGGAACTCGCGCGTTGGATGGCGCGCTACTACGCGTGCGGGCTCGACAACATCATCGAGACGATGATCCCCGCGGCGGTACGGCGCGGCGCGGCGCTCAAGCAGGAGAAACTGCTGGCGATCGCGCAGAAGCTGACGGCGGAGGAGCTGGCCGCGCTGGAGAAGCGGGCGCCGGCGCAGGCGAAGCTCTACCGATTTCTCGAGCAGCAGTTTCGACCGCAGAGCAAGAGTCTCGTGCTCTCGCGGCTGGACGTAACCGCGGCGGTGGTGAACGGCCTGATCAAGCGCGGGGCCGTGCGCGAGGAGACGCGGCGGATCGAACGCATCGCGTACGCGGACGACCACGAATCGGGCGAGCTCGTGGCGGCGCAGCCGCACTCTCTCAATCCGGAGCAGCAGGCGGCGGTCGATGCACTCGCGCAGCGGATCGAGGAAAAGGTCTTCAGCGTGACGCTGCTGCACGGCATTACGGGTTCCGGAAAAACCGAGGTTTATCTGCGCGCGATCGATTCCGCGCTGAAGAGCGGAGGCGGCGTGGCCTTTCTTGTGCCTGAGGTGGCGCTCACGCCGCAGACCGTGGCGCGGTTGCGCTCGCGACTGGAAGCGATCGCGAAAGGCCAGCGCTGCGTGGTGTGGCATAGCCACCTGAGCGAGGGCGAGCGGCTCGACGGCTGGCTGGCGCTCGCGACAGGCGAGGCGCGCGTGGTGGTGGGCGCGCGTTCGGCGATTTTTGCTCCGGTGCAGAATCTGCGGCTGGTGGTTATCGACGAGGAGCACGAGCCGGCCTACAAGCAGGACGAAACGCCGCGCTACCACGGGCGCGACGTGGCGGTGATGCGCGCGAAGCTGGCCGAGGCCGTGTGCCTGCTGGGCTCCGCGACGCCCTCGCTCGAAAGCTTTACCAACGTAGAGGCGGGAAAGTACCGGCTGCTCCAGCTCACGCAGCGCGTGGATGCGCGGAAGCTGCCCTTCATCGACATCGTGGACATGAAGATCGAGGCGATGAAGCAGCGCGGGCTGCCCACGCTCTCGGGCCGACTGGTGCGGGCGATGCAGGATCGCTTCGCGAAAAAGGAGCAGACGATCCTCTTCATCAACCGCCGCGGCTACTCCTCGTCGATGCTCTGCACGAAGTGCGGGCATGTGGAGGAGTGCGTGCACTGCAGCATCACGATGACGTATCATCGCTCCGACGAGATGTTGCGCTGCCATCTCTGCGCGGCGGAGCGGCCGGCACCGGCCCGCTGCCCGAAGTGCGGCGCGCCCGATATCCGCTGGCGCGGACTGGGGACGCAGCGCGTGGAGGAGTCGGTCAAGCGCGTGCTGCCTCGCGCCCGTATCGAGCGGATGGATACCGATACGATGTCGAAGAAGAACCGCTTTCGCGAGGTGCTGTCGCAGTTCCGCTCCGGCAAGATCGACGTGCTGGTGGGCACGCAGATGATCGGGAAAGGCCTAGATTTCCCGAATGTCACGCTGGTCGGACTGATCGACGCGGATATCTCGATGCACATTCCGGATTTTCGGGCCAACGAGCGGACCTTCCAGCTCCTCGTGCAGGTGGCGGGTCGCGCGGGGCGGGGCGATCGCGCGGGCGAGGTGATCGTGCAAACCTTCACACCGGAGGCGGAGCCGATCCAGTTTTCTCGGCACGCGGATTTCGCGGGCTTTGCGGCGTCGGAGTTGAAAATTCGCAAGGAGTTCAGCTACCCGCCGTACCGGCACCTGATCCATCATCTCTTCCGCGGGCCGAATCCCGAGAAGCTGAAGTTCTTCGCCGAACAGTGGGCGAAGCTGGTCGAGAAGACCTTCGGCGACCGGGTGGAAATCAAGGGCCCCTGCGCCTCACCGATCGAGAAGATCAAGGACGAATATCGCTGGCAGCTCTGGTACTTCACGAATGCGGTGACGAAGGTCGTGCCCGTGCTCGCGCAACTGCGCGGGGAATTTGCGTGGCCGGACGATATCACGCAGGTGATGGATGTGGATCCGGTGAATCTGTCGTAGCGGGGAGCTTCGGCCCGCGCGGATCATTTACCGATGGCGCCCCCGGCGGTTTGAAGTGGTGACCATTATGCATTTCAAGCAGCAGATGCCGGCGGGCCGGTTGGCTGGTAGTTGACAGGCTATTCGACGGGGATAACGGGGCCGCATAAATTTTTTGGCGGATTCCGTTTCCGGGTGCCGTTATCTTGGGTAGATGAACGCGACAGATGGAGAGTTGGTGCGGGACTTCACGCAGGCAGGATCGCAGCGGGCCTTTGAGGCGCTGGTGACGCGGCATGTGGATCTCGTTTACTCGGCGGCGCTCCGGCAGGTGCGGGTGCCGCAGCTGGCTGAGGATGTGACGCAGTCGGTGTTTATCGTTCTTTCGCGCAACGCCCGGAGCCTCAAGCCCGGTGCGCCGCTCGTCGCTTGGCTGTATCTCGTGACGCGGCGGGCTGCCATCGATTTGGTCCGGGCCGAAAACCGTCGCCGGGCTCGGGAAACCACCGCGATGGAAATCGCCGCCATGAACTCAACGTCACCCGAATGGTCCCGCATGGAGCCGCTGCTCGACGATGCGATGGAAACGCTGGAGGAGCGCGAGCGCATGGCGATCCTGCTGCGGTTCTTCGAGGGCAAGAGCCTGCGCGAGGTGGGCGAGGCGCTCGGCACCTCCGAGGATGCCGCGCAGAAGCGCGTGAGCCGCGCGCTCGAGCAGCTCCGGGCGGCATTTGACGTGCGCGGAGTGGCGCTGGGAGTGGGTGCGCTGGCGTCCACCTTGACGGCGCACGCGGTGCAGGCCGCGCCCATCGGGTTGGGACTTTCCATTTCCTCCGCTGCCGCGCTCGGCGGGACTGCCGTACACGCGGTGGCGATCGAAGCGACCAAAACCATTGCCATGACAACACTGCAAAAGACCGTGATCGTGGCCGCGCTCGCCGCAGCCGCGGGGGTGGGAATCTACGAGCAGCGCGTGATCGCGAGGCAGGAGGAGCAACTGGCGGCGGCGTTGCGCCAGACGGACAGCCTGCGCGCGGAGCTGGGGCAGCTGCGCCGGGAGCGTGATGCGGCCACGGCCCGGTGGGCGGCGATGGAGCGGGAGATCAGCGAAGCGCAGACGAGTATCGCACGCGGCGGACAGGGGGGCGCCGCGCCCGGCACGAGTGGCAGCGCCGAGCTGACGTCGGCGCTGGGGCGGGTGGCGGAGCTCAAGCGGAGAATTGCGGCGATGCCGGGCAGCCGGGCGCGGGCCAGCAGCTTGTTGTCGAACGAGGAATGGTTGCAGATCGCCCTCGGGCACAAGCTGGACACGGACCAGGATATAGAGGCCGCGCTCGTGGATGCGCAGAATCAGGTGACCTTCAAATGGTCCGAGGCGATCAAGATCGCTTTGCGCGACTACGCGGCGGCGCATGGCGGGATGATGCCGGCGGATAGCACGCAGCTCGCGGCCTTTCTGCCGTCGGGCAGCGATGCGGCGATGTTGACTCGGTTTCAGCTCTTGCGGACCGGGAAACTGAGCGAAGTGCCCAGCGACGCCTGGCTCTTTGCCGACACGGGCCCGGTGGATGACGAGACAGCCTCGCTCGTGATGTTTGGCCTGGGAAACACGATCACGTCAAACAGCGCCAACGGCGATCAACGCGTGGCGGCGCGGGCGTTTGCCGACTTCCTCCGGGCGAACGGCGGGCAGCCGCCGACCGAAGCGGGGCAATTGAAAGCTTACCTGCGCCGTCCGCTCGATGAGCGGATCTTGCGGGACTTTTGGAAACAGCACGGACACCTGCTGCGCTGACGCGAGCCAAGTGCGACGCGCGCCTCGTCTCGCCGCCGCTCAATCCGAGCGCAGCGCCTCAACCGGATTCAGCAGCGAAGCGCGGATGGCGGGGTAGAGACCGGCGAGGACGCCGATGGCGGCGCTGGACCCGATGCCGATCAGCAGCGCGACGGGCGAGAGCTCGGGCTTGTTTGATTCCACGACGACTTTTTCGAGGAGCTTGATCAAGCCGATGCTGGCGATGACGCCGATCACGCCGCCCGCCATGGCGAGGGTCAGCGACTCGGCGAGAATCTGGACGAAGATATCGACGCGCTTTGCACCCAGCGCGCGGCGCACGCCGATCTCGCGGATGCGCTCGCTGATGGAGGCGAGCATGACGTTCATGATGCCGACTCCGCCGACGATGAGGCCGATGGCGGCGACGCCGCCGAGGGAGTACATGTAGCTATCGCGCTGCTTCTCGAAGCTCTGGAGCAGGTCTTCGCGCGTCTCGAGGCGGATATCCTGGATGCCGCGGTGCGTGTGCGTGAGGACATTGGTGATCTGGTCTTGCGCCTCAGCCATCTGGGAAATGTCGGCAAGTTGGACGTTCAGGACGTCGATATTCTCGTCGATGCGGAAGAGCGTCTGGGCCGTGGTGAGTGGGATGAAGACCGCGACGTTTTTGGAACTGATGCGGCTGCCGGCCGCGCCAAGACGGTAGTCACGCAGCACGCCGACGACCGTGAACGGCAGGCCGTTGATCGTGATGACGCGGTCGAGCGGATCGAGCCCGCGCGGGAAAAGCTGTTCTGCGATCGAGGCGCCGAGGACGACGACCTGCGTCTGCAACTCCAGGTCGAGCTCGCCGAGGAGGCGGCCTTGGGCGACATCGAAGCGGTCCATCACAAACGTCTCGGGCAGCACGCCGCGGACGCCGGGATTGCTGGCGCGACCCTGAAAGTAGAGGCGGGCGCCGCCGGGAACATTGACCTCGGCGGTGACGCGCTGGGCGAGCGGGACGGCTTCGCGGATGGCGTCGACGTCATTCAGCGTGCGGCCCGGGGAGAGCGGCGCCTTCTCGCGCTGATACTCGGGCGCACGGGTGGACATCACGCTGATGCGCTCGATGCCGCCGGTCTCGTAGATCATCGTCTCGAAACCGCGGAGAAGGCCCTTCACCACGCCAAACATACCGACGAGCGCGGCTGCGCCGAGGACGATGCCAAAGAGCGTGAGGAAGGAACGCAGCTTATGCGCGAGGACCTCGCGGCAACCGCTCGCGATGCCCATGTAAAGAAGACGCATGGAGCCGGGGCGTTAGCTGCGGGGAGGTTTGTTGCCCTTCGGCTTCGGAGTCGAGCCGCCGGGCACCTGCGCCATGGGATCGATAGTCTCCGATTTCTTGCGCGGTTTGACGGGCAGCGTCGGCGTGGTGACGACCGGCAACTCGCCCTCGAACTCGAGCGGACGCGTGCGGGCGACATCGTCACCGATGGTCATTCCAGAGAGGATCTGCACAAAGCGGGTATCGGCGATGCCGATCTCGACGCCGTGGGCGGCGAAGCCCTCGCCCTTCTTCAAGAACACATAGCGTGCGCCCTCGGCGGTGGAGAACACCGCATTGAGCGGGACCGCGAGCGTATCCTCGACGCGGGCCAGGGTGAACATCACGGTGGCCGACATGCCGGGGCGCAGCCGCTCATCCGCCTCGTCGAGGATGACGTCGACGGGGAAAACGCGGGTGCGGTCGGCGCCGCTTTCGAGCGCGCTCGTGGCGATGCGCTTGATGGAGCCGCCGAGGAGAAGGCTGCGCATGGAGTCGACACGCACACGGGCCACATCGCCGACCTTGAGGCGGGCGACGTCGATTTCGTTGATGTTGGTCCGGACCATCAAGAGCGAAAGATCGGCGACTTCGCCCAGCATCGTGCCGCCGTTTTGGGCGGCGGCGCCGGTGATGACCTGGCCCTCGGTGAGATCGCGCAGGAGCAAAGTCCCCGCGTGCGGCGCGCGGATGACGGTCTTGGCGAGCTTGTCGCGGAGATTGGCGGCGCGGGCCTCGGCGATGGCGGCATCGTTTTCCGCGAGGGAGAAGGTGATGCGCGAGTCTTCCATGTCCTTCAGCGTGACGACGCCGCGCTTTTGGAGATCGAGGAGGCGCTCGTTGTCGCGGCGGGCGCGGAGAGCGCGGAGCTTCGCGGCCTCGATGCTGCGGTCGATCTCGGTGATCTGGGTGAGGATGTCCTGCTGATCGAGGCGGAGGATCTCCTGATCCTTCTCCATGCGCTGGCCATCGATGGCGGAAATCTTGGCGATGCGGCCGTTGATTTCGGAGCGCAGCTCCGTCGAAAAGACGGCACGCAACCGCCCTACCGCCACGATCTCCTCGGAGATGGTGGCCGTGCGCGCCTTGACGGTCGGAATCTTATCCGGACGCTTGTTACCGAAGAGACCGGGGCTGACCTGTTTCCAAAGGGTGTAGGAACCCCAGCCGACTCCGCCGAGGATAACGAGCGTAACGACGGTACGAAGCAGGACCTTGGGTTTACGGGAGGGGGGCGGGGACTTGGACATTCGAAACGAAAGACGATGAAGCGCTACCTTGGAAACACGCGGGATGAAAATACCGCGAGCAAAAAGGCTGCGCGGGTTTTGCGCAGGCGGACAGCGTGAAATGTGGTCCTGAAAAGGGACGAGCGGAAATCGGAAACGTTCCTGTTACAACGAGGCTGCCGACTCGATGGAAACGAGTCGCGCGGCTGCTAAAGCTGGATCGGCAGGCCGACCTCGATGATTTGCATCGGGGGGAGGTGATAGTAATCGCGGGCCTGGCGGGCGTTGCGACTGAGGAAGGCGTAAAAGTGCTTTTGCCACTCCCACATGCGGGCCTCGCCGCCGGTGATGATCATCTCCCGATTGAAATAATAGGTCGCCTCCGAGGGCTTCAGCGGTACGCCCTTGTCGCGGATGCTTTCGATGAGATCGCTCACATCGGGCGACTCCATGTAGCCGTAGCGGGCGAGGGCGCGCCAGACACCTTCGCCGATCTCGCGGACCTCGAGGCGGTTTTCGTCGGAGACGTAGGGCAGCTCTTCGGTGACGATGCTGAGGAGCACGACCGTCTCATGCAGCACCTTGTTGGCCTTGATGTGGTGCAGGAGCACGAGCGGGGTGCCGTTGGGATTGCCCGCCATGAAGACCCCCGTGCCGCGCACGCGCTTGATGTGGACGCTGCACGCGATGTTCTTGAGCTCATCCTCGGTGACGCCGTTGGCGTACACGCGGCGGAAGATCTCGGACTTGCCCTGCTTCCAAGTGACCATGATCGCGAGCACGCCCATCGCGATCGCGACCGGCAGCCAGCCGCCGTCGGCGAACTTGTGGAGATTGGCCGCGAAGAAGGCCAAATCGATGATGAGGAACAACCCGCACACCAGCGACGCCTGCCACAGCGGCCAGTTCCACGCCCGGCGCATCACCACAAACAGCGCGAGCGTCGTGACGATCATCGTGCCCGTCACCGCGATGCCGTAGGCGGCGGCCAGCGCCGAGCTGGAGCGAAACTCGAGCACGGTGGCAACCGCACCGATGGCGAGCGCGGCATTCACGAGCGGAAGGTAGATCTGGCCGCGCTGCTCGGGGTTGGTGTGCTTGACCGAGAGGCGCGGGAAATAGCCAAGCTGGATCGCCTGCCGGATCAGCGAGTAGGCGCCGGAGATGAGGGCCTGGCTGGCGATGATCGCGGCGAGCACCGAGAGGGCGAGCAGGCCGTACCGCATCGGGCCCTCGGGCGCGATGGCCAGGAAGGGATTCTCCACCGAACCGCGGCCCGAAAGGAAAAAGGCGCCCTGCCCGAAGTAATTGAGCGTGAGGCCCGGCAGCACGACCGCATACCAGGCGGTGACGATGGCGCGGCGGCCGAAATGCCCCATGTCCGCGTAGAGTGCCTCGACCCCGGTAAACGCCAGCACGACCGAGCCGAGCAGCACGGACGCCTCCGCCGGGTGCGTGATGATGAGCTGCAGGCCGAGCAGCGGGTTGAGGGCTTGGAGGACTACGGGGGTTTCCAGCACCCGCCAGAGGCCCAGCCCCCCGAGGACGGCAAACCAGAGGAGCATGACCGGACCGAAGATGCCGCCGATGAACTTGGTGCCGCGAAATTGGAAAGCGAAGATCCCCACCAGGATGACGCACGACAACGGCACCACGAGGTGCTCGACGCCGGGGTACACGAGCTTGATGCCCTCCACCGCGCCGAGGACCGTGATCGCCGGTGTGATCACCGCCTCGCCGCAGAGCATCGCGGCTCCGATCAGCACGATCAAGGTGCCGATGCTGAGCCGGTGACCCACTGCGCGATCGAACCGCCCCAGCGCGAGCAGCGCGAAGATGCCGCCCTCGCCCCGATTATCGGCGCGCAGGACGAAGAGGGTGTATTTCACGCTGACGACGAGGATCAGCGACCAGACGACGAGCGACAGGACGCCGAGCACGGCGACCGCATGCTCCGCTGGCGGCAGGGCATGCAGGCACTCCCGGAGGGTGTACAGCGGGCTGGTGCCGATATCGCCAAACACGACGCCCAAGGCGCCCATGCCGAGCGCGGCCTTTGCGCTGGCGCCCTTGGGTTTTAGCGAAGAGTCACTCATCGATGGAGGGTCAAGTGTCCGCCATGGTAGGCAGGGGTCCAAGCAGTTTCACTACTCTTGAGGAAAACAGCTTGATTTTAACAGCTTAGCCTAGCCCGCGCGCGTGACAAGCGGGCGAAAAATTCCCACGCTGCGCCCTCATGACTCCCGAATGGCAGGTCGCAAAGACCTACACGGACATCCTCTACCACAAGGCCGGCGGCATCGCCAAAGTGACGATTAACCGGCCGGAGAAACGCAACGCCTTCAGGCCGTTGACAGTTACGGAGATGTACGATGCGTTTTCCGACGCCCGCGAAGACCCCGAGGTAGGCGTGGTGCTGCTGATCGGCGCGGGCCCGCACACGGATGGAAAGTACGCTTTTTGTGCGGGCGGTGACCAAAGTGTCCGTGGGCACGCGGGTTACATCGACGAGGCGGGGGTCCCCCGCCTCAACGTCCTCGACCTTCAAAAGCTGATCCGCTCGATGCCGAAGGTGGTGATCGCGCTCGTGGCGGGTTACTCCATCGGCGGAGGCCACGTGCTCCATGTGGTGTGTGATCTGAGCATCGCAGCGGATAATGCGATCTTCGGCCAGGTGGGTCCCAAGATGGGGAGCTTCGACGGCGGTTTCGGTTCGAGCTACCTCGCCCGCGTGGTCGGCCAGAAGAAGGCGCGCGAGATCTGGTTCCTCTGCCGCCAGTACGGCGCGAAGGAGGCGTTGGACATGGGCCTCGTAAACACCGTCGTGCCCGTGGCCGACTTGGAAGCCGAAGGCGTGAAATGGGCGAATGAGATTCTCGACAAGAGCCCCTTGGCGATCCGGCTGCTGAAGAGCGCGTTCAACGCCGAGCTCGACGGCCAGGCGGGCATCCAGGAACTCGCGGGCAATGCGACGATGCTCTATTATATGAGTGAAGAGGCGAAGCACTTCATGACCGCCCAACGCGATAAGCGCAAACCGGAGCCGCGGAAGTATCCGTGGCTCCCGTAAACCCGAGCGGACCAAGCAGGACGGATTTTTAGTCCGCCCGGAATCGGGGCGGAACGAGAGATCGAGGTACGCGAGGTAGTACCTGTAACCCTGCTCGGAGAAGCCGGGACCGGAGCGCCGCGGCATGGGAGGGCGTGTTTTGAAAATGCACTGAGCGTCCCGACGAGGGTGGCGGCGGTCGTCCCTGTTCCGACCGCCACGCCTGAGGTCCGGCCATCCCGCCCTAAACCCGAGATACTAGACCCCAGGCCCGATGTCCCTGCATGTCGCCGTCGCCGTGGCCAAGGCGCACCTTTACCTTTTCTCCCGCACGACCCCAGATAATCCCGGCTAACCCCGAAATATCCCGGAAATAGAGGAGGACTGTGCGCCGCGACCCTCGCTGCCTCGTTGTCTAAACGTGGCCAAAAATTCCGTGCGTCATTCATGCGTCGTCACTCTTCCTATTAGTTCCTGCGTCCATCTCGTACTCGAGAGGCCAATCTCAGCCGATCCCAGCTGACCCCAAAATATCCCGGAAATAGAGGCAGGCGTCTGCACCGCCACCCCCACCGACGACTCGTCTGAGATTCGACCCCAGACCCCAGACCCCAGACCCCAGACCCCAGACCCCAGACCCAGACGAGACCCTATCCGCCGCAGTATTGG
>JAZKEV010000416.1:0-4130 GCA_040386765.1 Verrucomicrobiota bacterium | reverse complement strand
ATATCATCCGCCAGATCCAGCAGCTGGGCACCCAGCAATCGAAGCTGCAGACGCAGGTCGCCTCCGGCCAGCGGATCTTCAACCCGGAAGACGATCCCACCGCCGTCGGCCGCGTGCTCCATCTCGAGAGCGAGCAGCGCCAGATCTCGCAGTACATGAGCAATGCCGACCGCGCCCTCGAGGTCAGCCAGGCGACCTTCTCCGGCCTCCAGCAAATCAAGAAGGTCTCCGACCGCGCGTCCGAGATCGGCACGCTCGGCTCCGGTCTCGTCAGTGGCGACGCCGCGCGCGCCTACGCCTCCGAGGTCGACCAGCTGATCGAGCAGACGCTCCAGCTCACCAACACCAAGTTCCGCAACGACTACCTCTTTGCCGGCACCGCCGTCGATGCGCCGCCCTTTGTCGCGACGCGCGATGCGCAGGGCAAGGTCACGGCCGTCGCCTACGCCGGCAACGCCGACCGCTCCGCGATCCAACTCTCCGAGAACGCGAGCATCGTCACCGGCAGCAGCGGTGATACCAACCTCGGCCTCCGCGATTTCATCACGCAGCTGGTCGCGCTGCGCGACGGTCTCACCGCGAACAGCTCCACCGCGGTCTCCGCGGCCCAGTCCGGTCTCATCGCGTCCGAGGATGGCCTCGTCACCGCGCTCGCGGAGCACGGCGGCGTGCAGACCCGCATCGAGGCCAATCGCTCCCAGCAGCTGGAGCGTGCCGACAACATCGAATCTCTCGTCTCCGCCGAGGTCGATGCCGACCTCCCGTCCACGATCGTCCGCCTCAACCAGACGCAGACCGCCTACCAGGCCGCGCTGCAATCCGCCGCGAACATCATGCGGGTCTCCCTCCTCGACTATATCAACTAATCCACCGCGACCACTCCACGTCTCATCCCATGAAAGTCATCCCCGACATCTATCCGACCGATTTTGACGCTCCTTCGGCCAACCAGCTCGAGCTGCCGCAGGGTCTCATCGGTTTCGCGAACTACAAGCGCGCCGAGCTCCTCTACATGCCCGATCATCTGCCGTTCCTGTGGATGAAGCTCCACAGCGACCACGACGATCTCCACTTCATCGTCATCGAGCCCGGCGGGATCGTCCCCGGTTACGAGCCTGAGATCTTCGATCACGACGCCGAGCAGCTGGACCTCCGCGATCCGGCCGAGGCGATGATCCTGAACATCGTCACCCTGAAGCGCCAGAACCCCGTCGAGGCCAACGCGAATCTCATCGGGCCCATCGTGGTCAACCGCCGCACGCGGATCGGCCGCCAGCTGGTCATCTCGAACTACTCCAAGTACAGCACCAATCACGCGCTCGTGGAGAATCCGCAGGCGCCCGCCCTCGCTCGCTCAGCCTGAGCCACCGCCATGCTCGTCCTCTCCCGCCGAGTCAACGAATCGATCGTCATCGGTGACTCCATTGAAATCCGCATCACGCGCATCGAAGGCGACGTGGTGAAAATCGGCATCCAGGCCCCGCGCGACATCGCGATCTTCCGCAAGGAAGTCCTCTCCGACATCGCCGCGAGCAACCAGGCCGCCGCCGTCCGCCCGCCCACCGCAGGCGCTCTCCCGATCCTTCCGAAAAAGCCCGCTGTTCCTGCGCCCAAATCCACCGCCGCGTAAGACAGCCCGTCACGTCAGCCACATCACACCACCACACACACCTCCTCCGCCATGAGCGTTATCAATACCAATATCCAAGCCATCGCCGGCGCCCGCAACCTGAACCACAGCCAGGAAATGCTCGGCCGGTCGCTCACCCGTCTCTCGTCGGGCTCCAAGATCGTCAATCCCTCCGACGATGCCGCCGGTCTCGCCGTCTCCGAGAAGCTCGATGCGCAGGGCCGCCGCGTGAAAGCCGCGACGACCAACGTCCAGAACGCCATCTCCTACGTCCAGACCGCCGACGGCTTCATGAGCGGCATGACGAAGATCCTCTCGCGCATGAGCGAGCTCGCGATCCTCGCCAAGGACGTCACGAAGAACTCGTCCGACGTCGCTCTCTATCAGCAGGAGTTCACCGCGCTGCAGGAGCAGCTCCGCGCGACCATCGGCGGCACCACCGCGCAGATCGGCGGCACCACGCCTGTGGCCACGCCGCTCGGCGCCTTCAACGGCATCACGCTCTTCG
Source organism: Verrucomicrobiota bacterium (assembly GCA_040386765.1). Classification (GTDB taxonomy): domain Bacteria; phylum Verrucomicrobiota; class Verrucomicrobiia; order Opitutales; family Opitutaceae; genus ER46. Next base: position 1,992 of record JAZKEV010000416.1, on the reverse strand, counting down.
GCTCCAATTCCTCGGGCCTCAATGTTACGATCGGCCAGGCGGTCGGGCAGGAGATGAAGATCTCCGAATCCAATCTCCGCACCGGCGGCATGCTCGCGATGATCCAGCAGGATAGCACGGGCGCCTTCACGCTCGAATCGACCGATTCGGACTCCATCCAGAAGATCACCGATGCCATCCAGCACGTCGCGCAGCAGCGCGCATCGCTCGGCGCGGCGCAATCGCGCCTCGAGCTCGCCTCGACGACGCTGCAGATCGAGTACGAGAATCTCTCCTCCGCCATCTCCCGCATCCGCGATGTCGATGTCGCCGAGGAATCCACGAACTACGCGAAGTACAACATCCTCGTGCAGTCCGGCACCGCGATGCTCGCGCAAGCCAACCAGACGCCGAACACGGTGCTGAAGCTGCTGCAGGGTTAAGCGAGGCGACTGAGATTACCGTCCCGCTTCTTCCAAGGCGGGCTGATTCAAAGACCCGGCTTCATTGAGCCGGGTCTTTGCCTTTATAGAGTCTCATCAGGCTCGCGCACCCGGACGAAGCGCTCGTAGTTCCGCCTTCAGGCGGAAGGTTGGCAAATGCCGCCGTGGAATAGGCAATGCCCGGCAAGCCAGGTAGGGTGACAGCCCACTGGCCTCGTCCGTCCAACCAGAAACTCCGCGCAACCGTGACACCATCGCGTGCCGCGAGACCGCGCGCCTCGCCTAACCAAATTTCCCGCTCTCCTAGACATTCTAGGAGAATGCGCTTGACCCCACTCTCCTAGAATATCTAGGAAAGAGCCATGACCAAGCAACCGACCCCTCCCGAGCTGCTGCAGGGCACGCTCGACATGCTCATCCTGAAATCGCTGCAGCACGAGCCGATGCACGGCTTCGGTATTTCCATCCGCATCCGCCAGATGTCCGACGAAGTGCTGCAGGTGGAGCAGGGCTCGCTCTATCCTGCGCTGTACCGGCTCGAAGATAAAAGCTGGATCGCCTCGGAATGGGGCGTCTCCGAAAACAACCGGAAGGCGAAATTCTACACGCTCACCGCGACCGGCCGCAAACAGCTCCAGACCGAGACCGCCAACTGGGAGCGGCTTTCGTCCGCGATCAATCTTATCCTGAAGCGCGCTTGAGCACGAGAGACAGCCACCTCCGATGAGTCTCTATTCTCGCTTCACCGCATTCTTCCGCCGTCGTAAACTCGATGCCGATATGGCCGAGGAGATGCGAGCACACCTCGAACTCCTGACGGAGGAGTACGTCCGCCGCGGCCTTTCTCCCACGGAGGCGCGCCATGCCGCGCAGCGTGAATTCGGCGGGGTAGAGCAGATTAAGGAGCGGGCGCGCGATCAGCGCGGCGGGCGCTGGCTGGCCGATCTGATGCAGGATGCCCGCGTGGGCTGGCGGATGCTGGGGCGCGAGCGCGGGTTTACCGCACTCTGCGTGCTCGTCGTGGCACTCGGGATCGGCGCGACGACGGTGATTTTTAGCATGGTCGATGCGGTGCTGCTGCGTCCGCTGCCGATCGCGGAAGCCGACCGCGCGTGGCGAGTATGGAGCACCAATCAGGCACGCAAGGTGACGAGCTTTTCGGTGTCGTACCCCGACTATGCCGATTGGGCGCGGCGCAGCACGAGTTGGGAAACGCTCGCGGCCTTCGACAGCCGCAACGTGAATCTGCTCGTGCAAGGGGAGCCCGAGCGGCTGCGGGCAGGCGTCGCCACCCACAACGCACTCGAACTCCTCGGCTGGCGCGTCGCTCATGGTCGCACTTTTTCTTCCGACGATGACCTGCCGGGCAGAGGCCGCGTGGCGCTGCTGACGGAGCCGCTGTGGCGCAGCCGCTTCGGTGCCGATCCGGCGATCGTGGGGCGCGAGATCGTGATCGATGCTGCGCCGTACGCGGTCGTCGGCGTGCTGGCGGCGGGGCAGGGGATCGACTTTGGCGTGGAGATCGTGCTGCCGACCGCGCTGCCCACCCTGTTCACCGGCTTGCGGCTGG
>JAZKEV010000415.1:0-7781 GCA_040386765.1 Verrucomicrobiota bacterium | reverse complement strand
CCGCACGCCCAACATCGACGCCCTCGCCGCCAAGGGCATGCTCTTCAAGCGCGCCTGGTCCAATCACCCCGTCTGCGCGCCCGCCCGCACCGTGATCGCCTCTGGCCTCTACGGTTGGACGAGCGGCGGCATCAACATGCGCTCGATGGTGCCGATCCCCGCCGGCAAGAAACTCTACCCCCAATTCCTCCGCGAGGCTGGCTACTATACCACCAACAACAGCAAGGAGGACTACAACATCTCCAAGCCCGCCGGCACCTGGGACACCTCCTCCGGCCAGGCCCACTGGAAGAATCGCCCGGGCAGCCAGCCCTTTTTTGCCGTCTTCAACTCCACCAAGAGCCACGAGAGCCAGCTCCGCACCCGGCCGCACAAACAGATCACCCGCCCCGCGGATGTCCGCGTGCCCGCCTATCACCCGGACACGCCCGTCGTCCGCCAGGACTGGGCGCAATATTACGACAAGGTCAGCGAAGCCGATGCCGATGCCGGCGCCCGCCTGAAGGAGCTCGCCGAAGCCGGCCTCACCGAGAACACCATCGTCTTCTACTACGGCGACCACGGCAGCGGCATGCCGCGCAGCAAGCGCTGGCCTTCCAACTCCGGCCTGCATGTGCCGATGGTCGTCTACTTCCCCGAGAAGTATCGCCACCTCGCCCCCAAAGAATACCAGCCCGGCGGCAAGTCCGACCGCATGGTGAGCTTCGTCGACCTCGCCCCGACCGTCCTGAGCATCGCGGGCGTCAAGCCTCCGGAGTGGATGGAAGGACATGCCTTCGCCGGCCCGCACCAGACCGGGCCGCAGCCTTACCTCTTCGGCGGTCGCAACCGCATGGATGAGCGCATCGATCTCGTGCGCAGCGTCACGGACGGCCGATACGTTTATCTCCGCAATTTCTACCCGCACGTCTCGCAGGCCCAGCGTGTCGCGTTTCAATTCGAGACGCCCACCACCGCGCAGTGGTTCCAGCTCTACACCGAGGGCAAGACCAACGAGGCCCAGTCGATCTTCTGGCGCACACCCAAGGCCCCGGAGGAGCTCTACGACCTCCAGTCCGATCGCGATGAGGTGAAGAACCTCGCCGCCTCCCCCGAGCACCGCGCCGTCCTCGAAAAGCTCCGCGGCGCCGTCCGCGAGCAGGCCGCGAAGAGCCGCGATGTAGGCTTCCTCCCCGAAGGCGGGATGCACCTCCGCGCCGAAGGCAGCACGCCCTACGACATGGCGCGCGACGAGAAGAAGTACGCGTTCGCCAAGATCTACGCCGCCGCTGACCTCGCCTCGCAACTCGATCCTGCCGCTCTCCCGCAGCTCCAGAAGCTTGCCACCGATTCCGACAACGCCATCCGCTACTGGGCCGCCCTCGGCTTCCTCATGCGCGGCAAGGCAGGCGTCGCCGCCGGCGCCCCCGCGCTCCGTCAGGCACTCAACGACGCCTCGCCCTACGTCCGCATCGTCGCCGCTGAGGCGCTCGCCCGCTACGGCGCCGAGACCGACCTTGCCCCTTCGCTCGCGGTCCTCGGCGCGCTGGCTCCCTGGGAGAAGAACGATGTCTTCATCTCGATGGCCGCGCTCAGCGCCATCGAAGCCGTCGGCGCCAAGGCCGCCCCGCTCCATGAACTGGTCCGCACGATGAAGCCCACTGGCCCCACGCCTGACGACCGCTTCGATTCCTACATCCCGCGCCTGATGGCCAATATCGCCCCCGCCCCGAAAGGCGAAGGCGTCCCGGCCAAGAAGAATCGCAACAAGAAGAAAGCGGGCGACAAGGAGTAAGCGGGTTAAACCCGGCCTTCGTTTTTAGGCGGTGGTCGTTTCTGGCCGCCGCACTGTTTTAGGTAGGGCGAAGCGTCCCCGCTGAGCCGTCGCGATGCACACGTGCGAAGACTTTAATAACGTCGACGACATAAAGCACGACGGCTCAGCGGAGGCGCTTCGCCCTACCCCAAGGCAGCGCACCGTTCGCGCGCTGCCTCACGCCTCAGGTTACACCGTCTGGTGAAGCGACAAATCCACCGGCTTGTTCGTCTTCCACGAGCCGCCCGTGAAATCGGGGATATCCACCGACGAGGAACGGTTCGCGACGGACTTCTCCGAAAGCAGGCCGATCGCCGTCCAGGAGACGCCGTCGTAGACATCCATGTCGAGCGGCAGGCCGTGGCGCAGCAGGCTCGACCAGCGCCAGTCCATCAGGAAATCCATGCCGCCGTGGCCGCCGACTTTCTTCGCCGTGTCGCCGATCTTCTTCACGAGGTCGAAGGTGTACTTCTCCTCCAGCTTCTTCATCTCGTCCGGCTTGAGCCAGTTGTGCTTGCCGTCGGAGATGCGCGCGGGGTCGGGATACTTTTGCGCCGTCGCCTTGGTGCCGACGATCTTGTGCAAGCGTGAATACGGCTGCGGGCTCGAGATATCGTGCTGCACGAGGATCGTCCGGCCCTTTTCGGTGCGGACCGTCGTCGTGTTCATGTTTCCGCGGTAGTTCTTCCCCGCGAACTCCTGATAAAACGGATCAGTGGCCGCGAGTTCGTCGGCCTTTTTGCGCGTCGTGAAATCGTTGCTCTGCACCGATACGAGGTAGTCGAAGCGGTCGCCGCGATTGATGTTCATGACCTGCGCGATCGGCCCGAGGCCATGCATCGGGTAGAGGTTGCCGTTGCGCCTGGCGTTTTCCTTCAACCGCCACATGTCGCGGTAGCCGGTCTTGCTGAAGCTGAGCGAGATGAGGTCGTGCAGGTAGGCGCCCTCGCCGTGCACGATCTCGCCGAAGTAGCCCTGCTGCGCCATGTTCAGCGTCATCAGCTCGAAGAAGTCGTAGCAGCAGTTTTCCAGCATCATGTAATGCTTCTTCGTGCGCTCCGAGGTCTCCACCAGCTGCCAGCACTCGTCGATGTTTACCGCGGCCGGGATCTCTGAAAACGCATGCTTCCCGTGCTCCATCGCGTACACCGAGATGGGAGCGTGGAGCGACCAGGGCGTGGTATTATAGATCACGTCGAGGTCGTCGCGATTGCACATCTCTTTCCACGACTCGGCCTTGCCGGAGTACGTCTCGGGCTTGTGATTGGTTTTCTCCAGCCGCTTCAGCCCCTCGGCCACGCGCTCGGGCCGGATGTCGCAGAGCGCCTTGATCTCGAGCCCCTCAATGTGCCGGAGGCGATTGACGGCGCCCGCGCCGCGCGAGCCGATGCCGACCATGCCCACGCGGAGGCGCTCGATCTTCGGCGCCGCATAGCCGCACATGTTGAATTTTTGCGCCCGCCCGCCCGCGCCGGTGCCCTTTGCCATCGAGGCAGGCGTCGCATTTGCGCCCCGCAATGTATTCGCGGCCATGAGGCCGGCAGCCGTCAGGCCGGTGGAAACAAGGAAATCGCGCCGTGAAGTTTTCATGCTTTAGGGAGGGAGAAAGGGGTTCGAACGAAAGACGAACGTCAGGACCGTAAGGTCTCACACGTCTTGGAGACCATCCTTTCGTGCAAAAATTTTCCACGCCGCCACCGCTCCCGCCAGATCGACCCCGCACGGAAATTTTCGCCCGCTTTCCACCCGGCGGCTCCCCCTCCCAACACCCTCAATCCCAGTCTCTAGGCTCCCTGCTGCCTCCCTTAAGTGGAGACTTTCGAAATTTCGGCGTGTTTCGGCGGGAATATTGGTCAAGTTAAGGACGCTCATGTTTTCGAAGATCACGGCGTTCCTCCCCACCCTCGCCTTCGTCGTCGCGGGTATCGCTCCCGTTTCGGCCAAGCTTCCCCCTGAAGTCGTTGCGCAATTGCCGGCGCCAACGACGCGCCCTGTCGATTTCGTCAAAGACATCCAGCCGATCTTCGAGTCGAGCTGCGTCCAGTGCCACGGCCGTGGCAAAGCCAAGGGCAGCTTCAGCTTGGAAACGCGCGAGGAGTTCATCACGGGCGGAGATGCGGGCGCACCCGCGGTCGCCGGCAAGAGCGCCGAGGCCCTCGTCGTGGAGATGATCTCCGGCCTCAATCCCGACAACATCATGCCCCAGAAGGGCAAGAAGCTCAGCCGCGAGCAGGTCGCCCTTTTCCGCGCGTGGATCGACCAGGGGATGAAGTGGCCCGATTCGGTGAACTTCCACAAGCACGAGCCCGCCAATCTCCGCCCGCGCGAGATCGCCGCGCTTCCGGCCAAGGCCGGCTTCGCCAATCCCGTCGACCAGCTGGTCGACGGTTACTTCGCGAAGCAGAAGATTTCCTGGCCCACGCCGGTCGACGACCGCACGTATGCGCGTAGGGTTTATCTGGATACGGTCGGCCTCCTGCCTCCGCCCGATGAGCTCGAGGCCTTCATCGCCGACCGCGCCCTCGACAAGCGCGCGAAACTCGTCAACCGGCTCCTCGGCGACAACCAGCGCTACGCCGAGCACTGGCTCACGTTTTGGAACGATCTTCTGCGCAACGACTACAAGGGCGCGGGCTACATCGACGGCGGCCGCAAGACGATCACGCCCTGGCTGTACGGCGCCCTCGCCCGCAATCTCCCCTACGACCGCTTCGTCGGCGAGCTGATCAATCCCGGCGCGGAGTCCGAGGGCTTCACCGCCGGCATCCTCTGGCGCGGCGCCGTCAATGCCAGCATGGTTCCCCCGATGCAGGCCTCGCAGAGCATCTCACAGGTCTTCCTCGGGGTTAACCTGAAGTGCGCCTCGTGCCACGATAGCTTCATTAATGAGTACACGCTCGCCGACGCCTACGGCATCGCCGCGATCTACGCGAAGCACCCGCTCGAGATCGCCGAATGCGACAAGCCCACGGGACACGTCGCCAAGGTGAAGTTCCTCTACGAGGACCTTGGCGCCATCGATGCCAAGGGCCCACAGGGCACCCAGAAACAGCAACTGATGGAGATCATCACCGGCCGCAAAAATGGCCGGCTCCCCCGCACCATCGTCAACCGCCTCTGGCAGCGCTTCCTCGGGTACGGGCTTGTCGAGCCGGTCGACGAAATGGACAAGCCCGCCTGGTCGCCCGAGCTGATGGACTGGCTCGCGGAGGATCTCGTCGCGCACAAGCACGACCTGAAGCACACCATGGCGCGCATCCTCACCTCGCGCGCCTACCAGCTCCCGTCGGTCAATCTCGGCGAGACGCAGGAGAATTTTGTCTTCCGCGGCCCGGCCATCCGCCGCCTCAGCGCCGAGCAGTTCTCCGACGCCATCTTCACCGTGAGCGGGCAGACGTATGGCAAGCTCGGCGGTAATTTTAACCGCGTCGCCGCGCTCAAGCCCTCGGCCTCACTGCCGCTGGCCCCCAAGTGGATCTGGGGCGCGCCCGAGGGCAATATCGGCGTCCGCCCGGCGACGATGATTTTTCAGCGCACGATCACGCTCGATGCGGCGCCGACCGAGGCGCGCATCGCCATCGCCGCCGACGACAACTACACCCTCAAGATCAACGGCAAGGCCGCCGGCACCTCCGGTCGCCGCAACGCCACCATGGTGGAGACGATCGACGTAAAAGCTAACTTCAAGGCCGGCGCCAATACCCTCGAACTCACCGTCGCCAATCTCCCGCCCGACGATGGCCGCCTCGCCTCCTTCGCCACCGACGCGCGCCTCGATCCCACCTCGCCCGCCGGCGTCATCCTCTACGCGCGTCTGCGCCGCGGCGACGACGTGTGGGATTTCGTAACCGATAAAGAATGGGCCGCCTCGACTCGCAAGGAACCGCCCGGCGTCCGTCCCAACGAGACCAAGGCTGAAGCCACTCCCCCGCAGAATCTCGGCGCCGCCACCGAGCTCGGCGGCATCGACCTCCCGCCGTGGCGTGTCGGCCACCATCTGCTCGATCTTGCCGCCGCGCCGAAGGACACGCTCCCCGTCGAGCGCGCCTCGCTCGTGGCCGCCGATCCGCTCATGGTCGCGCTCGGCCGCCCGAATCGCGAGCAGGTCATGACCGTCCGCCAGGCGACCGCGACCACGCTGCAAGCCCTCGAGCTCACCAACGGCGCAACGCTCGCCAAGCTGCTCAAGCAAGGCGCGGAGAAGATCGTCAGCGCGAACTCCGATGCCAGCACCGCCACGCTCGTGACGACGCTCTATCAGCAAACGCTCAGCCGCAAACCGACGACCAACGAGCGCACCGCCGCCGAGCAACTCCTCGGCTCGCCCGCCAAGCCCGAGGGCGTCGAAGACCTGCTGTGGTCGCTCGCGATGCTGCCGGAATTCCAACTCATTTACTGATCTCTCATCTCAACGTCGCCGCGCGCCGCGCGCTGACCCAAGGCCCGCCATGAACCCTCGCCGTTTCCTCACCCAAGCCGCCCACCGCAAGGCCAACCCCGACCTGTGGTCGCGTCGCGATTTCCTCAAGACCGCCTCCGCCGCCACGCTCGCCGCCATGGCCGCGGGCGCGCCGCGCCTCAGCGCCGCGGCGAGCCTCGAGAAGATCAAGTCCACGGCAGATCGCGTGATCGTGCTCTGGATGGGCGGCGGCATGGCTCACACCGAGACCTTCGACCCGAAGCGCTACACGGCCTTCACGCCCGGGATGAACCCCAACGAGGTGTTAAGCACCTTCCCGTCGATCCCGACGAATGTCGACGGCGTGCGCTTTTCCGAGGGCTTGGAGAATCTCGCGCAGGTCATGGACAAGGCGACGCTCGTCCGCGGCATGCAAGCCGCCGACCTCGGCTTCATCCTCCACTCGCGTCACCAGTTCAACTGGCACACCGGCTACGTGCCGCCGCAGACGGTCGCTGCTCCCCATCTCGGCGCGTGGATCGCGCGCACGCTCGGCCCGCTCGATCCCGCGGTGCCCGCCTTCATCAATATCGGCCAGCGTTTCGATCTCGGCGAGGGCGAGGAGCTCAAGGCCTTCACCACGGCCGGTTTCCTCGGCAGCGAGTACGGCCCCTTCAATGTCGCCTTCCCCGAGCAGGCCGCCGATGCCGTGCAGCCGCCCGCGGGCATGAGCCCGAGCCGCTTCGCCGATCGCGACAAGTTCTACCGCCGCCTCATCGCCGAGAGCCCCGGCGGCCGCAATGCGAGCGATTACCAGAAGGAGTCGCTGCTCCGCTCGATGGACAACGCGCACCGGCTCCTCAGCTCGCCCGCCGCGAAGGCCTTTGACCTCGCGCTCGAGCCGCTCGCGAACACCCAGAAATATTTCCCCGGCTACAAGCCCGGCATGCGCTTCGATACGCCGCGCGACCGCTTCGGCGCCAAGTACGAGGAGGGCATGGTCGGCCGCTTCGGCCTCGGCTGCCTGCTCGCCCGCCGCTTGTGCGAAGTCGGCGCGCGTTTCATCGAGGTCACTACGGAATACATTCCCTTCCTCAACTGGGATACGCATGAGAACGGCCACGCCCGCCTCGTCGGCATGAAGCAGGCCATCGACGCCCCGCTCGCCCAGCTCGTCCGCGACCTCGAAGAGCGTGGCCTGCTCGACCGCACCCTCATCGTCCTCGCGAGCGAGTTCAGCCGCGATATGATGGTCGAGGGCAAGCCCGAGAAGGGCGTGAAGAACCAGGTCGAAGTCCCCGATGTCATCACCGACCCGAAGCACTACGGCATGCACCGCCACTTCACCGCGGCCGGCAGCGTGCTGATGTTTGGCGGCGGCATGAAGCGCGGCTACGTCCATGGCGTGACCGCCGACGAGCGCCCCTGCCGCACGCTGAAGGACCCGGTGACGATCTCCGACCTCCACGCGACGATCTATCGCGCGATGGGCATCCCCGCCGATCATGCCTACGATATTGAGAAGCGGCCGTTCTACGTGACCAACGACGGCAAGGGCAAAGCCGTCATGCCGCTGTTCGCGTAAGG
>JAZKEV010000414.1:632-3252 GCA_040386765.1 Verrucomicrobiota bacterium | reverse complement strand
GGGAGGCGTCGGCCATGGCCTGCAGCTGCGCCAGCGCGGCACGGTCACGCAGCTCCCAGGCGCGGAGGAAGGCGAGCGCAAGGGCGGTTTCCTCTTCGGTGAAGCGCTGGCGCAACGCGCGCTGCAACGCCTCATCGCGCCCGGGCGGGATCGCCTCGGCGAGGGCGGGCAGCGTCAGCAGCACATCGAAAAACGGCACTTGGGGATCCGCGAGCTGCTCGGAGAAAATGGTGAGCGCGAGGTCGGCCGCCTCTGTGTCGGTGCCTTCGGGGCGAGGCGCGGTCGGGGCCGCGGCGCGCGGGCGCTGTGCATCGGGCTCCTCCAGGGGCAGGCCGGACAACGCGAGCACGCGTGAGCGGAAGTTTTCCGACCCCGGAGGATTCAGCCGGCTCAGCACATAGCCAATCGCGACGCCCGCCAGGATCGTGGTGAGGGCGAATTTCCATAGAAAACTCTGGCTGCGGGAAGCCTCATGAAGGCGTCTTTGCCAGCGTGCCGGGGCGGAAGCGGACATGCCTCACTTGAGGAGGGGTGCGCGATGTTGTCGAGAACGGGCCGGCGCAAGGGAATCGGCGCGAATTTTTGGGAACGGCACGGGTGGGCTGTGCGTGCGCTCTTCCTGATCCCTGCGCCCACGCGCAGGGCCACGAAAGGCCGAGGTGGGGCGCGCTATTTTTGGGGCCTGTTTTCGAAATAGAGCGACGATCTACCTCTGTCATTCTGCGCTGCGCTCAGTATGACAAACCGTTTTGAAAATGCACCCTAACGCGCCGCTCGGGGACATACGCACGCCGAGGGCGCGGCGGCTTAAGGGTAAGCCGCGCTACCTTCCCGCGCTCACGCGCACGGAATCATTTCTTACTTCGCGCCGGCGTGCGCCACGGCGTGTGCGTGGCCGGCGGCGAGGTGGGAGTCGCTGGCGTTGGCGGCGGCCTTCGGGCGGCGGTCGCGGGCGATGAAGGTGTAGAAGGTCGGCACCATGAAGAGCGTGAAGAGTGTGCCGATGGACATCCCGGTGGAAATCACGAGACCGATGGAGTAGCGGCTCGCCGCCCCCGCGCCGGAGGCAAGGACGAGCGGGATCACGCCAAGCACCATCGCGGCGGTGGTCATCAGGATCGGGCGGAGACGGACACCGGAGGCGTGCTGCACGGCCTCGCGAATCGACATGCCCTGCTCCTCCTGGAGCTTGTTGGCGAATTCCACAATGAGGATGCCGTGCTTTGTGATGAGGCCGACAAGCGTGATGAGTCCGACCTGCGTATAGATGTTGAGCGTGGCGAAACCGAAGAAGAGGAACACCATCGCGCCCGCGATCGAGAGCGGCACCGACATCATGATGACGAGCGGATCGCGGAAGCTCTCGTACTGCGCCGCGAGCACGAGGAAGATGACGACGATCGCGAGGACGAAGGTCCCCATGAGCGAGCCGCCTTCCTGCACGAACTGGCGCGAGTTGCCCGCGTAATCGACCGTGAAGCCCTGCGGAAATTGCGCGGCTTCGCGGCGGAGGAATTCGAGCGCCTCGCCCTGCGATACGCCGGCTGCAGGCGCGAAGGAGAGCGTCGCGGCATTGAGCTGCTGGAAGCGCTTCAGATCCCGCGGCTGCGTGGACTCCTTCAGCGTGGCAAACGTGGAGAGAGGCACGAGGCCGCCCTTGCCGGTGGAGACGTAGTAGCCGCTCAGCTGCTCGGGATTTAGCCGCGAGACGCGCGTGACCTGCGGGATGATCTTGTACGCGCGACCCTCGGTGGCGAAGCGGCTGACGTAGCCGCCGCCGAGCATCGAGCCGAGGTCGGAGCTGATCTGCTGCATGTTCACGCCGAGCGCGGCGGCCTTTTCGCGGTCGATCTCGATATCGACCTGCGGCTGGTCGAACTTGAGGTTGGTGTCGCCGAAGATGAAGAGGCCGCTCCGCATGGCTGTCAGCAGAAGGTCATTAGTGACTTCCGCGACGCGCTGGTGCGGCTCGGTCGAGCCGATGACGAACTGCACCGGCAAACCGCCGATGGAGCCGGGCAGAGCGGGGCGCTGGAAGGCGGCGGTATTGACGCCGGCGACGGCACCGAGTCGGCCCTGGAGCTCGACGAGGAGTTGCGCCGCGCCGCGCGTGCGCTGGGCGCGGGGCTTGAGGCGCCAGCCGACGAAGGCGCTGTTGGGCGTGCCGCCAAAGCCCGCGAGCTGGAAGATCTCCTGCGTCTCGTTGGGATAGTTGTTGCGGATGAGCGCCGAGACCTCGTTGGCAAACATCTCGGTCTGCTCGAGCGTGGAATTGGGCGCGGCCGAGGCCTGCATGAGGATGATGTTATCGTCCTCGGAAGGGGCCAGCTCGCTCTTCGACATCATGAAGAAGGGCGGTATGGAGGCGAAGATCAGGAGCGCGACGATCACGACGGCCGGCCGGGTCTCGAGCACGGCGTGCAGCAGGCGTTCGTAGCCTTTCTGGAGCTTGCTGAAGCCGACGTTGAGCCAGTGTTCGAAGCCGCGCGGATTCGGATTATGCTTCAGGATGCGGGCCGACATCATCGGCGTGAGCGTGAGCGCCACGACGCCGGAGATGAGCACCGAGCCGGCGAGCGTGAAGGCAAACTCGCGGAAGAGCGCGCCGGTGAGGCCGCCC
>JAZKEV010000414.1:0-622 GCA_040386765.1 Verrucomicrobiota bacterium | reverse complement strand
GAAACCGATGGGGGCAAACACGGCGGCGAGCGTGATCGACATCGCGATCACCGGACCGACGAGCTCGCGCGCACCGCGCAACGCGGCATCGAGCGGCGACAAGCCTTCCTCGATGTGGCGGTGGATATTTTCGACGACCACGATGGCGTCATCCACCACCAGGCCGATCGCGAGCACCATCGCGAGCAGCGTGAGCAGGTTGATCGAGAAGCCCAGCGCGAGCATGAAGGTGAACGTCCCCACGATGGAGAGCGGGATCGCCACGAGCGGAATCACCACGGAGCGGAAGGACCCGAGGAAGAGGTAAATCACCACCATGACGATGAGCATGGCTTCGAGCAGGGTCTTCATGACCTCGCGGATGGACTCGTTGATGAACTCGGTGAAATCGGAGACGACCTTGCCCTGCAGCCCAGTGGGAAGCTGAGCCTGGATATCGGGCATGGCGGCGCGCACGCCCTTGATCACATCGAGCGCATTGGCGGTGGGCAGCACGAAGATGCCGACGAGAAATTCGAGCCTGGGTTGTTTCATGAAATCGTCGAAGGAATGTGATCCCCGCCCCGGATGGCAGCAAGTGCGCTGCCAAGTGCCTCCGCGCTGTCGCGGAAACCGCAAACCA
>JAZKEV010000413.1:7533-8628 GCA_040386765.1 Verrucomicrobiota bacterium | reverse complement strand
GATCATCAGCGCGCCGCTGATCGCGACCGGCGCGCCGAAGCCAGCCGCACCCTCGATGAACGCGCCGAAGCAGAAGGCGAGCATGAGCGCCTGGATGCGCCGGTCGCCGGAGATGCCGGCGATCTGGCCTTGGAGAACGGTGAACTGCCCGGTCTCCACCGAGAGTTGGTAGATGAAAATGGCGTTGAGGATCAGCCACCCAATGGGGAGCAGTCCGAAGGCAGCGCCATAGCCCGCAGCGGCGACGGCGAGCGGCGCGGGCATGCCATAGACGCCGATGGCAATCGCGAAGGCGACACCGAGTGCGATGAACGCAGCGATGTGCGCGCGCACGTGCCAGAAGGCGAGCAGGGCGAGCAGGACGACGACCGGAATGGCGGCGATGAGCGCAGAGGTGCCGATGCCGCCGACGGGAGTGTAGTTCTGGGACCAGGCAAAGAAAGACATGAGCGGGGAGTCGGGGATGGGGTCTGGCGTCCGGGATCTGGAGCTAGGGGCAGACGCGAGAGGTGCGCCGAGTGAAGGGGTGGCGGGAGAAAGGCCAAACCCAAACTAGTGGGAGGCACGGAACTTTTTGAGAAACGGAGCGCCTGCTTCCCTCCGCAGGTCGGTGACGAGCGACCGGTCTATGAACTAGGGAGTTTGAGCCGGAGTGGGCGCGGGCGGTTTGTACAATTTCTGACGCCGGGTTCGGGCTACATCGAACCACATGTCACGTGGCGTGGGACGCTCTTGGCGACAAAGGATGGTGAAGCACCAGCCCGGCGAAAACGTCCTCATGCCGAAACCACCATCATAGCTATTACTCGACCAAAAGTGGGTTCCGCTGTCTTCGGGTTCTTTATCGAGGATCGTGAAAGCACCGTAGCTGCGCTGCTGCGCGAACGTTGCAGCGTACACGAGAGCTTCGTGCTGTCGGTCTTCTTTCACGTCGCCGATGGTGATGAGAAAGCGGTCTTTTCCGACCTCTTGGGCGGACCAGCCGGAAAATGACTCGAGCGTGGGCAATGTCGCGCAACCGGACAGAAGCAGCGCAAAGAGGAGGGAGAACTTCATCGGGAGGAAGTGGGGTAGGCGTCCAAAAGGGGGTGGGGT
>JAZKEV010000413.1:2725-7512 GCA_040386765.1 Verrucomicrobiota bacterium | reverse complement strand
AGTGAAGGGGCGGCGGGGGAAGGCCAAACTCAAAGTGCGCTCGAGGCTGATGAGAATTTGAGACGAGCGCGCTAATGAGGGCTCAGGAGTTCTGCCAGTTTCCGATATCGTCGGCGCTGGTGATTCCATCCGCGCCGAGGCTCCAGAGATCGTATCCTTGATCACTTTTGGCTGCGGGAGAAAGATATTGATACAAGCGTCCCCATGGGTCGGCAGGTAGAACGTCGACATAGGGACCTCTCCAGCGAGTCTCTGCTCCGGACGGGCAGGTGGAAAGTGCAGCCAAACCTTCCTCGGTCGTGGGATACCGTCCTATGTCGCGATTAAAGGCGGTGAGGGACGTTTTCATGGACTGCCGGACGAAGAGGGCTACGGTCGTGGTATGCGGCATTCCGCCGAACATATTGAAGCAGTGCGGCACAACGAGCAGGAGAACGCCGGCTACGATGAGGAGGGCGAGTACTTTCATGCCGGATAGACGGCAAGGGACGGAGGCGTGTTACGAAGACACAGTCGTGCCTAAGTAGAGGAAAGGCGTGCTGATTTAGTTTGAGGGCGAGACTGCATGCCAAGGCGTGCGGGCGCTTGTCCCGGCTCCTCCGAGCCGGGAGATGGGCTGATGTGGCTCGCTTGGGAGGAACCCGGCAGGGGAGAATCTCCCGAGGCGGCGCTTTTGGGATAACCCTCCGAGTATGCGTGCAACCTCACAAACCCTGCGTATCCACCAGCCAGATGAGCGACGCTAGGGCGGCGGCGCCGAGGTGGAGTTCGCGGGGGTTTACCTTGTCGAGGGAGTCGGCGGTGGTGTGGTGGATATCGAAGTAGCGGGGCGAGTCGGGGGTGAGGCCGGCGACGGGGACGCCTTGCACGAGGAGCGCGCCGACATCGGCGCCGCCGGTTCCTTTTCGGAAGCCGACGATGCCGTAGGGCTCGAAGAGGGCGCCCCATTTGGCGGCGGCGCGCTCGTGGGCATCGCCTTGCGTGCTGCCGAGATTGAAGCCGCGCGGGAGGAAGCCGCCGTTGTCGGTTTCGACCGCGAGGAGGTGCTTTTCCTTTTTTTCCTTCACGGAGGTGGCGTAGGCGGCGGAGCCGCGGAGGCCGTTCTCCTCGTTGGTGAAGAGGACGCAGCGCAGGGTGTGGCGGGGCTTGATGCCGAGGGTGCGGAAGAGGCGGAGGACCTCGATGGATTGCACGACGCCGGAGCCGTTGTCGTGCGCGCCGGGGGCGATGTCCCAAGAGTCGAGGTGGCCG
Source organism: Verrucomicrobiota bacterium (assembly GCA_040386765.1). GTDB lineage: Bacteria > Verrucomicrobiota > Verrucomicrobiia > Opitutales > Opitutaceae > ER46. The sequence continues at coordinate 6,261 of JAZKEV010000413.1, read as the reverse complement.
CCTACGAGGATGACTTCATCGGGAAACTCGCTGCCTTTGATCTCGCCGATGACGTTGTGCGACGGTGCATCGGGGAGGGTGCGGCAATCGAGCTTCATGGCGATGCGCACAGCGCCGCCGGACTTGGCGGCGGCCGCGATCGCCGCGCTGAGCCGGTCGGCGGCGAGCGTGGAAAGCGCGGCGGCGGGGATTTTGTTTCCGCCGACGGGGTAGGTCGTGCCGCCGGTGTGTGGGAGGTCGTCAAGAGCATGCGTCATCGAGCGGACGAGCGCGCCGACGGCGCCGTACTTGCCGGCGACGCCGGGGCCGCGGCTGCGTTGGTCGACGGCGCCGCTGTAGGCCTGGCTCGCCAGGATCGTCGTGGGATCCAGCGGGCGATTGAAGAAGACGATCTTTCCCTGGATCTTCGTGCTGCCGAGGGTGACGACTTCGTCGAGCGACTTCACTTCCACGACATCGGCGACCAGCGGGGCTTCACCGGTGCCGACGGAGCCGCCCAGCGCGACGGCGGAGAGCGGCGAAACCTCGCCCGCGGTGCCGAGCATGATGACGTTCTCGCGCGCGCCGCGCTCCCAATGCGGGACCATCACATCTTGCTTATAGACACGGTCGAGGCCGAGACCGTTGAGCGTGGTCTCGGCCCAGCCGACGGCGCCCGCGAGGTTCTTAGAGCCGGAAAGCCGGCCCGGGTGGCGGGTGACGAGGGTGCGGAGATTCTCGTACGCGTGGCCGCGCGCGAGGGCTTCATCATAGAAACGGCGAAGGGTTGCGCGGGCGTCGGCGTTGGCGTCCGCGGCGCGGACAAAGGCGGGCAGCGCGAGGCAGGCGGCGACGACGGCAAAGGCGAGGCGGCGGAGGACGGCGGGCCGGGCGGACCCGGCGGGACGCGGCGTAAAGCCGCTCCTCCAACTTGGACAGGGGGCGAGAGAACGCATGGGAACGAGGATTTGTCGCGGCTTGCTGGACGCAAGCGAGGTTTGCAGCCAACCTTCCCACCCATGAATCAACACCGTCTTGTGCCGGGTGCCGTTGCCGGCGCGCTCACCACCTTCTTTGCCACCACGACACTTTTTGCCGCCAAGCCTGAGACGCGGGTGCGCGCTGAGATCCCGTCAGAGTATCGCTGGGACTTCTCGGCGATCTATGCGGACTGGTCGGCGTGGGATGCGGCGACGAAAGAGATGGAGGGCAAGATGGATGCCTTTGCCGCGATGAAGGGCACGCTCGCCTCCGGGCCGGCGGCGGTGCTGAAGGCGTACAAAGCCTACGACGAGATCGGCATGCTGCAGTACAAGGTGTACCGCTACCCGCAGCTCCAGCGCGATGTGGAGATGAAGAATCAGGACATCGCAGGGAAATTCCAGCGCGTGGGGGCGATCTTCGCGAAGTTCGGCACCGCGACGGCGTGGTTCACACCCGAGATGCTGACGATCCCGCAGGCGACGATGGAGAAGTGGCTGGCGGAGACCCCCGCGCTGGCGCCCTACAAATTTGGCATCATGGAGAACTACCGGCAGCAGGCCCACGTGCTGGATGAGAAGGGTGAGAAGCTGCTCTCGTTTGCCACGCGGTTCAACCAGACGCCGACGCAGATTTTCCAGGAGCTGAGCACGACGGACATCAAGTTTCCCGAGGTGACGCTCTCGGATGGCAAGAAGCTCACGCTCTCGCCCGGCGCATATCAATCGGTGCTGGCGACCAACTACGTGCAGGCGGACCGCGCCAAGGCTTTCGAGGCATTCCTGAAGACGTACTCGGCGACGTCGAATACCTACGCGGCCATCTACAACAGCGTGATGCAACGGGGCTGGTTTGCGGCGCAGGCGCGCAACTATCCCTCGACGCTCGAGGCGGCCCTCGATGGCAATAACATCCCGCCCGCGGTGCTGACGACGCTGGTGGACACCGTACGCGCCGGTACGGCACCGCTGCAGCGCTACCTCAAGCTCCGCAAGAAGCTCCTCGGGCTTACGGAATATCACCTCTACGACGGGCAGATCCCGATCTACAAGACGGACAAAGTCTACCCCTACGATGCGTCGAAGGATGTGGTGATCGCCTCGGTTGCGCCGCTCGGCGAGGACTACGTGTCGCGCTACCGGAAGTTTGTCTCCGGCGGGCGCATCGACGTCTACGAGAACGACGGCAAGCGCAGCGGTGCCTACAATGCCGGCGTCTACGGCGTGGGGCCGTATCTGCTCCTCAACTACAACGACACGATGGACGCGATCTTCACCTTTGCCCACGAGGCGGGGCACGCGATGCACACCGTGCTCTCGTATGAGACGCAGCCCTTCGCGACAGCGGACTACACGATCTTCGTGGCCGAGGTGGCCTCGACGACCAACGAGCGCTTCCTCCTCAAGAAAATGCTCGCGGAGACCAACGACCCGAAGGAGCGCTTCCTGCTCCTGCAGCATGCAGTAGATGCGATCGTGCAGACGTTCTTCGCGCAGGTGCTCTTCGCCAACTTCGAGCTGAAGGCGCACAAGCTTGTCGAAGAAGGTCAGCCGGTGACCGCCGAGGTGCTGAGCACCCTCTACGGTGACCTCATGAAGGAGTACTACGGCGACGCGATCACCCTCGACGAGCCGTACAAGCACACCTGGACGCGCATCCCGCACTTCTACAACTCGCCGTACTACGTTTACCAATACGCAACGTGCTTTGCGTCGTCGGCGAAGCTTTTCAAGGACATGACGACCGGCAGCGCCGCAGACCAGAAGGCGGCGACGGATCGGTATCTGACGCTGCTAAAGAGCGGCGGCAACGATCACCCGATGGAGCTGCTCAAGAAAGCCGGCGTGGACCTGACCAGACGCGAGACGGTGCAGGCGGTGATCGACCAGATGAACGAGTTGGTGTCACAGATGGAGGCGGAGGCGGCGAAGATCAAGTAGGCGGGGGCCCGCAACTAAGAAGGGAACGGCAGGCGGCCTTCGTTTTTCGTGACGACAGAGGTTGCCTAAGGTGGTTCGTAGTTCCGCCTTTAGGCGGAGGATTTCGGATTCCGCCTGAAGGCGGGACTACGAACGACCGCGGGAGTGGTTAGGCGGAAGGCGGCCGCGGAATTCTAATATGCGAGACGGCGGGTCAGAGACCCGCCTCTGCTTCAAAACCACTTTCGTTTCCGGAGGTACCAGAACATCAGCGCGGTGGAGATGAGAGTGAGGCCGACGGCGAAGGGGTAGCCGCGGGCGAGCTCGGGCATGCGTTCGAAGTTCATGCCGTACCATGTGCCGATCACCATCACCGGGATCGTGATGGCGGTGAGGGCGGTGAGGAATTTGATGCCTTCGTTGGCTTCGAAGGCGGCCTTGTTCAGGTAAATGTCGAAGGCCATGAGCAGACGCTCATGGTACCCGGCGACGGTTTCCTCGAGGCGGGCGAGGTTATCGCGGAGGTCGCGGAAATAGGGGAGCAACTTGGCGCGGACGAGCTTGCTGTCGCCGCGCGCGAGGCGGTCGATGACGTCGCGCTGCGGCCGGACGATGGTGCGCAGGCGGGTGAAGTCGTTGCGCACGTGGAGGAGCTCG
>JAZKEV010000413.1:0-2715 GCA_040386765.1 Verrucomicrobiota bacterium | reverse complement strand
ATCCGCACCTCGGCTACAGCCTCGCGGATGCGGCGCGCCTTGTCCGGATCGTCGACGACGAGCTCGGCGTGCAGTTCCTGGACCACGGGCACGTAGTTATCGACGAGAAGATCGATGAGCGTGTGCGCGATACGATCGGGGCCACGGGGGCCGACGCCGACGCTCTTGCTGAAGCGGTCGATGAGCGTCGAGACGGAGCGGAGCGGCGCAGTGTGGAAGGTGACGAGGTAATCCTTGCCGAGGAAGAAATCGAGTTCGGTGGAATTGAACTTCTCCGTGCGCGTGAAATCGACGGCGTGCGTGACGATGAAAAGGTAGTCCTCGTAATCTTCGACCTTGGGGAGCGAGTTGGGCTGGACGCAGTCTTCGATGGCGAGGGGGTGAAAGTGGAAGACACCCTCGAGGATGTCCTTGATCTCCTCGGGCGTGGGGTTGTCGAGATTTACCCAGAGGATGAGCCCTTTGTCGGAGCGCACGAGGCGGAGCGCTTCGAGTTCGAGGTCCTGTCCGACGAGCTTGCCGTCGCTGAAGATGAACGAGCGGATCATTCGTGCGGGAGCGTGGTGGGCGGGTGTGCGGGCGTCGAGCCGGGAAGGCGCGAGCCGGGAAACGTAACGAGGTGGCGAGAGGGGCGAGGCGGGAGCGGCCTCAGCCAAGGCATTTTTTAACAGGAGACGAACCGAGGGCGAACCGAGACCAACCTCAGAGTTGGGTTTCCTTGGTTTCGCCGAGATTCGGCTCCTGCTAGAACGGTTGGCGAAAGGGGCGCGAGGCGCGCGTTATTCCTCGCCGTCGTAGTAGCGGGCGTCGGTGGCGCGGAAGTGTTTTCGCGGGGAGCGGAGGCCCCATTTGTCGGAGTCGGGGTAGCGCCAGTACTCGACGGGGGAATTGTCGGCGACGATGTAGTAGAGGAGATCGTGGGTGGTGCTGGCGTTGGCGATCTGGTGGGCCTCGCCGGGCGGGTGGAGGACGATCTCGCCGGCGGCGACGGTGGTCGTGCCGGACTCGAGTCGCACGGTGGCGGTGCCGGAGAGGATGTAGAAAAGCTCCCACTCGGCGGCGTGGCTGTGAAACGGGCACGGGCAGGCGCCGGGGGCGACCTTGTTGAGCTCGAGGTCGAAGGGGTGGCCGCCGAGACCGACGGGGGTATTCCATTTGGCGCCGAGGGCGGGGGAGAGCTCTTTGCTGCTGCCGTGGAATTTTTTATTCGGCGAAGACCACGCCTCCCACGTGAGCGAGTCGGGATGGAGCTTGCGCTGGGCGAAGGGCGTGAGCGCGGGCGGCGGTGGAGTGCCAGAGGGTTGGTAGGGCGGCGCGCCTTCGAGCGGCTCCTCTTCGCCGTCGAAGTAGCCGACCTCGGCGAGACGGAAATATTTCCCGGGCGGACGCAGGCCCCACTTATCGGAGTCAGGGTAGTAGAAGGCGTCCATTACCGGGTTGTCGGCGATGATGAGCACCTCGAGGTCGGCGGCGGATTTGTTCAGGAGCTGGTGCGGCTCGCCGGGCGGATGAACGAAGACTTCGCCGGTGGTGGCGGTGTGCGTCTCGCTGCCTGCGCGGATCGTGGCGGTGCCCGAGAGGACGACGAAGAGCTCCCATTGCGCGACGTGCGAGTGAAACGGGCAGATCGCCGCGCCGGGTGGGACGCGGCGGATTTGGAGATCGAAAGGATGGCCGCCGCACCACGGGCCGCCATTGCGAATGCCGCCGAGGGCGACAGAGAGATTGCGGCAGTAAGAGCGAAAGGTGCCGCGCGGGGAGCGAAGCTCATCCCACGGTACATCGGCGATGCGGATGCGGTGCATGATGAGCGGAGCTTAGCACATAATCACGGGTCGCTGAAAGGCACAGAAAGCGCGAAAAAAGAGCGGTGCGGCAGCGACTCAGAATTGAACAGAATGCAACGAAGGGAACGAAGAAGCTATCCGTTCTCGTGATTCTCTCGCGCTACTGACCAAAACAAACGCCACAGATTTCACGGATGGATACTGATGAATGAGTATCGGTTTCCATCCGTGAAATCTGTGGCTATGAATCCGGTCAGGCTCAGATCTTCTCGTCGATGACCGGGTTGGTCAGGGCGCCGATCTTTTCGATGTCGATGGTGACGGAGTCGCCGGCTTTCAGCCAGATGGGGGGATTGCGGGCGAAGCCGACGCCGTGGGGGGTGCCGGTGAGGATGACGGTGCCGGGCATCAGCGTTTTGCTGCCGCTGAGAAATTCGATAAGTGTCGGCACGTCGAAGATCATGTCGTCGGTATTCCAGTCCTGCAGCGTCTCGCCATTGAGGATGGTGCGGATGCGGAGGGCGTTGGGGTTCGGAATCTCGTCAGGCGTGACGAGCACCGGGCCGAGCGGGCAGAAGGTATCGAAGCTCTTGCCCTGGCACCACTGGCCGCCGCCGCCGTTGCGCTGCCAGTCGCGGGCGGAAACATCGTTGGCGCAGGTGTAGCCGAGGACGTACTTGAGCGCGTCGGCTTTCGAGACGTTCTTGCAGCGCTTGCCGATGACGACGGCGAGCTCGCACTCGTAGTCGACCGACGTGCTGGGGAGCTTCGTGGGGAGCTCGATGGGGTCGTTGGGATTCTGGACGGAGGCGGGATTCTTGACGAAGAGGACGGGGTGCGGCGGCGGGGCGCTGTTGCTCTCGGCGGCGTGCTTCTTGTAGTTGAGGCCAATGCAGGGGAGGTAGACCGGGTCGACGGGGGCGAGGAG
>JAZKEV010000412.1:22987-27203 GCA_040386765.1 Verrucomicrobiota bacterium | reverse complement strand
GTTTTTCCCCGCCGTGCAGGACGATGTCTTCGCCGCCGCCGGTCTCGTCGACACGTACGCACCCTCGCTGCCGATCGAGCGCCGCTACGCGCTCGCCTGCACGCCCATCGACCTCAACGAGCATCACTTCCGCAATATTTTCAGCGAGTGGCTCGAACTGCTCGACGAAGGGCGGACCGTGAGTTTCCCGCGCCGCATCGATAGCAGCGGCGGCCTCGAGACGCTCGAAGAGACGCTCAAGCTCGTCACCATCTACCGCTGGCTCGCCCTGAAGTTTCCCGATGCGTTTTCCGACCTCGCGCACGTCGAAACGCTGCGCCGCGAAGCCACCGAGCAGACCCAGGCGATCCTCCGCCGCAACTGGGGCGAGCAGGGCCTCACCCGCCGGGAGTGCACGGTCTGCGGCCGCGCGCTCCTACCGAGTTCTCAGTACCGCACCTGCCGCGATTGCAATGCGGCGCTTTGAATAAACAGGTTACGTTTGTCGTCCCAAGGCTAAGTCCATCGCTTCCGTTTATCAGAAACCTGGATCACGCCTGATCGTCTAGCGTCTGTAGAAACCGTCCCCTCATCCCTTATGCGTACCCCCATCCTGCTCCTCGCCACGTTGCTTCTAGCCACCACCCCGGCCCTCCGCGCCGCGCAACCGCCCGACCCCGCCCTCACCCAAAGCCTTCAAACCGTGACGAACAACACGTTGGAGGCGGGCCTGCGCACGCTGTACGCCAACCGCGTCTGGCTGGCGCAGGAGATGATGGAGAAGCTCACGCCGGTCACCCGTAATCTCGGCGACATCATCGACACCGAAATCGTCGCCGTGCAGCCGGTCTCAAAACGCGTCACCCGCTACTACGTCGCGATCTACTTTACGCGCTGCCCACTCTGGCTGCGCATCGAGCGCTATGCGAATAAAGAGCAGGCCTTCTACCTCCCGCTCCGTTTCTCGACCAACCCGGATGAGATCCTGCCGGGCTATGTGACGGAATTCTACACGCAGTAGCTTGACCAGCAAATAGGCGAAACATCCCCTCCGCGCCGTCAGGCCGCCGCACAAGCGAAGAGAATCTGCTTCCGGCCTCAAAGGTTTGCCCCAACGGGGCAAAATTAGACAGCCCGGGGCAACGCCCCGGGGAAACAACATGTAAACACCCGCGCCCTGAAGGGGCGCAACTACAGGCTAGTCCCACACATAACGCTCATCGTAAGCGAGACCATGCTTTTGGAGAAGCTGACGATATTCCTCCTGAAATGTGACCGTGCGATGATGTTCTGCTTGGGCGCTTAGATACGATTCAATAGCAGCGCGGTGGCTGCTGCTAACGGAAAAGATTCCATAGCCGCTTTGCCAGTGGAAGCGGGCATATTGTGGACCGACTGTCTTCAGCCATTTCGAAGAACTGGTTTTGATATCCTGCACGAGATCGGCCGGGGAGATCGTGCGAGGGTGAACGAGAAGGAGATGAATGTGATCGGCGACGGATCCCGCTTTGAGGAGATCGCCATTCTGGTGGCGCACTATGCCTCCAATATAGGCGTGAAGCTCGGGGTGAATCGATGCCTCCAAAACCGGCTCGCGGTTTTTGGTGGAGAACACGAGATGGAGTAATATCTGGCCAAGCGATTGAGGCATGGAGACGGCGGGCGGAATCTCGCCCTTTCAGGGCTACCTATCAGAGGACCGATAACCCAGGGCGATGCCCTGGGCTATCGAATTTTGCCCCTTTGGGGCAACGGCATCGCGCGTTTCGGAGCGGGCGTCGTCGCCGAGAAGATGGGTGTGGATGTGGCACGCATCCTCCGTTTTCTCCATCGGCACCGCTCAAGACCAAACCCGTTTTACCCAGTCCGCGCCGCGATGGCGCGCCACACCGCTTCGCCGGTCGCTGGGGATGCCAGCGGCACCTCGCCACCCGGCGGGCCGAAGCTCGCCACGGCGTCGCGGATCGCTTCGCGGACTGAGATCGCGAGCATCAGCGGCGGCTCGCCCACGGCTTTGCTGCCGTGCACGGCGTGGGCGTTGGCGGCATCAGGGAGGAGCGTGACGTTCAGTTCCATCGGCGCGTCGCTGATCGCAGGAATCTGATACGTGCTCGCGGAGTGCGTGAGCAGCCGGCCCTACGCATCCCACTAGAGCTCCTCGCTCGTCAGCCAGCCCATGCCCTGCACGAAGCCGCCCTCGATCTGGCCGCGGTCGATGCCAGGATTCAGCGAGTCGCCGACGTCGTGCACAATATCCACGCGGCGCACGCGGCTCATGCCGGTGTACCCATCGACCTCTACTTCACTCACGGCCGCGCCACAGGCGAAGTAGGCGAAGGGATGACCCTTGGCCTTCGCCCAGTCCCAGAAGATCCCCGGCGTGGAATAATAGCCCGTCGACGACAGGCTCACGCGATCGACGTAACACTGCGTCGCCACCTTCGCGAAGGGCACGCGTACCTCGGGCCGCGAAAGCGCAAAGGCAAAGCCGTCCACAAATCGCACCTCAGCGGGGTCCACGACGATTCGCACGGGCGATTTCACGCCGGTCGTCGGCGAGATATCCACGTTTACCTTTCGCTCCGGCTCGGGCGTCAGCGCCGCCGAGATGAGCTTCGCTGCAATGGGAGTGAACCGCTCGCGCAGCGTCACGCAGGCGGCGCGCACGGCTGCGCCGTTGAGGTCCGCACCAGCGGAAGCGGCGGTGGCGGACGTATTCGGCACCTTGTCGGTGCTCGTCTTCATCATGCGGATGCTAGCCGCGGGCACGCCCAGCTCGCGCATCGCCACGCCGAGGAGCTTCGTGTGCAGGCCCTGGCCCATCTCGGTGCCGCCGTGGTTCACCTGTACCGTGCCATCCTGATAAATGTGCACCAGCGCGCCGCCTTGATTATAATGCGTCAGCGTAAACGAGATGCCGAACTTCACCGGCGTCACCGCGAGCCCGCGCTTCACGCGCGGGTGCGTGCGATTCCACTCTGCGATCTCCGCGCGGCGCTCGGCAAACCGCGCCTGCTCCTGCGCCAGCCGCCAGAGCTTGTGCACGCGATTATCGCCGATCTCCTCGCCGTAGTGGGTCGTATTCGTTTCTCCACTACCGTGATAAAAATTACGGTCCCGCACCGTCTCCGGCGGCAGCCCCAGCGACCGCGCGACACGGTCCATGATCTCCTCGATGACGAGCATCCCCTGTGGGCCGCCAAAGCCACGGAAGGCCGTGTGCGACGTGAGATTGGTCTTCGCCGACCGGCCCGTCACGCGCAGCGCCGGCAGGTAATAAGCGTTGTCGACGTGAAACATCGCGCGCTCCAGCACGGGCTGCGAGAGATCGAGCGACCACCCGCCATCGGAGATGAGGTCGATCTTCGCGGCCAGCACGCGCCCTTCATCGTCAAAGCCCACCTCGAACTTAGAGTAGAACGGATGCCGCTTGCCCGTGAGCGCCATGTCGAGGTCGCGGTCCCACTGCAGCCGCACCGGCAGACCGGTCTTGAGGGCCGCGAGCGCCACGAGGGCTGCGGGGGTGTTGCCCTGCGTCTCCTTGCCGCCGAAGCCGCCGCCCATCCGGGGCGACTGCACGATGATTTTATTGCGCGGCAGATGCAGCACCTCGGCGACGATCGCCTGGATCTCTGAAGGGTGCTGCGTCGAGGAGCTGATGAACACATCGCCATCGTCGCCCCACTCCGCCCACGCGGCATGGGTCTCGAGATAAAAATGCTCCTGCCCGCCAAACGAAAACTCGCCCGCGAGCTTCCGCGGCGCCGCCGCGAGCGCTGCGTCCGGCTCACCGCGCAGGATTGTCCGCAGGGGATTATGAAAGCTCTCTTGCGCGATCGCCTCCGCGATTGTGAGCACGGCCGGCAGCGGCTGGTATTCCACCTGCACGAGCGCCGCCGCGGCGCGACACACTGCAATCGATTCACCCACTACGAGCGCGACGATGTGACCGTGGAACAGCACCTCCTCGGCCGCGAAGAGCGTCTCGTCGTGGCGCGACACGCCCACGTTATTCTCGCCCGGGATATCCTCCGCCAGCAGCACGGCGGCCACGCCAGGCTGGGCGCGTGCCGCCGTCGCATCGCGCCGGAGAATCTTCGCGCGCGCGTGCGGCGCCATCACCGGCCACACTTCAAGCATCGGGCGCTTCTGCGCCGTGTCGTCGACGTACTGCGTGCGTCCCGTCACGTGCCCGACGGCGCTCTCGTGCCGCAGCGCCCGCGAGGCCTCGTCGACG
>JAZKEV010000412.1:0-22977 GCA_040386765.1 Verrucomicrobiota bacterium | reverse complement strand
CGCAAACTCCACCGGCGTATCCACTGCGAGGCTGGTTTCGCCGCTGACAAATTTCTCCCACACGGCCACCACGATGCCGCGACGATACTCCGCGCTCCCGCGCACATCGTCGATCGGCTTGAATTCGCCGCGCAGGATCTCCGCGACCTCCGCCCGGGCGGCGGTGAGCGTCTTGCCCTCGAGCGTGGCCTCGGCGCGTTTGGCGCGCAGCGGCTGCACGGCCACGCCACCATAGGCAATCCGCGCGCGCCGCACGATACCGGTCGCATCCACATCCACGCAAAAGGCCCCGGCCACGATGCTAATATCGAGCTCGCGCCGGTGGGAGACCTTCTGGAAATCCGCCCGCCGCGTCAGCCCCGCTGCGACGCCGCGCGGCAGCACGACCGTCTTCATCACCTCGTCGGGGCGCAGCTGCGTCTGCCGGTAGCCGGTGAAGAATTCGTGCAGCGGCACCGTGCGCTCGCCGAGCGTCGAGACCAGCACCACGCTGGCATCGAGGGTCAGCAGCACCGGTGCGCTGTCGCCGATGGGCGAGGCGGTCACGAGATTGCCGCCGAGCGTTGCGCGGTTCCGGATCTGCCGCGCGGCAAAGCCTGCGAGCATCTTCGCCACCGCCGGATATTCGCCGCCCAGCGTTTCCTCGATCGCGGTTAACGTCGCCGCGGCACCGAGCCGCCACTCCTTTTCGGTCGCCACGATCCGCGTCAGCTCCGCGACGCCCTCAGTTGAGATCAGCACCGGAAATTTCTTACACTTCTTGTTCAGCTCCACGCCGATCTCCGTCGCGCCCGCAACCAGCCGCGCGTCTCCGTACTTTTTCTTCAGCGCGAAAAGCTCGTCGAGCGAGGTCGGCCGGAAGAACCGCTCGCCGGTCGCCGCGTAATTTACGCCTGCCAGGGGTGCGACCGGATGGCGCAGCCGCTCGGCAAAAACCTCCGCACCCGGCGCGCTCTCGCTTCCGTTCTCGTTCCCGCGCTGCTGCAGCACCTCGACCGCTGCGTCGCGGATCGGACGATAGCCGGTGCAGCGGCAGAGGTTGCCGCACAGCTCATCGTTCACCTTCGCGTGGCACGCGCCATCCATGTCCCGCCGGTGATACGCCTCGAACATCGAGACCACGAAGCCGGGCGTGCAGTAGCCGCACTGCGAGCCGTAGTGCTTTACCATCGCCTCCTGCACCGGGTGCAGCGTCGCGCCGTTGGCGAGGCCCTCGACCGTGACCACTTCGCGCCCCGCAAACATCGGCAGCAGCGCGATGCAGCTATTGATCGCCCGGTACGTCGACTCGCCATGCGCATCACGCTCCACCAGCGCGACGGTACATGCCCCGCAATCACCCTCGGCACAACCGCACTTGCTGCCGGTACGGCCCGAGCGTCGCAGCCAATCGAGCAGCGTCGTGGTCGCCGGTGCGCCTTCCGCGCGCACCGGCACGCCGTTCAGGGTAAAATCGATCGCATCCGTGGCCGTCGCGCTCGGCGAAACGACCGGTGTGGTAGTCATGATTGTTCTCTAACCGCAAAGGGCGTGCCAGCAACCCCAAGCTGTGCGACCCTCCCGCTTCTTCCGAAGCGGGCTACCACGCTGCGTGGCCCGGCTCGGCAGAGCCGGGATCGTCCGTCCGCATTCCCCTTACTTCCCCTTCTTCTCCATCTCCGCCGCTTTCTTTTTCGCTTCGTCCGCCTTCTGCTTGGCCACGTCCGCGGCGCGCGGGGTGTGGACAATTACATCCTTGGCCGTGAGCGCGTTCTTCTCGGCATCGGGAAACAGTACTTTGGGCTGCGCGGCATCCCACTCGGCCCGCGACACCGCGCGTGCCTGGTTGGTGAAGACAAAGACCCCCTTCTTGTTGCCGACGATGATATCGGGCCGGCCGTCGCCATTCACGTCGCCGAGCCCCACCTGCCGGCCCACGCCGGAGTCGCCGTCGATCAAGTTCGGCACCCAGTCCACCGCGCCGTCGGCACGACGCACGAGCTTGAACCAGTACAAGACCGCGGGCGCATTGGCCTCGGGCGAGCCCGTCGGGCCGTGCGCCCAGAAGCACTTTCCGGTCACGATATCCTTCAGCCCGTCGCCATCGATATCGACGAGTTCCACGGCGTGGATCTCCGAGAACGTCACGCCATAGCGATTCTCGCGCGGCTCCTTGTTGAGAAATACCGTGCCCTTGAATTTCGGCGAACCATTGGCGTCCTTTTCCTTGAGCTGCCGGTACCACGCGAAGCCGTAGCCGTGCGCGGCGAGCGCAGTGATCACGTCGTTCAGCCCGTCGCCGTCGACATCGTAGACAAACATCTGCGCCGCGGCGGGCGCGAAGAAGACGCTGTGCAACTTCCACGCGGGATCGCCCGCGAGCGAGGCGGGCTGCTCGAACCACCCGTCTTTGAAGATCAGATCCATCCGCCCGTCGCCGTTTACGTCGCCCACGCCGAGACCGTGCGTGAAGCGCTGGAATTTTCCGGCCTGCATGATCGGCGTGAATTTCCACTTGGCCGTCGGGTTGCTCCAGTCGGGCGAAGCGTAGCCGAAGTTGCCGCCGAAGACGCAGACGATCTCCGGCTTTCCGTCGCCGTTGATATCCGCGAAGGTCGGCGATTCGTTATCCACCTGGTCGAGCACCGTGTGCCGCTCCCAATGCTGCTCTTTCCCGGCGGGATTGATATAGAGATACGCCGGCTCGCGCGGGAGGCCGTAGGTGAGCACGTCGTTCCAGCCGTCGCCGTTCAAGTCATGGACGAAGGCGAAAAAATTATCCGTCGAGTACGCGTTCTTTTTGCCGAAGCCACCTTCGAAGCCGGGGAAGGTTTTCTCCGTGCCGTCAGTCTCCTTTACCGTGGTGGTCTTCTTTGGCGCGTAGATCTCGTGCCGCTTGGTGAAGGCCGGGCCTTCCCACCAGTAAGGCCCATAGATCGCGTCGGGTTTGCCGTCGCGGTTCACGTCGCCGAGCATAGCGCCTTCGCTCCAGTAGTAGTGCTCGAGGTGTTGTTTCTTGAACGTGTGCAAGGTCGGCTCCGCCGCCATCAGTCGCACCACACTCGCTATGCCCACCACCGCCTGGGGAAGCAGTTTCGATTTCACGTCCTCACCAGATGACGGCTCGGGGCGCCGGTGCAAGGCCGCAAGCGGCGGGCGCTACACGGCTTGCGGTAAGCGCTCCCGGCCACTAGGCCTTGGTTCATGCGGTTTCCCCTCTTGTGCCTTTCCGCCCTCCTGCCCCTTTCGCTGCTCGCTTCGCAGTGGCCTCAATACCGCGGCCCGCACGCCAGCGGCCTCGATGCCTCGAGCGAACTTCCCACGAAATGGGATGTCGCCGCCGGTGAAAACGTGCGCTGGCAAACGCCCATCCCCGGGCTCGCGCACGCCGCGCCGATCGTGTGGGGCGACCGCGTTTACGTCGCGACCGCCGTGCCCGCGGGTGAGGCGCGCAATGACCTCAAGGTCGGCCTCTATGGCAATATCGACTCCGCCAAGGAGACGGCAGTCAACCAGTGGCGGCTGCTCGCGCTCGACAAGGCCACCGGCAAGATCCTCTGGAATACCCTCGGCCACGAAGGCGTGCCGAAGGTGGCGCGCCACACGAAGGCCACGCATTGCAACTCCACGCCCGCGACCGATGGCCGCCGCGTCGTCGCGCTCTTCGGCTCCGAGGGCCTCTTCTGTTTCGATGCCGCCAGCGGCAAGCTCCTCTGGAAAAAGGATCTCGGGCCGATGGACTCCGGCTATTTCCAAGTACCGACCGCGCAGTGGGGCTTCGCCAGCTCGCCGGTGATTCACGACGGCAAGGTGATCGTCCTGTGCGATGTGCAGAAGGACTCATTCCTCGCCGCCTTCGACCTCGCCGATGGTCGCGAACTGTGGCGCACGCCGCGCAAGGACGTGCCCACCTGGAGCACGCCCACCGTTGTGACGGCTGCCGGCCGCACGCAGGTCGCCGTGAATGGCTGGCACCACACGGGCGGGTACGATTTCGCCACCGGCAAGGAGCTTTGGAAGATCGACGGCGGCGGCGATATCCCCGTGCCCACGCCCATCGCCGCGCCCAAAGGCGACCTCATCTACTTCACCAGCGCCCACGGCCGCAGCCGACCGATGCGAGCCGTTCGCGCCGATGCCTCGGGCGATATCACGCCCGACAACTCCGACTGGAAACATCCGTCCATCGCTTGGAATCAAGAGCGCCGCGGCAACTACATGCAGACGCCCATCCTCGTCGGCGATCTCCTCTACGGCTGCGCCGACACGGGCGTGCTGACGTGCTTCGATGCCCGCTCCGGCGAGATCCGCTACAGCCAAAAGCTTTCGCCCTCGAGCGAGGGTTATACCGCGTCGCCGGTTTCGGATGGCCGCAATATTTACCTCACGAGCGAGCTTGGGAATGTGTTCGTCGTTCCTGCCTCGGACAAATTTTCGGTGGAGGCGACGAATGCGCTCGGCGAAACGTGTTTGTCGACGCCGGCGATTTCTGACGGGGCGCTGTTCTTTCGGACGCGCGATAAGGTGATCGCGATTGCGGCGAAGAAGTGAAGGGCGGTGAGAGAGGAAAAGGGGGATGGGCGGCGGGAGGACGGAAACAGACGGAGAAACGCTAATCTGCGCTCATTCTCGGAAGCGATGCTGGCAACGAGACTGTGGCGGGCTTCGCCTGATCGGCGAAGCGCGGACGCTGCAGCCGCGACGGCCCGGAGGGACGCCTCGTCCTACCTTAAGCCGAGCCTACCTCAATCCGCCCGCACGCCGCTTTCCGTCGCCGCTTCGTAATGCGGCCGGAAGAAAACGCGGAAGACCCACGCGCCGAGTTGTCCCCCTAGGATCGGCGCGATGATGTACACTGTCAGCCAGCCGAGGCCATTCGCGGTGAAGGGTACACTCCCCCAGCCGGCCAAACTGCTGAAAATGCGCGGGGCCAGGTCGCGCGCGGGGTTGAGCCCGGCCATCGTGAGCGGGCCGATGAGCGAGATCAGCATCGTCACGGTAAGACCGATCGTCGCTGCGGTGAGGATTCCTGGACGCGAGCCGTTCCGCGGATGAGTCACGCAGAGGATGACGAGCATGAGGATCGCCGTACCCACGATCTCGATACCGAAGGCGCTGCCGTGCGAGAGGAAGGCCCGCGCTTTCTCGTCGAGCGCGCGGCCACCCGGGTTGGGGAAAAATTCGCCGAAGATCATGGCCGAAGCCTCGCTCCCCGGCGCGCCCCGCACGATGCCATGCGTCGCCTCGAAGGCCCGCAGCGGTCCCGCATAGAGCGCATAGAGCACGGCACTCGCGGCCAGCGCGCCGAGAAACTGCGCCACGATGTAGCCCGGCGCCCGCCGCCAGGCGAAGCTGCCACTGGCAGCGAAGGCGAGCGTCACGGCGGGATTCAGATGCGCGCCGCTCAGGCTGCCCGTCAGGTAGATCGCGGTCGCGATGCCGAGGCCCCACACGATCGCCACTTGAAAGACGCCGACCTGCGCCCCGGTGAGCGTCGCCGTCGCGACACTCCCGCAGCCGAAAAATACGAGGAGAAACGTCCCAGCAAATTCGCCGACTACCCACGCCGGAACGCGCGCCGCCGCGCTCATCGCGCCATGTCCGCCTCGCCCGCCAGCCGCGCTTCGGTGCCGATCTTCCGCACGTGGGCTTCGGTCAGTGACTCCGGCGGCAGCGCACAGAGCAGGTCCACGCGCCGCGCGATCTGGACCGCGACGTCGACGAAAGCGCGCTTCTTCTGCTCTTCCGTGCCCTCCACGCCCGCGGGATCGGGCGAGCCCCAGTGTGCCAGGACCGGCTTTCCCGGCCAGATCGGACACGACTCCTTCGCGTTGTCGCACACCGTGATCACGAAATCCAAGGGGACGCTCTTGAACTCGTCCCAGGACTTCGACCGCGCGTCGCTGGTATCGATGCCGTAGTGCTCCTTGAGCACCCATTGCGCGAGCGGGTTGATCCTGCCGGTGGGTTTGGCGCCCGCGCTATGCACTTCGAAGCGCCCTTTGCCGCGCACGCGGAGGAGATACTCGCCGATGATGCTGCGCGCCGAGTTACCGGTGCAGAGAATGAGAACCTTGAGTGGAGTTTTTGGATTCATGAGCAACAAGTCTTGGTCTTTCCCGTGGAGATCTTTGGCGGGCAGCAGATCGGGCTGGAGTCGGCAAACTTCCCCCGGCAGCGCGCGAGCTTCTCGCGATCGGTGCGGAAGGCCGCGATCTCCGACGCGCAATCCTGCAGGCAGGCCAGATTTGCTTTCAGCTCATGCGATGGCTGCGCCGGCAGGCTGTAAATCATCCAGTTGGCCTCACGGCGCACCTCAACCATGCCGCGCTCCCGCAGATACGCGAGATGCTTGGAAATCTTCACCTGCGACGCGTCCAGCACCTCTTGGAGGTGACAGACGCACAGGGGCCCATCGGCCAGCAGATTCAGGATCCGCAGGCGCGTCTCGTCGCAGAGACATTGGTATATCTGAATCAGGCTCACGTTTCAGCTGGTCTCGTCAGGCACAGCAGCTCGACCCACCGCAGCAGGCTTGCGCCTCCACGGGCTCGGCGGGCGCGCAATCGCACGCTTGTTTCGCCAGGCAATCGGTGTGCCGGCCCGTCAGCGTAAACTCGATCACGCCGTCTTTGCTGGCCG
Source organism: Verrucomicrobiota bacterium (assembly GCA_040386765.1). Lineage (GTDB taxonomy): Bacteria > Verrucomicrobiota > Verrucomicrobiia > Opitutales > Opitutaceae > ER46. The sequence continues at coordinate 16,356 of JAZKEV010000412.1, read as the reverse complement.
CGGTGACAATAGGATACTGCGAAATAGTGCAGGCTTCATATTCGACATCCACGTCCAGGTCGTCGCTGGGCACCACCTCGCGGGCGAGGGAAAGAATTTTCGCCAACTTGCCCGCCGTCAGACGGTGCTCGCTGTCGCTGCCGAGCCAAAGCTGCAACTGGACGCCCGCCGTGTTTCGAGCGGTCCCACCACAATCGATGAAGCGTTTCGACACATAACCGACCTCGGTGACGTGAAACTGCGACGGAATCGCGTCGCCATCCGGGAGAACAAAACGAAGGAAATTTTCAGGATTTGCGGAGAGGATGGAACGGAGTTCGGAAAATTTCATGCCTTAATAGGAATATACTTAATAAGGTATACTCAAGCCTATTTCACTGTCATCAGGGAAAAATCTGGACGGCCTGCCGCACCTTCAGTCAGGGGTGTGCGTCTTGAGACTCGGTCGCGGCGCTTCACTGCCGTCTGAGCTTCAAGCAATTCAACCCCTGACTAAGTTGAAACCTACCACTGCCCTCTCCCACCTCCTCCGTTGGTCCACCTGGACAGCTGCGCTTTCCGGCGCCGCGCTCGTCGGCCAAACCGCGACCCAAATGTCGCCCTTCAAAGTCGAGGCCGAGTTCGGCGTCGACGGTCTCCGGATCCAGAATTCCCAGGCGGTGCTAAACTCCTACCTGCTCGAACAGCATGGCGTTTCGCAGATGCAGGATATCACGGGCATCGCGCCGAATCTCTTCGTGAGCAATAGCGACTCCCGCGGCTTCGGCGATATCCTCGCGCTTCGCGGCGTCACCAACTCGATCTTCTTCAGCTCGCCCGGCGTCGCGCTGTATGTGGACGATGTCCCCGGCAGCTCCGTCTCGTCGTACCCGAGCTCGTTGCTCGCGATCGACAGCGTCGTCGTGAAGGCCGGCCCGCAGGGCACCGACTACGGCCGCAATGCCGCGGGCGGCGTCATCGATATCAAGAGCCGCGCCCCCGGTGGTTCGCATCAGGGCAAACTCCTCGCCGAGTACGGCTCGGAAAACCTCATCGGCTTCCAAGCCGCCGTCGATGGCCCGATCAGCGACAAGGCGGGGTACTCCGCCGCGTTCGGCTACTCGGACCGCGATGGCTACATCGACAATACGTTCCTCGGCGGCACCGCCGATGACCGTCGCTCGACCGCCGGTCGCGCCGCTTTCTATTTCAAGCCCACCGCCGACTTCCAGATCCGCTTCGGGCTCGTCGCGGAGAAGATCGACGACGGCGCCCAGCGCCTCAGCTCCCTCTTCAGCCCCGATCCCTACAAGGTGCAGTCCGACGTGCGCGGCGAGACGCAGATCGACCGCCTCTCGCTCTCCTTCCAGGTGAAGCACAAGCTGCCGTTCGGCACGGTCATCGCGACCACGGCCCGGCAGGAGTTCGATCTCAATCCCTCGGTCACTGACCTCGACCTCAGCCCGCTGCCCTCGGCCGCCGCTTGGTCGCGCGTTGCGCAGAATGAGGAAATCTGGAGCCAGGAAGTCCGCTTCGAGTCCCTCCCCACGGCCAACAAAGGCCAATTCCGCGCGGGCCTCTTCTGGTCCGACATCGACACCGATGGCGACAGCACGCGCCAGTTCGGCGTGCCGCCCATCCCGCCCTTCGTTCCGATTCCCTCCACGCAGACCGAGCGCACGACCTTCGAGATCGACCAGACCAACCTCGCGGGCTACGCCAACCTCGACCAGCCCATCGCCTCATCGACCGTGCTGAAGTTCGGCCTCCGCGCCGAGCGCGGCAAATCGTCGATCGACCGCACCAAGCTCGCGAGCAACACCGTCCTCCCGCTGCCCCCGGAGCCCCGCCTCGTGGCTTCGCAGACCGACGACCACTACGCCGGCAGCGTCGGCATCACGCACTCGCTCTCGTCCACGCTGAGCCTGCACGCCCGCACGGCGCTGGCCTACAAGCCCGAGGGCTACAGCGGCTTCACCGCCAATCCCGCGCTCGCCCGCTTCGCCGACGAGCACCAGTGGGCCAATGAAGTGGGCCTCACCTTCGGCTCCCCGCAGAGCCGTTTCGGCGGCAGCATCCTCGGCTTCTGGACCAAGATCGACGACTACCAGTTCGAGCGCACCGTCCCCGGCTCGACCGACTTCGTGGTCGTGAATGCCGCCGAGGTGACCTCCAAGGGCATCGAGGCCAAGTTCATGTTCAGCCCGGTTGACCGCCTCTGGTGGGATTTCCAGGTCGGCTACACCGATGCCACCTTCGAGAGCCACCGCGACTCTTCCGGCGCCTCGGTCGATGGCCGCCACGTGCCCTTCGTCCCGCGCCACACGCTGCGCACCGGCCTCACGTACGACTTCGGCGGCGGCTTCAGCGCCAATGCCAGCTACGCCTCCATCGGCCGCACGAACTACGATGAGCGCAACACCGCCATGTTCTCGCAGAAGAGCTACCAAATCGTGAACGCCCAGCTCCGCTACCGCGTGCAGCGCACCACGGTCACGGTATACGCGCACAATCTTTTCGAGGAGGACTACTACCAGTTCATTAACCCCGAGATCTTCGCCGGCAGCCCCGGCGCCCCGCGCCGCATCGGCGTGCAGGTCTCGTTCGAATATTGATTTAATCGCGGGGCGGGTCTTCGGACCCGCCCTGAGTTTGTCGTTCCGCCTCCCAGCGGGCTTACAAACCAAGGCAGGCAATCCTTTCGGACGCTTCAGCCTCAGAAAGGATGCGCGGCTGCGTTTAAGAAAAATTCCCGGTAAGTTTCACTTACTGTTGCGCCGGTCCGGTTTCGCCTGAAACTAAGCCGGCGTTTTTGCTTCTTAAACTCACTACCGGCCCCATGAGAGTCTCCGCACGTTTTGCCTCTGCTCTGCTGGCTTTGTCCTTCGTCGCCGCGCTGCCGTCGGCCCATGCCGCTTCCGGCTGGCTGAATTGGCGCGGGCCAAACTACGACGGCGTCTCACCCGCCAAGCAGACCCTCGTCACCGATCTGAAGCTCGGCGGTCCCAATCACCGCTGGTCCTACGCGGCGCACGGCGCCGGCACGCCGGTCGTGGCGGATGGCCGGGCCTACGTCGTCGCCTTTTACGGCCAGGATGCCGATGTCGACGAAGCCATCGTCTGCCTTGATGTGAAGACCGGCGCCAAGATCTGGGAGCACCGCTTCCGCGATTTTCTCAGCGACACGACCTATAACCGGTACGCCATCGGCGCACCCGTAGTCGACGCCGAGACGGGGAATGTCTACGTCGAGTCCACCTGCGGCGTGATCATGGCCTTCACCCGCGACGGCAAACTCCTCTGGCAGCACTCCATGATGGAGGAGTACGCCCGCCTCACCTTCCCCAATGGCCGCACGGGCTCGCTCGCCATCGGCGACGCCATCACCGCCAACTGGGGGGCAGACGGCCCGGCCCGCAATCGCTTCTACGCCTTCGACAAGCGCACCGGCGACCTCGTCTGGGCCTCCACTCCCGGCACCGAGCCGGCGGACAATTCCTTCGCGATGCCCGTCTTCGCCGATCTTGGCGACCAGCGCGTCTTCTACGTGGGCACCGGCTGCGGGCACGTCGTCTGCATCAATGCCCGCACCGGCGAGCCGGTCTGGCGCTTCAAGCTCTCGCAGGCGGGCCTGAATTCCCAGGTCATCATCCTGGGGAAGGACCGGCTCGCCGCCATCCACGGCAAGGAAAACATCGACTCCTCCTCCCTCGGTCGCCTCGTCGCCCTCAAGATTCCGACCGAGTACCCGAAGGCCGGCCCGAAGCCCGTCATCCTCGGGCCGGAAGCCGAAGTGTGGCGCAACGACGACTTCATCGCCTTCACCAGTTCGCCCCTTCTGGTCGATGGCCGCATCTACTCCACGATCGCCACCGGTGCGCTCATCGCCGCCGATGCCGCCACCGGCAAGACCCTCTGGCACGAAAAGCTCGGTGCCGACCAGATCCACGCCTCGCCCGGCTACGCCGACGGTCGCCTCTACGTGCCGATGCACGAGGGCAAGGTCTTCGTGATCTCGGTAAAGGACGACAAGCCCACCATCGTCTCGACCAATGTCATGGAGCCCGGCACCGCCCTCCTCGGCGCCCCCGCCTTCTATGGCGACTCCATCCTCCTCTTTACTAAAAACGCCCTCCACTGCTTCGGCCCCAAGGCCACGCCGGCCATCATTCCGGCGTCGGTGCCGCCGCCCGCTCCCGCGCCCGCTTCCACGGCGCCCATCGCGCAACTGCAGGTGATCCCCGCCGAGTTTTCGCTGCTGCCCGGCCAGTCGCAGAAGTTCGAGGTCTACGGTCTCGATGCCTCCGGTCGCCGCGTGAAGGCGGTCACGAGCGAAGTCACGTTTGCGAAATTCGTCCCGCCCACCGCGCTCGTGAAATCCGAAGTCGATGCCGAGATCGCCGGCAATGTCCTCAAGTCCACAGCCGCCGCGAAGATGTCCGCCGGCCAGCTGCAGGCCAAGTGGCAGAATCTCACCGCGGTCACACGCGGTCGCATCGTAGCCGGTCCCGGCTATAAGGAGAATTTCGACGCCGCCGCCCTCGGCCAGAAGGACGAGACGGGGGCTGCCGTCGGCTTCCCGCCGCTAGCCTGGCTCGGCGCCCGCGTGAAGTGGTACGTCTACGACAAGGACGGCAGCAAGTTCGTCGGCAACCGGCTCGATAATGTTTTCTTCATGCGCACGATGAACTTCATCGGGGCCTCCTCCTCGAAGAACTACACCTTCGCCGCCGATGTGATGACCGATGGCACCCGCCGCATCATGTCCAACGTCGGCCTCATCAACCAGCGCTACCTCTTCAACGTCGCCGCCAACAACCGCCTCCTCGAAATCACCAGCAATCACGAGCGCGTGAAGGAGACGGTGCCTTTCGAGACGAAGCCTAATACTTGGTACCGCCTTAAGACCCGCGTCGATGCCGACAAGGAGGGCCCCGGCGGCACCCTCCGCGCCAAGCTTTGGGAGCGCGACCAGCCCGAGCCCGAGAAATGGACCATCGAGGTCCGCCAGCCGAAAATCCACACGCAGGGTGCCCCTGGTATCTTCGCCTTCTCTCCGCAAAGCATGAAGCGCGTCTTCATCGATAACCTCTCCATCACCGCCAATGAGTAATCATGTTTCCCCGGCAGGCACGCGCGGCCCGCGTGTGCGTCTCGCAGCCTCTCTCGCCCTCCTCACCCTCGCCACTCCGCTCGCGTCGATGGCGCAGGACTGGCCCATGTGGGGCGGCGCGCCCAACCGCAACATGGTCGCCAAGGCCAGCGGCATCCCCGACGATGTCAGCAGCGGCAAATTCCTGCCCAAGAGCGAGACGATCGACCCCAAGAGCACGAAGAATGTCCGCTGGGTCGCCAAGCTCGGTTCGCAATCCTACGGCACGCCCATCGTCGCCGGTGGCCGCGTTTACGTCGGCACCAACAACGAGACGCCCCGTGACCCCAAGCAGAAAGGCGACCGCGGCGTCCTGATGTGCTTCGACGAGAAGACCGGCGAGCTCCTCTGGCAGCTCGTTGTGCCCAAGCTCGGCACGGGCAAGGTTTCCGACTGGGAGTTCGTCGGCATCTGCTCCTCCGCCGCCATCGAGGGCGAGCGCGGCTATGTCGTCACCAATCGCGGCGACGTGATCTGTTTCGACGTCAAGGGCCTCGCCGACGGCAACGAAGGTCCCTTCAAGGACGAGGCGAAGTTCTCCTCGGTCGACGGCAAGCCCGTCGAGGTGGGCGACAAGTCCGCGGACATCATCTGGGTCGCCGATATCCGCACGGAGCTCGGCATTTTCCCGCATAATATCTCGAGCTGCTCGCCCCTCGTCGTCGGCGACCGCCTCTACCTCGCCACCTCCAACGGGGTCGACTGGTCCCACCTCAATATCCCCGCGCCCTTCGCGCCTTCTCTCGCCGTCCTCAATAAGAACACCGGTGAAATCGTGGGCGAGGAGATCTCCGAGGTGTCCAAGCGCATCCTGCACGCGAGCTGGAGCTCGCCGAGCTTCACGACCGTCAAGGGCAAGCCCATGATCGTCTGGGGCGGCGGCGATGGCTTTGCCTACGGCTACGATCCGGTGCCGTTCAAGAAGGACGATTTCTTCGCGCTGAAAGAGTTCTTCCGCTACGACGCCAATCCTCCCGAATATCGCGAAAAGGATGGCGTGAAGCTCAAGTACGCCACGCACGGCGGCCCCAGCGAGATCGTCGCCACCGTCGTCTCCCAAGGTGACCGCGCCTACATGGTCATCGGCCAGGATCCCGAGCACGGTGACGGTGTCGGCATGCTGAGCTGCATCGATCTCAGCGGCACCGGCGACATCACCGGCAAGCCCATCTGGACCTTCAAGGGCATCGGCCGCTCCATCTCCACGCCCAGCATCGACGGCGACCTGATCTATCAGGCCGAGTATGCCGGCCAGATCCACTGCATCGATGCCAAGACCGGCAAGCAGGTCTGGGTCCACGAGACCAACAGCCGCATCTGGTCCTCCACCCTCGTCGCCGATGGCAAAGTCTACTGCGGCAACGAAGACGGCGAGGTCGTCATCCTCAAAGCCGGACGCGAGAAACAGCTCATCGGCAAGATCGAGTTCTTCACGCCCGTCTACTGCTCGCCGGTCGTCGCCAACAACACCCTCTACGTCGCGACGCTGACCCATCTCTTCGCGATCGGCAAATAATCTGCTGAGGCAGGGCGAGGCGTCCCCGCCGAGCCGTCGCGCTTTCCGCGCGCCAACGCCTTACCACGTCCGCCAGCCTCCCTCCCCAACTCCGACCTCCGAACTTCGATCTCCGATTCCAGCAATGAGCAGCACCCTCACCCCCACCCAAGCCCAAGCCGCCCTCGACACGTGGACGCGCAAAATGATCAAGTGGCACTTCTCGAAAGAGACCGGTTGCGACTACTGGCTCTCGTGGGCGAAGCAGGCCGGCTGGAATCCGCTGAAGGAGATCACGTGCTTCGCCGACATCCCGAAGAAATTCCCGCACTTCGACGACGAGGTGCTGCGTCAGGAGCAGCCCGAGCGCTTCGTGCCGAAGACGTATCGCGGACGGCCGTTCAACATTTTCGAAACCGGCGGCACCACCGGAATGCCCAAGCAGCGCATCGGCTGGGATGACTACAAGATCGACTACGAGGAATACTCGAATCACTACGGCCCGAATTTCTTCCCCAAGGGCGACTGGCTCATGGTCGGCCCCACCGGCCCGCGCCGCCTGCGTCTCGCCGTCGAGCATCTCGCCAACTACCGCGGCTGCTCGTGCTACTTCGTCGATCTCGATCCGCGCTGGGTCAAGCGGCTCATCGCCATGGGCGAATTCGCCATGGCGCGCAAATACCAGGAGCACGTCATCGACCAGGCCGCGACGATCATGCGCCACCGCAAGATCACCAACATGTTCACGACGCCCCGCCTGCTCGAGAATCTCGCCGAGCGCATGTCGCTCGTGCAGGCCGGACTCAAGGGCGTCTTCGTCGGCGGCACGACCATGACGCCCCAGTATGTGCGCTTCGTCGTCGAGGAGGTGCTGGAGGGTAAGATCAACTTCGCGCCCACCTACGGCAACACCCTCATGGGCCTGGCGATCAGCAAGAAGATCAAGCCCAAGGATAACTACAGCCTCACCTACTACTCGCCGCAGCCGCGCGCGGTGCTGCGCATCGTCAATCCCGACAAGCCCGAGGAGCTGATGCCTTACAACGAGTACGGCCGCGTGGAGCTGACGACGATGACGAAGGAGTTTTTCGTCCCCCGCTTCCTCGAGCGCGACGAAGCCATCCGCCGCGCCCCGTGCGACGAATTCCCGTGGGACGGCGTGGGCGATGTCCGCCCGTTCCAGTCTCTGACCAAGACGATCATCGAAGGCGTTTACTAAGCCTCATCGGCCCCGACCATGAGTGCTCCCATTCACATTCCGATCCTTCGCCTCGGTCGCGCCTACCGGAGTCTCGACCTCCAGCGCCACACCGTCGGCGGCAAGACCATCGAGGTGAGCGTCGCCAACTCCGGCCTCATCCGCCGCGACCTCGCGCAACTCCAGGCCTCGAGCGATGCCCTCCGCGCCATCCCGTGCGAAACGCTCGTCGGCTATATGGAAAAAGCCGCCGAGCTTTATCTCCACGCCGACCTGCCATGGGGCGACGACGACAAGGTCCGCCAAAGCCCCGCCGACTACGCCGAGGCGCTATCCCAGCTCACCGGCCTGCCCTTCAGCCTCGGTCGTGGCAACATGACCAAGGTCCACGCCGCGATGTCCAACATCCGCGCCGTGATCAACGGGCTCACCCGCGGCCTCTCGCTCGATATCTTCGACCACGGCGTCGTCGAGCAGGATGGCCTGCACGTGAATTTCTTCCCGCAGACCAACAGCCTCGGCGTGCTGCTCCCGAGCAATTCCCCCGGCGTCAATTCGCTGTGGCTGCCCGCGCTCGCCATGAAGATCCCGGTCGTGCTCAAGCCCGGCCGCGAAGACCCGCTCACGCCCTTCCGCCTCATCCAGGCGATGATCGCCGCCGGCTTCCCGCGCGAGGCCTTCGGCTTCTATCCGGCCACGCACGATGGCGGCGATACCGTCCTCTACGGCACCGGCCGCGCGATCGCATTCGGCAACGACACGACCCTCAAGAAGTACGCGCCCTACCGCCACATCCAGGTGCACGGCTCGGGGCGCAGCAAAATCCTCATCGGCGACGATTATGCCGATGCGTGGGAGAAGCATCTCGATCCGATCGTCCATGCCATCTCCGCCAACGGCGGCCGCAGTTGCATCAACTGCTCCTCCGTCCTGATCGGCAAGAATCGCGATGCCTTGGCTGACGCGCTTGCACGCCGGCTCGCCGCCATCGAGCCGCTCCCGCGCGATCATCCCGACGCGACCCTCAGCGGCTTCGCCAATCCCGCGATGGCCAAGGGCATCAACGAGCGTATCGAAGAGCTGCTGAAGACGCCCGGCGCCATCGATCTCACCGCCAAATACCGCAGCGGTCCGCGCCTCGCCGAGATGCACGGCCAGACTTTCCTGCGTCCGACGCTCATCGTGTGTGACGATCCGGAGCACCCGCTGGCCAACACCGAGTTCATGTTCCCCTTCGCGAGCGTCCTCCAGGTGCCGCAGGCGAAGATGCTCGATGTGATTGGCGAGACGCTCGTGGTCTCGGCCTTTACCAAGGATGCGGACTGGAGCGCCGAACTCATGACGAGCACCAATATCGAGCGCCTCAACCTCGGGGCCTACACGACGATGCGCGTCCAATGGGAGCAGCCGCACGAGGGCAACATGTTCGAATTTCTCTACCGCCGCCGCGCCCTGCAGGGCGACCTCGTCGCGCGCTGAATACTTTTGAACAGGAAGAACGGGAAGGCCGGGAAGATTCGGCCTTTCCGTTCTTCCCGATCTTCCTGTTCCAATTTCCGACTAATGCCCGAGCCCTTCGCGTCCCGCCCTTCGCCTAAGCTTATTTTCGGGCCGGGCACGCTGCGCGAACTTCCTGCGGCCGTCCGCGAAGTGGGCGGCACAGCGGTCTTTCTTGTCAGCGATACCGGCATCGCTCGAGCGGGCCATCTCGCCACGGCGCTTCAGCTTCTTTCCGCCGCAGGAATTCCCGCGGTGAGTTACGATCACTCGCACGAGAATCCCACGGAGGCCGACGCGGCGGCGTGCTGTGCCTTTGCGCAGCAGCACACCTTCGATTGCATCGTGGCGCTCGGTGGTGGCAGCAGCCTCGATACCGCCAAAGCCTGCAATTTCCTCCTCACGAACGGCGGCGCGATGCGGGACTACCACGGGTACGGCAAGGCCACCAAGCCGATGCTCCCCTTCATCGCCGTGCCCACCACCGCCGGCACCGGCAGCGAAGGCCAGTCGTACGCGCTCGTGAGCCGCGACGATACGCACGAAAAGATGGCCTGCGGCGATCCCAAGGCCAAGGCCCGCATCGCCATCCTCGACCCGGAGCTCAGCGCCACGGCGCCCCGCTCGGTCGCGGTCCAGACCGGCCTCGATGCCCTCGCGCATGCGCTCGAGGCGGCGGTCTGCACGAAGCGCAATGCCCTCTCGTCGCTCTACGCCGAGGGTGCGTTTCGGCATATCTCGTCGGCCATTGGGCGGACGGTCGCCGGTACTGCCACCGCGGAGAATCGCGGCGCGATGCTCCTCGGCTCGGCGCTCGCCGGTCTCGCGATCGAGAACAGCATGCTCGGCGCCGCGCACGCCACGGCCAATCCCCTCACCGCGCACCACGACGTGATCCACGGCCACGCGGTCGCGCTCATGCTGCCGCACGTGATGCGTTTCAACACCGCCGTGCCCGCCGCCGCCGAGATCTATGCCCGCTGCGGGGCGATCCTGCACACCGCTGGGCTGACCACGCTGCCGCTGATCGACTGGGTCGCCGATATCGTGGCTAAAAGTAACATTCCTCCGCTGCGCACCACGCCTGACTTGGCCATTCTCGCCCGCGACGCTGCGAAGCAATGGACCGGGCAATTCAATCCGCGTCCGTTGCAGCCCGCCGACTTCATCGCACTCTATCGTGATGCGCTTGGAGCATAAAAAGGCAGGGCGCGTTGTCCGTAACGCGCCGCTCAGGACGTTCGCCCTCCTCGTCGGCGCAATTCTCCTCCTATCCGCCTGCTCCCGCTCGCCCGACGCCCAATCCGAGACCAAGGCCCCCAGCGCTGCGCCGAAGGTAACGACCTGGCCCATGACCCGCGGTGGCCCGGCGCTCAGCGGTAGCGTCCCCGCCGCCGTCCCGCGCACGCCTGTGACCGCGTGGACCTTTACCGCTGCCGGCCCCGTCTCCGCCGAAGCCGCTCTCTCCGCCGACCGCGTCTTCATCGGGACGGCCCCCGGCGTCCTTCACTGTCTCGATGCCGCCACCGGTAAGGAGGTATGGAAATTCACCGCCAAGGATGCCATCGGCGCTGCACCCGCGCTCGCCGGTGACAAAATCTTCGTCTGCTCCAACGACGGCTCCCTCTACACACTCAACGTCGCCACCGGCGCTGAGGTCTGGAAATTCACCGCCGAAGACAAGCTCAGCTCCGGCCCCACCGTAATCCGCGCGCCCACGGGCGATGCCGATTGGGTGCTGCTCAACGGCTACGATGGCACGACCCGCGTCCTCAATGCCGCCGATGGCAAGGTGGTCTGGACCTACAAGACCGACAACTACATCAACGGCGCCCCGGCGGTGGTCGATGGCCGCTTCCTCGTTTTCGGCGGCTGCGATGCCCAGCTCCACGTGGTCAATTTGAAGGACGGCACCCTCGTCCACGTCATCCCCGCCAACGCCTACATCCCGGCCTCGATCGGGACCTACGGCACGATGGCCTTCTGCGGAAACTATGCGAACGAGACCGTGGCCTTCGACGTCGTCGGCGGGAAGATTGCGTGGACCTACGAGGACCGCGCGCTGCCCTTCTTCAGCTCTCCGGCGGTCAACGAAAAGCTCGTGCTCATCGGCTCGCGCGACAAGCACCTCCACGCCATCGACCGCCTGACCGGCGAAGGCGTTTGGAAATTTGCCACGGGCGGCCGGGTCGAAGGCTCGCCCATCGTCTTCACGGACGGCGTCGTCTTCGGCTCCAGTGATGGCCGCCTCTACGCTGCGACGCTCAACGATGGCACCGAGCTGTGGCGGCTCGAATTGGGCGAATCCCTCGTCGCCTCCCCTGCCTTTGGCGCCAACCAAATCGTAATCGGCGGCGAAAAGGGCACGGTCTTTGCAATCCGCTCCGGACCGGCCCCCGCCGCGCCGCCAAAGAAAAGCTGAACCACTCTTTGCCTCCGAAGCGTCTAGTCACTTAACTTCCCGCCTGCCTTTTATTCGCGCACGCTGCGTAATCTGCCGTCAGAACCACTTCTTTTCCCGATGAACGATACCACCCCCGCCACCGATCCCATCAAGAAAACGTCCACGACCGCGGGTAACTACTTCATCTCGAACTACCCGCCGTTTTCCTTCTGGTCAGACGACCAGAAGGTCGAGGTCGAGCTCGCCCTCAATGGCCAGCCCTCGCCCGACGCCAAGCTGGGCCTCTACCATCACATCCCGTTCTGCCGGAAGCGCTGCCACTTCTGCTACTTCCGCGTCTACACCGACAAGAACGCCAAGGAGATCCAGGCGTACCTCGATGCGACCATCCAGGAGCTGAAGAACATTGCCGAGCGCCCGCTGATCAATGGCCGCAAGCCGCACTTCGTCTATTTCGGTGGTGGCACGCCTTCGTACCTTTCCGCCAAGCAGTTGGGCGAGCTCACCGACCGCCTCAAGGCCATCCTCCCGTGGGATGAGGCTGAGGAAATCGCGTTCGAGGCCGAACCCGGCACCCTTAATCCGGCCAAGGTCGCCGCGATCAAGAATGTCGGCGTCACCCGCCTCAGCCTCGGCATCGAGCATTTCGACGACCACGTCTTAGAGATCAACGGCCGCGCTCATCGGGCGGGAGAGGTGTACGCCGCCTACGAGCGGGCGCGCGCGGAGAATTTCGCGCAAATCAACATCGACCTCATCGCCGGCATGGTCGAGGAGACCGAGGCGCTATGGCAGCGCAACATCGAGGAGACCATCAAGCTCCGCCCCGATAGCGTCACGATCTACCAGATGGAGGTTCCCTACAATACCGGCATCTACAAGGAGATGAAGGCCACTGGCAAACTCGTTGCCCCCGTCGCCGACTGGCAGACGAAGCGTCGCTGGGTGAAGGAAGCCTTCGCCGCGCTCGAGAGCGCCGGCTACACCGTGAAGAGCGGCTATACCGCCGTGCTAAATCCCGCGCGGACGAAGTTCGTTTATCGTGACGAGCTCTGGAGCGGCGCCGATCTCGTCGGCCTTGGCGTGGCGTCGTTCTCGCATGCCGCCGGGGTGCACTACCAGAATCTCACCGAGATGGAGCCGTACATGGCCGCCGTCGCCGCGGGCGAGCTGCCGATCAAGCGCGCCTTCCGCACCTCGCCTGAGGAGCGGATGATCCGCGAATTCATCCTCCAGATGAAGCTCGGCCGCGTGCAGCTGGATTACTTCAAGGACAAGTTTGGGGTCGATATGCTCCACCGCTTCGAGCGCCAGCTGTCGCACCTCGCCGAAGAAGGCATGCTCACGTTCAACTCCTCCGAAATCCTTCTCTCGCGCGACGGCCTGATGTGCGTGGACACGCTCCTGCACGAGTTCTTCCTCCAGCAGCACCGCACCACCCAGATCGTCTGAAGCCGGGCGGGCTCTGCCCCGCCCTCTCTCGCAGGCCCATGCCCCACCTCCTCGCGCAAGATCTCCCCGAAACGCTCCAGCGTTTCATGCGCGATTGCCGTCTGCCGCCTTCGATCTTTCAGCCCGTCGCCCCCGAGCAGGTCCCGCAGCCCGAGCAGCGTCTGCTCGTGCATAAGAACGACATGACGTCGACGCTTGCGGCCTTTCACGAGAGCCCGTTGCAAGTCGAGATTTTGCAACGGCAGCAGATCGAAGACCTCTACGTCCGCGAGGTTTTCCTCCGCACGACGGCCTCCGGTGCGGTAGTCGAGTATGGAGTGATCGCCATCGCGCTGGAGCAGTACACGCAGGCCCAACGGGAAGCCATTCTCGGCGGACATGCGCCGCTTGGCGCGTTGTTGCACCGTTTCCAGATTCCGTTCGTGAGCGCACCGATCGGTTTCTTTGCCGTTTCCGGGGCCGCGCTCGCCGATACCCCTTTCTCGGTCGCGCCCGACGTCACCTGCCATGGGCGCTTCAACCGCCTCTCCAAGCCCAGCGGCGAAACCCTCGCCTGGATTTTGGAGATCCTCCCGCCGGCGTGAGCTCTTTCCGTGCGGAGGAAGCGTTTTGACCGCGGATTGCGCGGATGAGGCGGATAGAGGCAGAAATACCTGCAGCCATCCGCGGTATCGGCGTGATCAGCGGTTAAAGTTTTCCGATCCTTCATCCTCCGTGCCCTCGGTTTGGTCTCTCGGTGACCTCTGTGTCTCAAAAGAAAGAGTCCCACGCTTTCCTCTTCCCGCCTCCGTGTTCCGACCTTTAGGCTCTCAGCTCTAGAATCTTAGCTCCCAGCCCTCCGCCCGCTCGTCCGCTTGAAGATCCTTTTCCTCACTCCCGGTACCGGCAGCTACTACTGTGGCGCCTGCATGCGCGACAATATCCTCGCGCGTGAGCTCCTCCGCTCGGGGCACGAGGTCACCATCGCGCCGATGTACCTGCCGTTGATGATCGACGACATCCAGCTGCCGGGACTGGAGCAGACTCCGATTTTCTTCGGCGGCATCAACGTCTACCTGCAGCAGAAACTTTCCTTCTTCCGTAAAAGCCCCGCCTTTCTCGACCGGCTCTTCAATGCCCGCGGACTCCTACGCTGGGCCGCGCGGCACAGCCACATGACCTCCGCGCGCGAGCACGGCGAGATGTCACTCGAGATGCTCAACATCGAGACCAGCGCTTTCCGCAAGGAATCCGAAAAGCTGTTCGCGTGGCTCGATCAGACTCCAAAGCCGGACCTCGTCTGCCTCTCCAATACGCTCCTCGCCGGGTTCGCTTCCGAGATGAAACGCCGCCTCGGCGCGCCCGTCGTTTCCTTCTTCCAAGGTGAGGATTCGTTTCTCGATGGCCTCCCCGAGCCTTACCGCACGCAGTGCTGGACCACGATGGCAAAACGCCTCGCGGACTCCGATGCGGTGCTGGCTCCGAGTCGCTCCTACGCCGACTACATGCGCACGCGCCTCGAGCCGCTGCCCGGCGCCATCGAGGTCGTGCACAATGGCATCCGCTTGGAAGACTACCCCGCCGCCCCGGCGCAGGACAGCGCGCATCCAGTCATCGGATACTTCGCCCGCATGACGCGTGACAAGGGTGTGGAGCTTTTCGTCGAAGCTTTCATCCATCTCGCCAAGGATCTCGGCAATACCACCGCGCGCGCCAGCATCGGCGGCGCCGCCACCGCGGGCGACCTGCCGTTGATCGATACGCTGCAGCGCCGCCTCGCCTCCGCCGGGCTCGCCGACCGCGTCACCTGGGCGACCAATCTCTCACGCGAGGACAAGCTCGCGTTCCTGCGCAGCCTCTCCCTCTTCTCGGTGCCTGTGCTTTACCGCGAAGCCTTCGGCCTCTACGTCGTCGAAGCGATGGCGTGCGGCGTGCCGGTCGTACAGCCGGATGCCTCTTCTTTTCCGGAGATCATCGCGGCGGGTGGCGGGGGTGTTTGCGTCCCGCCGAAGGATGCCCGCGCCCTCGCGCACGCCTGGCAGCTGCTGCTGGCTGACGAACCGCGCCGGCGGGCACTTGGGACTGCGGCGCGGTTGAGCGTTGAAAAACATTTCAGCGCCGGGACGATGAGTGCGCAGTTCATGCAGGTGGTGGATCGTCTTCGCATCCCGGCCTGAACTCTTCGCCACCCTCATGGAAGTTCCCGCGCAGTTTCACTTCAGTCACCGCCGCATGGTCGAGTTTGCCGACACCGACCTCGCGGGCATCGTGCACTTCGCGAATTTCTTCCGCTACGTGGAGAGCGCCGAGCACGCCTTCTTCCGCTCGCTCGGCTATCGCGTCCACACCGAGAGCGAGGGCACGCACCAAGGCTGGCCGCGCATCGACGTCTCCTGCAAGTACCATAAGCCCGCGCGCTTCGAGCAGACGCTCGAGATCGGCCTCCGCCTCGCCGAGCTGCGCAATAGCAGCCTGCGTTACGATTTCTGGATCAGCGTCGCCGACGAGCGCGCGCTGCTCGCGACGGGTTCCTTCTCCATCATCCACGTCGAGATCGAGTCCGGCCAGATCAAGAAGTCTCCGATTCCTCCGACTCTCCGCGAAAAACTCGCCGCCCTCCTCCCCGCCTTCAGTCCCTAGACCCGAGACCCTAATCTCCAGACCCAATTTCACCATGCAATGGCTCTACTACGCGCTTCTCACCGTCTCAACCTGGGGCCTCTACGGAGTCTTCCTGCACAGTGGCCAGATGGCCATGAACGACCCGGTGTTCGGGCGCTATAAGGCATTCCTGCTCGTCGGAGTCGCCTACTTCGTGGTCGCGGTCCTCGCGCCGCTGATCCTCCTCAAGGCGCAGGGCGCGACCTGGTCCTTTCCCGCCAAGGGGTCGTGGATCTCGCTCTTCGCCGGCACGCTCGGCGCCATCGGTGCCTTCGGCATCCTGCTCGCGTTCGGCGCAAAGGGCACACCTGCCGTGGTGATGTCCATCGTGTTCGCGGGCGCGCCCATCGTGAACGCCATCGCCGGCATGCTCATGCACCCGCCGAAGGGCGGCATCACTGCCGTGCCGTGGCAATTCTATCTCGGCATCGGCATGGCAGCCGTCGGCGGCTGCCTCGTGAGCTACTACAAGCCGGCGCCCGCGCCCAAGGCGGCTGCCGCCAAGCCCGTCGTCGTCCAGAGGGCCTAAGTTGCGGAAG
>JAZKEV010000411.1:0-1941 GCA_040386765.1 Verrucomicrobiota bacterium | reverse complement strand
TCGCCGAACTGGACGTTGGATTCGGGGTTCAGCACGCTGCGGCGCCACAGGCCCTCGCCACGGTCCGGCTCATAGCTGAGTTCGCCATTGTAGGAGACGGCCTCCCAGAGGCCGGCGGGTTGATAAGGCTTCACGGGTGGGCCGCCGAGCTTGTCGACAAGCAGGCCCGAGACCACGAGCGCCTGATCGCGCATCATCTCGCCGCCGAGCCGGAAACGCGGGCCACGGGCGAGCAGGCGATTCTCGGGGTCGCGTTGGAGCAGTTCGGAGGTTGGCACCGAGGATTGGCGATACGTGGCACTGGTGACGATGAGCTGGAGCATCCGCTTCATATCCCAGCCGCTGCGCATAAACTCCACGGCGAGCGTATCGAGCAACTCGGGATGCGTGGGCTGCTCACCTTGCGCGCCGAAGTCATTGGTCGTGGCCACGAGTCCTGCGCCGAAACACTGCTGCCAGAGGCGATTCACCGCGACGCGGGCGGTGAGGGGATGCTCGGGCGAGACGAGCCAGCGGGCGAGGCCGAGGCGGTTGCGCGGGAAATCGGCGGCGAGCGGTGGCAGGTGCGAGGGAACTTCCGGCCGCACTTCCTCGCCGGGCGCGTCGTATTGGCCGCGCTTCAGAAGATGGGTCGGGCGCGGTTTGGCGACCTCCTGCATGACGAGCGTTTTGGGAAGGTTGGCTCGATATTTATCCTCGGCGGCGCGCGCCTCGGCGAGTCGATCGCTGGAGACGCGGCTCGCCGCGTCGCCGTGGCGCTCCACGTAGCAATCGAGCACCAGCTGTTTCTGGCGGGCATCGCGCTTTTCCGGCGCGGTCGGGAGGACAGCCCGGAGGCGCTCGCCCCAGTACCACGTGCGCACCTCCTGCGGCTCGACGGGGCGGGAGAGGATGCGCAGCTCGTCGAGCTGGCCGTAGAAGCCCAGGCCGCTGTCGCGTCGGCCGATGCGCACGGGCTGTGTGTTCGCGATGGAACCTTGGAGCGTATCGCGATTGATGGAGAGCGCGACCTCACGCCCGTCGGCAAAGATGCGGACGCCACGGGCCTTCCCCGAACCGTCGTAGGAGACGACAAGATGATTCCAATCGCGGCGCTTCACCGGCTCGCGGGTGCTGACCTCGATGGCGTTCACGATCCAGCGATTGACGATGTTCACTTGGAGCTGCCCTTTCTGCCAGATCAGCTCGAACCCCCGGCGGTCGCCGGTGGGCTCGATCTTGGAAATTACGCAGTTGAGGCTGCCCGTCGCTTTCACCCACACTCCGACCGTCCACGGACGATCCGCTTCAAAAGAAAGATCTGCCGGCAGCTCGAGGTGCTGCATGCCATCGAAACCGGCGGCCTGGCCGATGAGCCCCGCTTCATGATAGACACTACCTTTCTCCATGGCACGCGGTAGCCCTTCGCTCGAAGTGGGCGCAGTGACCGCGGTCTCCGGCTCGAAATCGACTTCAGCGATGAGACCGGCGCGAGGAGGTTCGAGACTGGCGAGAGCGTCTTTTTCCCATGCGATAATCTGGGGCTGAAGCGGTGCGGTGGCGGCGGTGAAGGCGCTCTCGGCGGTGCGACGCAGCGCGGTCAGGCGTTCCAGTTCCCCGCGCTGCTTCGGCGTGGTCACATCCATCACAGGTGGCGGGTCGTCGGGTGTGACCGTGCCTTTCTCGACGCTGTTATTGAAGAACGCGAAAAGCTGGTAGTAGTCCTTCTGCGAGATCGGGTCGTACTTGTGGTCGTGGCAGCGCGCGCAGCCCACAGTGAGCCCGAGGAAAACGGTGGAGGTCGTTTCGAGCTTATCGGCCACGTACTCGACGCGATATTCCTCGTCGATGATGCCTGTCTCACCGCTGACCATGTGATTGCGATTGAAGCCGGTGGCGATGCGCTGGTCGGTCGTGGCCTCGGGCAGAAGGTCGCCCGCGAGTTGCTCGATGGTGAAGCGA
>JAZKEV010000410.1:4664-10795 GCA_040386765.1 Verrucomicrobiota bacterium | reverse complement strand
TGTCGGCCATGTCAGCCTCAACTCCAACAAAACCCTCGGCCTCGGCACCTACGAGAGCCCCGAGCCGCACCCCGACATCACCGCGACCGATTGGATCTGGTCGCCGCAGGACAAGGTGAAGCGCTGGGATCGCTCCGCCTTCTTCGTCGACAAGACGCTCGACTTCATCGACCGCAACCGCGGCAAGCCGTGTTTCGTGAACCTGTGGGCCGACGATGTGCACACGCCTTGGGTTCCGGATGGCACCGCGGACAAGAAGAAGGAAACCCCGAAGAGCTTTAGCGCGGTCATGGCCGAGTTCGACAAACAGATCGGTCGTCTGCTCGACGGGTTGAAGTCGCGCGGGCTCGAGGAAAACACGATCGTGATCTTCACGAGCGATAATGGCGCGCTGCCCACCTTCGATGGCGCGCGCTCCGCTGGGTATCGCGGCAACAAGCTGTGTCTCTACGAGGGCGGCATCCGGCTGCCGTTCATCATTCGCTGGCCCGGCCAGATCCCGGCCGGCAAGGTGGACGAGCGCTCGGTTATCTCCGCGGTCGACGTCTTTCCGAGCCTCTGCGCCCTCGCGGGCGCCAGCACGAGCGGACAGCCGCTCGACGGCCTGGATGTCTCCGCAGTCTGGCGCGGGAAGCCGCTGGCGAAGCGCGGGCCGCTCTTCTGGGAATACGGCCGCAACGACGAGTTCTTCAAATTCGGCCCCGACAAGAGCCCGAACCTCGCGGTCCGCCGCGACAACTGGAAGCTGCTCGTGAACGCCGATGGCACGCGCCTCGAACTCTACGACCTCGCCGCCGACAAGAAAGAAGCGAAGAACCTCGCGACCCAGAAACCCGAGATCGTGGCTGAGTTGAAACAGCTCGTGATGGGCTGGCGCGCCACCTGGCCGGCAAAGAAATGACCACGCCCATGAAACTACGCTTTCTCGCGACGATTGCCTTGGTGTGTGTGACCGCGGGTGCCTGGGCCGCCGCTCCGGCCCGGCCCAATATGGTGATCATGATCACCGACGATCACAGCCTGCTGGATTCGACGGTTTACGGCGCGAAAGACATCAAGACGCCGAACATGCAGCGGCTGGCCGACGCCGGTCTCACCTTCGACCGCGCCTTCGTAGCCTCGCCGAGCTGCGCGCCGAGCCGCGCGGCGCTGCTCACCGGCATGGTCCCCGCGCGGAATGGCGCGGAGGCTAATCACAGCAAGCCGCGGATGGAGATCAAAAAGCTGCCGGTCTACTTGAAGGAACTCGGCTACGAAGTCGTGTCCTTCGGCAAGGTGTCGCACTACCAATACACCGGCGACTACGGCTTCGATTATTTCGCGCACGACAAGTTTCACGAAGATGTCGCGATCGAGAATGGCATCAAGTGGCTGCGCGCCCGCAAGAGCGACAAGCCGCTGTGCATTTTCTTCGGCACCAACTGGCCGCACGTGCCGTGGCCCGAGACCCCCGAGGGTTACGATCCCGCGAAAATCACCGTCCCCGCCTCGCACGTCGAAACCGCGAAAACACGCGAGATGCGCGCTCGCTACTACGCCGCCGTCGGTCGCATGGACAAGGATATCGGCGCCGTCTACGACGCCGCGAACGAGGTGCTCGGCAAGGATACCTTTTTCCTCACCACGGCCGATCACGGGGCGCAGTGGCCCTTCGGCAAATGGACGCTCTACGATGCTGGCATCCGCACGCCGATGATCGCGGTCTGGCCCGGCAAGGTCAGAGCCGGTACGCGCACGGCCGCCCAGGTCAGCTGGATCGACATCCTGCCCACGCTTGTGGATCTCGGCGGCGGCCAGAAGCCCAGTGACATCGACGGACTCTCGTTCGCCGGCGTGCTCCGCGGTGAGAAGAGCGAGCATCGCGCCAAGATCTTCACGACGCACAGCAACGATGGTCGCTTCAACATCTATCCCGCGCGCAGCGTGCGCATGGGCGAGTGGAAATACATCCGCAATCTGCACCCGGAGTTCTATTTCTCGACGCACGTCGACCTGGCGCAGGCCAACGACGGCGCCGGCTATTTCGGGAGCTGGATCGAAAAGGCCAAGACCGACCCGGCAGCCGCTGCCATCGTGAAGCGCTATCACGAGCGCCCGGCCGAGGAACTCTACGATCTGCGTGCGGACCCGGCTGAGCTGAAAAATCTCGCGAAGGATCCGAAACACGCCGCCCGCCTCGCGGCCCTGCGCAGCGAAGTCGATGCGTGGATGAAGGCGAACAACGACGAAGGCAAAGTCTACGCCGAGCCGCGCCTGCTCACCGATCCGAAGCGCACTGAGCCGCCGGCCAAGAAGAAGAAATGAAGATCGTGAAAGCACTTTTCTCTTTGGGCGTCTTGTTGCTCGCGGTGGCGTCCGCTTCGGCCGCCACTTCCAAGCCCAACATCATCGTCATTCTTAGCGACGACATCGGCTATTCCGACCTCGGCTGCATGGGCAGCGAGATCGCGACGCCGAATCTCGATGCGCTCGCGGCGGGTGGCCTGCGGTTCGCGCAGTTCTACAATACGGCTCGTTGCTGCCCCACGCGTGGTTCGCTACTCACGGGCCTTTATCCGCACCAGTCAGGCATAGGCTACATGACGGACCGCGCAGCCTACAGCGCCAATGCGATGATCAACGAGTGGTATGCCGGCGACCTGCGCGCCGACACCGCGACGATCGCCGAGGTCCTGCGCGGCGGCGGCTATCGCACCTATGCGGTCGGAAAATGGCATGTCACCGTCAACATCGAGGAGGACAAGCCGCGGAACAACTGGCCGCTTCAGCGCGGCTTCGATCGCTATTACGGCATCCTGCCGGGTGCGGCCAACTTCTTCGCCCCCGTGCATCTGACGCGCGACAACACGCGGATCGATTTCAAGAACGACCCGGAGTATCCCGCGAAGGATTTTTATCTGACGAATGCATTTAACGACCACGCCGTCCGCTTCGTTAACGAGCACAGGAAGGAACAGGCGGGGAAGCCGTTCTTCCTGTACCTTGCCCACACCGCGGCGCATTGGCCGATGCAGGCAAAGCCGGCCGATATCGCGAAGTACGCCGGAAAATACGATGGCGGCTATACGCCGATCCGGCAGGCGCGTCTCGAGAAGATGCGGAAGCTCGGACTCATCGACGCGGCTTGGAAAACGAGCCCGCAATTTGGCGACTGGAGCAAAGTCGAGCGCAAGGATTGGGAAGCGCGCTGCATGGAAGTGTACGCGGCCATGATCGACAATATGGACCAGGGCATCGGCCGGCTCGTCGCCGCGCTGAAGGCCAATGGCCAGTTTGAAAACACGCTGATCGTCTACCTGCAGGACAACGGTGCCTGCGCCGAGACCGTTGGCCGCAACCCCGCCGCCGCGAAAAAGGGTGGCAAGGGTGGAGGAGGGGGCCTGCCGCCGATGCCGGGGCCGGAAGATACCTGGATCGGCTACGGTGAGGCCTGGGCCAATGTTTCGAGCACGCCTTTCCGCCTCTACAAACACTATACGCACGAGGGCGGCATCGGCACGCCTCTGATCGCGCACTGGCCGGCGGGCATCAAGCGCCGCGGCGAAATCGAGCAGCAGCCCGGCCACCTCATCGACATCATGGCTACGGCCGTGGATATTTCCGGCATCCCGTATCCAAAAGAGCGTGACGGCCTTAAAATCCAGCCGATGGAAGGCCGCAGCCTTGCGCCCGCCTTCGCCGGCAAAAAGATCGAGCGCGAAGCCCTCTTCTGGGAGCACGAGGGCAACCGTGCTCTCCGCATGGGCGACTGGAAGCTCGTGGCCAAGGGCACCCACACCCCTTGGGAGCTCTTCAATATGAAGAGCGATCGCACGGAGATGAACGACCTGGCGCAGGCCCAGCCGGACCGCGTGAAGGAAATGGCCTCGATCTGGGATCGCTGGGCCCGCCGCACGCACGCCGTGCCGTGGCCGTGGAAGCCTGCCTACGGCGACACCGCGACCGCCGAGTCGAAGAAGAACTGACGATACGCGGGTCAGATTCTGCTCCTTCGTCACCGGAATTGCCGCGTTAGAAGGCAATCTCCAGAACGAGAGTCTTCGTCATCAAACGATCGCTCCGGCGTGCGCGATCTTTCCGCGACACGCGACCTCAATGCACGAGGTAAACTCCGATCAACGGTAGCGCTTGGGTTTGATTGGGCTTGTTAATTACCGCGTCGATTCCGGCGATGCCCGCCGCCGTAGCGGCGGGACTCCTTGCTGCCGTCTTGGTGGTTATTGCGCGGCGGGGACGGAGATCATCCAAGCGATACCGAAGCGATCGGTGAGCATGCCGAATTGAGGCGACCAGAACGTTTTGGTGAGGGGGAGTTCGACGGTGCCGCCGTCGGCGAGGCCGGCGAAGGCGCGGACGGCTTCGGCTTCGGTGGGGACGTTCAGGGCGAGTTTAAAGCCGCTCGCTTTTCCGTCTTCAGGCGAGCAGCCATCGGAACCCATCACGATGGCGCCACCGATGCGGAAGGTCGCGTGCATGACCTTTTCCTCCCAGCCGGGAGCGAGCATGCCGGGCGGGGCGGGATCGGGGCTTTCCTTGTAGCGCATGAGCATATCGACCGTGGCGCCGAGGGCAGTCTTGTAGAAGGCGATGGCCTCATCGCAGCGCCCGCCGAAGAAGAGATAGGGTTGGATGGTGGTGGCGGCGGGTATGCTCATGGAGTGAGGGCTGGGTAAATGGTGAGGAGTGACGTCAAAGGAACGACGAATCAGATAACGAGAATAGGACACTGATGTTGAGAAATTTTCATCGAAGAGCGCGGGCGGGCGGGGCGGCAGTGAAACGGAGCGCACTTGCCTCATGCCTGCACTTTGCAAGTAATTGCAGGGTTATGGCATCCACGCCGCGCCGCATTTTGCTGATCGATGACGATCGCACTCTCTGCGGGCTGATCGCCGACTACCTGCGTCCCCACGGTTTCTCGGTCAGCGCCTGCCACGCCGGCGACGCGGGCGCCACGCGCGCCGTGGCCGAGCCTTGGGACGCCGTGCTACTCGATGTGACCCTGCCGGGATTGGGCGGCTACGCGGTGCTCCAGCGGATCCGCGAAAAATCCCCCGTGCCGATCCTGATGCTCACCTCCCGCAACGACGAATCGGACCGCATCACCGCCCTGGACCATGGCGCGGACGATTTCGTGCCGAAGATTTTCTCCCAACGGGAACTCCGCGCGCGCCTCGATGCCGTGCTGCGACGTGCGGGGGCGGGTCACTCCGCCCCACCGGAGGCCGGGGCGGCGGTGAGCGCGCCGCTCGTGTCTGGCGACCTCAGCCTCAATCTCCCCGGCCACCGCGCCACGCTCGCCGGCCGGCCCCTCGAACTCACGGCTGCTGAATTCGCCGTACTGGCCTGCCTGGTGAAACACGCGGGCACCGTGCTCAGCCGCCCGGACCTGGTGGAGCGGACGCGTTCCCGCGAGTTCGAGCTCTTCGACCGCTCGATCGACGTGCATATCGTTTCACTGCGGAAGAAATTGGGCGATTCCGCCGAGGCCCCCCGCTATATTCGCACCGTCCGCGGCGCGGGCTACGAGTGGATGGCTTCAACCCTGTGTTAAGCTGGGGTTAATTCGCCGGACATCGCCGCCCCGCCCCCCACACGCTCCCTTTTCGTGTCCCGCCCCCGCTTTTCCCTCTCCCGCCAGCTCGCGCTCTGGGCCGCCATTTACCTCGCGCTGGTGTCAGGCCTCACCGTCTGGGTGATCAATGAGAAACTCGGCTTCGGCTGGCGCGCCTTGCTCGACGGCGAGGTCGGCGATCCCGTGTTTGTTTACCTCACGGGATTTGAGCCGGATTTCCAGCACGCCCGGTCCCCCGCCGACGTCGAGGCCGCGGTCGAAAAAGTCGCCACGCAGATGAAGATGGACGTGCAGCTGGTGACGGGGCGCGAGGCGACGCGGGTTGCCGGCGGGAGGTTCAGCCTGCCGCCTGAGATCATCCTGATGCATTCCCCACCGGGCGGCGGACCGCCGGGGGGAGGGCGCCCGGGCGGGCCACCGGAACCTCCCAATCCGGAACGCGTGGCCCAGGCCACCCGGGAATATTTCGGCGGCCCGCAACGCCGGGCGGTGCCACCGGGCCAACGTCCGCCCGGGCGCCTTGGCTCCAAGCTGCAGGGGTATGTCTCCCGCGATC
>JAZKEV010000410.1:0-4644 GCA_040386765.1 Verrucomicrobiota bacterium | reverse complement strand
TGGATCGTCCTGCGCATCCCGATCCCGAGCCCGCAGGATTCCATCGTGCCGCCGCGCTCGTCACTGATCCTGCGCACCGCGTCTCCGTGGACCGCCCTGGGCAACCTCGATCTCGCCCCGCTCTCCTGGCCCCTCGCCGCGCTCGCCCTCGGCTCGCTGCTTTTCTGGGCCGTGCCGCTGTGGTGGATCACGCGCCGCCTGCGCCTCGCCACCGCCGCGACCGAGCGCATCGCCGCCGGCAATTTTGATGTGCGCGTGGCCCCCGGCCCGGCCGACGAGATCGGCCAGCTCGCCGCCTCCATCAACGAACTCAGCCGCCGCCTCGCCGAATACGTCGGCGGCCAGCGCCGCTTCATCGGCGACGTCGCCCACGAGATCACCGCCCCGCTCGCGCGCCTGCAATTCGCCGTCGGCATCCTGGCGGAAAATGCCGAACGCGATCCCGCCCAGCGCCCCGCCGCCGAACAGGTTTATCGCGAGCTCGAATGCACCCTCGCCCTCGTGAACGAATTGCTCGCCTATGCGCGCACCGGGCAGACGGGGACCGCGCTGGAGCCCGTTGCGGTCGCGCTCCAGCCGCTGGTTGGGCGCATTGTCGCGCAGGAAGGCGTCGCGGCGCGCGCCACGCTCTCGATTCCCGGCGACCTGGCCGTGCGCGCCGACCCGAAGCTGCTCGAGCGCGCGCTTTCGAACCTCGTGCGTAATTTTCTCCGGCATACCCCCGCCGAGGCCAGGCTCGCGATCCAGGCGCAAGCTTCGCCCGGAGGTGTCGCGCTCACCTTTGCGGATAATGGTCCCGGCGTCTCGGCGGAGATTCTCGCACGGCTCGGCGATCCCTTCTTCCGCGTCCAACCGATGGCCCCCGACCAACCCGGCCACGGCCTCGGCCTCGCCATCGTGCGCACCTGCGCCACCGCCTGCGGCGGCGAGGCGGTTTTCCGCGCCACCTCGCCCCACGGCTTCACCGCCGAAATCACGCTGCCGGCTTGCTGAGGGCAGTCGTATCGGCCCGGCCTGTCGTGAACGTGATAGGGCTCTCGCGCTGGCGCGGGACGCCCACCCCGGGTTGTGTTAAGCCATGGTTAAGTTGCTCGTTGGCCACGCTGGCGGGGCGCACGGTGCGTCTGATGCCGATGCCCGCCTCCACCTGCCGCACGACTCTCGTCCGATCACAGCCACGCCTGGCTTGCCTCGTTCTTCTCGGCCTCACCGCGCTCATCCCGTCGTGTCTGCATGCCCAGACCACACCGCCGTTGCTGAGCCCCACCTCCTACGCACTGCCCCAGGGCCACAGCTACATCATTGGCATCACCCCGTCCGCCGCATCCGACGCGACCGACGTGCACTTCAGGCTCCACACCATCGCCGAGACTTGGGGAGCCACCTCGCTCGAGAGCGCCGCATGGAGGAAAGTGGACCAGCCGATCCAGACCGGTTTCCGACTCACTAGCCAGTCGCTGGTGGTGGAGCATCCCGATGGCCGGCACGCCCTCTTCACCGGGCCTGGTTCCACAATACCCACACTGTTCGACTACTAAATCATGCCTCCGGCCCAAACTTCCGTGATCCTGACCGGCTTCACCGCCGCCCAGATGCCGGTTGGACTGGCCGTCTCCCCGGACCAAAAGTTCTACGTGAGCTCTCGCTCGGCAATCCAAGTCCATCCCGATTTCACCACCGGCACGCCCACCACGGTTATCACCGATTTCGGCGCGCAAGCTCTCGGCAGCGGTGGCGCCAAACTAGCCTTCGCCAACAATACGCTCTACGCCTTCGACCTCGGCAACTCCCGCGAGCTGCGCTACGATGCCAGCGGAATTTTTCTGAGCGAGTTCGCCGTGGCCAATGGCAGTACATCGGCCGGCGGCAGCGCGTTTGCCGTCAGCGACAGAGGGTTCCTTTTCACCGCCCGGTTCGACGATCCCAACAACACCTTGGGCACGATCTACAAGGCCACCACCGGCGAGGTGCTAGGTCACTTCCACCTGCCCTACGACGTCGACGACCCGATGTCCAATGGCGGCAGACCCGTGATGCGCGTCATCGACGACCGGCTGATCCTCACCTCCGGCACCGGCGCGAACATCTACATCTACGATCTCGCCGCCATCCCCGAGCCGTCCACCTACGCGCTCCTCGCCAGCCTCGGCGCGCTGGTCTTGGTGGCGATCCGCCGCCGCCAGCAAACCTGAAGCAATTGGAGGCGGTGGGTGCAGGTGCTGGAGGAGAAGACGTCGGTCCTACTCGCCGAGCCTGAATCACACCTTCACCTACCTTTGTGCGAAGGCGCGCCGCAACGCAGCGGAAAAGGCCCGCGATCTTACTGGACGCGGGCTTTCTCGCGTCCGCTCTCAGAGATTTTGGGCCTTTCGAGAAGCCAGGGCGAGTTTCCTAACGAGCCCGTCAGGGATTGGCTGGCTCGGCGAGAAGGTGACGCCAGTCTTGGTAGACTTGAGCCCGGCCGCGGCAATGTCGTCAGCATGCGACTTGATGGCGGAAGGAGATAGATAGAGGCCGCATTGCTTACTGAACGCCGCATAACCCGCGATGATGGATTGTCCGATCCTGAACCCTGGCATTTTATAGGCGATGACTTCTTCGGCGTCAGGCAGCGCGCGCGCAAGTTGAGCGCGCAATCGAACCAGCAGAGGGCGGAGGTCTTGAGAAGCCTCAGCTATGTAGGCGTCGTGATCAGCAAACATGGTCGGAAGGAGCTTATGCTGGCGGGACATTTAAGGGAAACGCCAGCATCTCAGCTTCAACCCGTTGGATGACTGGATCAAGCCGATCAGGAGAAAGGTCCGCACTCGGCCATCCTGCGCCGTCGGCCCACTTTCTCAAACATTCGTCGAAACGCTGAAACTTCTTGCGTAAGATATTCGAACTAACATTACTGAACCATATGGTTCAGTATTCAGGGAATCGCCTTGACGATACTTTTGCCGCGTTATCCGACGCGACCCGACGTGGCGTGCTTCTGCAGCTTGGGCGGGGGAACGCTTCAATTACGGAACTCGCCGGACAGTTTCGCATGACGCTGACAGGTATGAATAAGCACGTCGGCATTTTAGAACAAACCGGTCTGGTGAAGACAGAGAAAATAGGTCGGGTGCGGACCTGCATGCTCGGTTCGTGCCGGCTAGATTCCGAAATGGCTTGGATCGAAAGATACAAAGAAACCTGGGACAGGCGCTTCGACGCACTTGAAATTGTCGTTCAGGAACTAAAGCAGAAGAAAGGAAACAAATGAAAAACCAAACAAACGCGGAACGAAAGTCAGAGCGTGAACTCGTCTCTTCCCGCATCATCAATGGGCCGTCACACCTCGTGTTTGAGGCCTGGACCAATCCGGAGCTCTTCAAGAAGTGGTGGGTGCCAAAATCAGCCCCCATAACGCTTGTGTCCTGTGAGATGGATGTTCGCACCGGCGGAACATACCGTCTTGTGTTCAGTGCTGGTGGTCAGAGTGCGGAATTTTTTGGCAAGTATCTCGAAGTAACTCCACACTCGCGGTTAGTTTGGACCAACGACGAAGGAGGAGTAGACGCCGCAACCATTACCACGGTGACCTTCGAAGAAGTTAATGGCACGACCTTGGTGATCGTGCGCGATCTATACCCGTCGAAGGAAGCACTCGACGACGCCATCGCCACAGGCTCTAGCGGCGCAATGCCTGAACAGTTGGAGCAACTCGAACAACTCATTGTTAGCCAGAGAAACCTTTGACCCGAAAAATCTCAGAGATCTGAAGCCACTTGATTGATGAACATGCGGCTGACGACAACTCGTCGGCCTTATCCATTTGGGGAGATCATGGCGCTGGCGCGAACGGGCGTTGAAGGCAGCTTGGCCCGAGCGAAGCCAGCCGCGTAGTCTCAACCGAGGGAGAAAAGCCCGCAGTCCTCACGGACGCGGGCTTTTTCGCGTCTGTTCTCAGAGGGGGACGGCCGCTTTCGCATTTTCTTCGGCCGAGAGATTTCGCTGGAGAAAAACTACGTCGGAAACGACGTGTCCTAGGTCTGAAAGTTTCCTGATGTTACCCGGAGTAACAGCGAGGTGAACGCTCTTTCGAGAATCGCGTAAGCCATTAAACAAGAAACCCTCCCGAGCAGTGGGAGGGTTTTCTGAATTGGGTGCAGGGGCTGGATTTGAACCAGCGACCTTCAGGTTATGAGCCTGACGAGCTACCAGGCTGCTCCACCCTGCAACAAATGGAAGGGCCAAGGTCCGCGCCGACATCCCTACTGTCAACGCCTTTTTGGAAGTTTTCCCAAACCACTTCGAAATGCTCTTGCCAGAACCCGCCCCGCCCGGTGTGTTGGCCAACTCTCTTCTCAAAAAGAGGGATCAACTAAAACTAACCAACCACATCAGTCGATCGCAAGGCGGCCCACTGGCCGACCTGTGTGTCGGAAGATACATCAGATCATTATGAGCATCAGCGTAACTCCCAAAGACCTGCTCGACGCAGGCGTGCACTTCGGCCACCAGACCAAGCGCTGGAACCCCCGTTCCAAGCCCTTCATCTTCGATCACCGCCAGGGAGTGACGATCATCGATCTCGGCAAGACGCACGAGGCCCTCGTCAAGGCCTGCAACTTTCTCGAAGACACCGTCGCCAATGGCGGCAACGTGCTCTTCGTC
>JAZKEV010000409.1:0-16761 GCA_040386765.1 Verrucomicrobiota bacterium | reverse complement strand
TGAGGTCGACGTGGCGGCCGGGCTGGCTGAGGTGGCGGTGGTTTCGGGTGAGGCAGGCGGAGGCGTGGCCGGCGCGGGAGTGGCATTTGCGGCCGGAGCCGCGGCTGTCGCGTCCTCGTCATGCTCGTCGTTCTCACCCGGCTCTTCGGATTTCGCGTCGCCGGTTTTCTTGGGTTCGGGCTTCCCTTCCTTCAAGTAAGCGAGCCACGAGCCGCCTTTGGCGGGCACCTGGAAACTCTTCACGTCGGCGATGCGCACGACTTCGCCGCTCTCGATGTTCAGGATCGCGATTCCGACCCGCGGCATCTCCTCGGGCTTCTTCTTCGCTTTGCGCGCCGCGGCGATGTCCTGCTTTTTCGGATACGCCGAAGCGATGACGTATTTGGCGTCGCTGGTGAACGAGAACTTGACCGTGCGCGGCGGAGGCGGGGCCTCGGGCGGGGCGTTCTCGTCGGCGGCGGTGGGATTGGGCGGCGGCAGCGCGCCGAGGGGCACGCGATGCTCGCGGCCAGTGGCGACTTCGCGGACGATCAGGTCCCCGTCACCATCCTGCGGCATGAACGAGTAGGCGAGCCAGCGCCCGTCGCGGGAGAGCGTGGGGGTCGCGATACTGCGCCAGCCATCGAAGTCGGAATGCGTGAGCGGACGTTTGGCGGGTTGGGCGAGGGCAACGATCGCGCTGAAGCCGAGCGCGAGGGCGAACCTGCCGAGCGGGCAGCGAACGTGGAACATGCCGGGAGCTGACGCCTCCGAGGCGCATAGCGGCAAGCCGATTCCAGTCGCGTGGGCATGGGACGATTACTCAGTGAGGGCGGTGGCCGGTGCGGCGACGGGCTCGGCATCGGGAGTCTGGCTGGCGGCATTGGTCGCGCTCGGGCTGGCAAAGGCGACGATCACCCCGGCAAGGATGACAGCGGCGACGAGTTTGAAATAAGGATCGTTCTTCATTGGATGTGTAATTGGTTACGGGCGGGAAGACGCCATCCGGGGGGTTCATTGTTTCAAAGTTCACCCGAATATATCGGGGAAAAAATGGACGGGGCCGCGCAACCTATTGCCTGATCCTTCGTCCAAGGTGGCGGTGCGGGATATCACAACCTATTTGTGCTGAATAGGAAACGCTGTTGCAGCGAGTGTGAACAGAACGCACATCCGGACTTCGCTGCGCAAAAATTGCGCGTGATAGTCGAAGCCGTTTTATGAAACGGCTACGCTACATCCAATACACTCACCTCGGGCCGGCAGTTGAAACGCATGCCGTGGAGATTGCCGATGCCGCGCGTAATATAGAGCCAGCGCCCCTGCCAGCGGTGCAGGCCTTCGACGAAGCGCTTGTCGACAACCGGCGCGAACGGCGTGCCGAAGAGCGGCAGCTTCAACTGTCCGCCGTGCGTGTGGCCGCACAGCATGAGATCCCAGTCGTGGAGCTGCATGCGGTCCTTCGCATCGGGATTGTGATTGAGCAGCACGCGATACGCTTTTCCGCGGGTGGGCACGCGGGCGAAGGCCTCGTTGGGTAGGCACATCTCTGACCAGAAATCGCCGACACCGATGAATTGAAACCACCGGCCGCGGAGCGAGAGCGCGTGCGCTTCGTTGTGCAGGCACACGATGCCCGCGGCCTCCAGCATCGCGCGCGTGTTGGCGATCGTGGGCAGCCCGCCAGCCCGGCGCGTCCAAGGCCCGCCGTCGTGATTACCCAGGCATGCAAAGGTGGGCGCGAGGGCGGAGAGACGGGATAGGATCTTCGAGTAGCGCTCCGGCTCAGGCAGATGATTGGTGATGAAGTCGCCCGTGAGCGCGATCGCATCCGGCTTCTGCGCGAGCGCCACGCTGATGGCATCCTCGATAAACGCATACGGTACGACGGCGGAGGCGTGAAAATCCGAGAGATGCACGATGCGGACCGGCGGAGTCGCTCCGTCGGTGGAACCGACGCGCAGCGTGGAAACATCCAGCCAGCGCGGCTCGCCGAAGCGCGTATATACCGCACCTGCCGCCGCGATGCTGGTGACGGCCCCGAGGCTCTGCAAAAACCGACGGCGCGTTAGCAGCGGGCGCGAGATCGGGAGCGGCATGAGCGAGGAAGACGACGCGCTCGCGACCGGGTCAAGTCAGGTGGTGCCCGGGGCGTCGTCGCCGTCGTCTTCCTCGGCGGTGCTCTGCGCTTCCTCGATCAGGCGCTTGGCATCCTCCAGCCGGGTATCGTCAACCTGGATGCGGATGGCGCCACCGAACGCATCGTCGAGCACGAAGGCTTCGATACCGGCGCCGACGAGGAGTGAATGCAGCAATTCCGCTTCTGCATTGTTCGAGCAGGTGGTTACGGTGGTCATGGCAATAACGATGCTGACGACCGCTTAAATTGCCAGCCGATGCGCTCTTACTGCAGGAAGAAAATTGCTCTGGCTCGTCGCGCGCCGACCCGCGAGCGTGCCGCCATGCCCGCTTTACGTAACCTGAAAACAGGTGTGTGGATCGTTGTCGCCCTGCTGCTCGCCCGTCTGGCGGGCGCTGCGGAGCAGAGGCCGCAGTGGCCCGATGCTCCGCCAGCCCAGCTCGCGGAGGATCTCTTCGGCGTGCGCTTCCGGCAGATGCGGCTGATGGATGGCAACAAGGCGGCGCTGACCTTTCTCAACAAGCAGCTGCAGCAGGCGCCCAAGCCGCATGTGAAGGCATACGCCGGTTGGTGTGGATCTATGGCGAGAAGTGGAATTATCCCGAGATGAAGGATGAGGAGCGCGGCTTGAAGCTCATCCAGGAGGCGATGGCGGAGGGCAGCGTGGTCGCGCGTTATGTGCTGAGCATGACCAGGGGCGATGGCATCGGCGGGCCGCCTGACCGGGTGGAGCAGGTGAAGATGCTGCAAGAGGCGGCCGACCTGGGGTCGGTGCGCGCGCTGGCCACGCTCGGTTACTACCGCGCCATCGGCTATATCCCGCCCGCCGATCTGGCCGAGGGCACGCGCCTCGCGACGCAGGCGACCGCCTTGGGCGAGGAGTTCGGCCTGATGAGCATCGGGAGGGCCTTCGAGAGTGGAGCGATGGGCAGCTCGCCCCAGCTGGCGCGCGCCATGGAATACTACGCGCTGGCGAGCTCCTTCAACGGCGGGCTGGCTCGAGCGAAGCTGCGCGAATTCGAGAAAACAGGGCGTGGCGGTCGCCACATTGTATCACTCACTCGGATACGTGCGTGCCGGCAACCAGGCCTACTGGCTCGCGCCCACGCGCGTGAAAGAACACTTGAAGGAGCTGACGCGCGTGGCGGGGGATTTCGCACCGGCGCTGGTGGAGCTGGGCCGCGCGCATGCCGACGGCGTGTTTGCCACAACCGACTACAAACTGGCCCGGACCTGTTTCGAGAAGGCCGCGGCGCAGGGCAATGCCGAGGCAAAGTTCCTCCTCGCGAAGATGCGGCTGCGGGGCTGGGGCGAGAAGGCCTCGCCCGAGGCCATCACGGAGATTCGTGCCATGGCGGATCAGGGCATGGGAGAGGCGGCCTACTACATTGGGCATTTGTATTACTGGGGCACCAAGGAGGCGCCGGGCATCGTGAAAGACCCGGCGGTGGCGTTTAAATATATCCGCCTCGCCGCGGAGAAGGGGCACCCGCAGGCGGTGGTCAATCTGGCGCTTTGTTATGAGCACGGGATCGGCACGCCGGTGAATTATCCACTCGCCGCCAAGGTATATTGGGCCGCGTGGGAGCTGGGTTATATCGAGGGTCGCAACCGGGTGCGGAAGCTCATGGGCTTCGTCAAAATCGATTGATGCGGCTCGCGGCTGTGCGTCGGAGAGTATCTATCCAAAGCCCGCGAATCACGCGAATGAACGCGAATTTTCGTAGCGGGGAGCTTCAGTCCGCGCTTGGGAGAGGTGAGGGTTTCGGAAGCGCGGGCTGAAGCTCCCCGCTAAGGCCCAGGCCCGCTCGGATTCGCGTGATTCGCGGGCAACCTGCCGTGTGGGGCGCGGCGCCTGCCGCTTACTTCACCTTTGCGCACACGATGCAGTCGCGCGGCTCGGGGCCGAGCGTGGGGCAGGTGTGCCAGCGGCGGAGGATGCCTTCGCGCGACATGCCGGCTTTCTCCATCACGCGGATCGAGGCGGGGTTCTCGACATCGCAGAACGCCCAGGCGCGGAAGAGCGTGGGTTGCTGCCGCGTCCAATCGACGAGGTACGTGAGCGCCTCGGCGGCAAAGCCGTGGTGCCAGAATTTTTTGGCGAGCGCATAGCCGAACATGGCGCGGCCGTTGCCTTCGAGCGTGACGCCGATGGAGCCGATGGGCGTATCCGTGCCTTTGAGACAGAGCAGCCAGGCGTAGTGGCCGGTCGTGGACCCCATCTTCTCCCATTGCGCGATGCATTCGCGGAGAAACGCCGTGAGCGGCTCGACACGCGTGTACGCGCTCCACGACAGAAAGCGCGTGACCTCGGGATCGTTGGCGTACGAGGCGAAGACCGCCGGGCCATCGTCAGCCCGCGGCATCCGCGCGACCAGGCGCGAGGTAGCGAAGGTGACAGGCGGGCGCATGGGCAAAATCCCATGGGCCAGAGCCCCAAAGGGCCAAACAAATCGCGGCGCGGCAGGAAACGATTGGGTGAACTTCTGCCCAATTTGTTTTTCCGCCCGACTGAGCGGCAGACACCCTACTGGGTAGCGACGGCCTTCGGGGCTTCGTACCACTCGCCGCGGAGCCAGTCGACGATCATGCTGAGCTCTTTCGGCGACATGATCTTCTCCTCGGCAAAACGGGGCATGCGGTCGTTGCGCTCGCCGTAGAAGCGCTCGTGCTCGGGGTCGCTGATGAAAGAGAGCAGCCATTCGCGCGAGCCGTAGCCGGTGAGGTTGGGGGC
Source organism: Verrucomicrobiota bacterium (assembly GCA_040386765.1). Lineage (GTDB taxonomy): Bacteria > Verrucomicrobiota > Verrucomicrobiia > Opitutales > Opitutaceae > ER46. The sequence continues at coordinate 11,908 of JAZKEV010000409.1, read as the reverse complement.
GCTGTCTTCCCCGGCATCGTGGAATTTGTGGCACTCCATGCAGCCGAGCGTGGAACCCATCAGAGCCTCGGAGCCCTTGGCGATGAGCGCCTCGTCGCGGCGGTCGAGCTCCTGCTGCGATTTCAGGCGGGCTTCCGCGGAGAGCGCGGCCACGGCGGTCGCCAGCTCTTTCTTTTCGTCGTCGCCGAAGCTCGCGATGTCTTCCTGCACGTACTTCACCATCTTGCCGGCCTTGAACTTGGTGCCGCCGAAATAGTGCGGGCTGTCGACGCGCTTGGGGTCGAGGAGGCCGGCGAGCCACTCGCGGCTGGCGAAGCCCTTGAGGTCGGCGCCGGAGATCTCGTCCTTGGGCTTGCCGCCGATGCCGTCGTGGCCATCGAAGCGGTGGCAGCTGGAGCAGTTCTTCGCAAAGAGCTTGGGTCCCTGCGTGCGGGGATCGTTGCGCAGGAGCTCGGCGGCGCCCGCGATCGGGATGCCATCGGGGCCCTTGGCGAGCTCGATGACGCGCTCGGCGTCGTGGCGGGCGGCGGCGACGGCGCGGGCGTAGTCGGGGTTCTTGCGGTCTTCGTTGAAGGCGAGGTAGGTGAGCAGGCCCGCGCCTGCGATCATCACCCAGAGGAAACCGATGTTGAAGCGGTGGCCGAGCTTCCAGTTACCGATGAAGGGCATTGCGGCCAGCACGACCATGAACAGGCCGGGAATGACAATGGCGCCCCAGACCTCGGTGCCGCCGGGGAAGTACTTCAGGAATTCGAAGAGGAAGAGGAAATACCACTCGGGCCGCGCCGCGGAAAACGGCTCCGAGGGGTCCGCAGGGGCGCCGAGGTCCGCGCCGCGGGTGCGGATGATGAAGAAGATCACCACCGCCAGCACGGCGAGGCACGCGACGGCATCGCGGAGCACTTGATCGGGCCAGAAGGCGGCGTCGGGCCGGCGGCGCGGCTCCTTGGGAGTGATGCCATGCTTCCGGAAGAAGTAGATGTGGCCGACGATGAAGAGGATGATCGCTCCGGGAATCACGCCAGCGTGCAGCGCAAAGAACCGGGTGAGTGTGTGATGGCCGTAGTCCACGCCACCGATCACGAGCTGCTGCAGCTCTGGGCCGATGAGGGGTGTGATCGCGGCGATATTGGTGGCGACCTTGGTGGCCCAGTAGCCCTTCTGATCCCACGGCAGCAGGTAGCCGGTGAGCGAGAGGCCAAGCGTGAGGCAGAGCAGGATGACACCGGACCAGAAATTGAACTCGCGCGGGGCCTTATAGGCGCCGTCGATCACCACCTGCATGAGGTGGACGGCGAGGAGCACCGTCATGGCCTGCGCCGTGTAATGGTGCATCCCGCGGAGGAACCAGCCGCCCCACATCTCGTGCTGGATGTAGTAGACGCTTTCCCACGCGGTCTGGGAACTCGGGCTGTAGGCAAACCACAGGGCGGTGCCGGTGACCACCTGGATCACGAAGCAGAAGGCGAGTGTGCTACCCCACACGTAGCGCCAGCGGGCGCCGCCGGGCACGTTTTCGAAGAGCGCTTCGTGGACCAGCTTCCTGTAGCCGGTGCGGTTATCGAGCCAGTCGAGAGCGGGCTTCATCAGACGGGGATCTTCTCGTGCACACCGGCGCGATAGTTTTGGAACTTCACCCACACCTCGGAGCCGCGGACCTCGACCTCGAGATTATCGAGCGGGCGGGGGCTGGGGCTCTTGGGATCGAGGATTTTGCCGTCGAGCGCGAAGCTGCTGTTGTGGCAGGGGCAGTGGAAATTGTTCTTCTCCGACTTGAAGTCGACGAAGCAGCCGGCATGCGGGCACACGACATTGAGCGCGCGGACCTTGTTGCCCGGCAACCGCTGGAGGTAGACGGCGCCGACGGGTACGTTGGGCGTGCGGTTCCAGGCATCGACGCGGGTGGCAAGGACGGGGAATTTGCGCGGCTCGCCGTTTTCGGGGAGCGACGTGAGGTTGGCGACCATCACGGCGCCGCCGGCCACGGTCTTACGGCGGAGCGGATCGAGAAAAACGAAGAGGCCCGCGAGCGGCGGGACGACGGTGACGATGCCGCCGATGACGACGGCAGCGGCTTTCACGAGGAAGTTACGGCGATCGGGCGAAGGCGCGTGAGCGCAAGGACAGGGTTCCATGCCGGGGAGCGATAAGAATCAGCCGGAGGCGGCTGCGGTTTTGGGAGACGGATAACTCTGTGAATCGATGCAAATGTAAATCCGAAAGCGGGTCAGCGGCAGGCGGAACCGACAGCTATGAGCTGAGAGTCTACAGCGCAGAGCCTGATCTTTTGGCTGTTGGAGGAAAATTCGCCGTCAAATGCCCCTCCGGCCCCTTTTCCGTGCTCCGGACTCCGGGCTCTCAGTTCTTCGCTCACGTCCCTTCAGCCCACTGCTTCACGGACGAGGCTGGAGATGGCGGGCGGGAGATCGAGGGCGAGGGCGGCCTGCTGGGCCGCGGGGGTCATCTTGCGCCACGTTTTGCGCAGGATATCGATGAACTTCTCCCGCGGATACTCGGCGTGCTGGGCGGCAAAGGCGCCGATCTCGTTCTCCAAGAAGACGAGACAGGCGGCGTCTTCGAGTGCCTGTGTGCCGGAGTTGGTCTTGAGGCCGGTTTTCGAGACCCAGGTCGCGACATCGGCTGCCTCGGCAGCGGGTACGCCGGCTTGGAGGAGAAGTTCACGGGCCCGCTCGGCTTGCTTGGTGTAGAGAGAGCGGCGCCACGCATGGTAGCCGGGCTTGTCCATCGGGTAGCTGGCGCGCGGCACCGACCAGCGTTCGAGATGCTGGCTGCGGGCGGCAAGGCGGAGCGCCGGGGCGGCGGCCGGCACGAGACGTATGACCCAAGCCTCGATCCTATCGGCATAAACGAGTTCGGCGGGCTGGTCCTCCGCCGTGCGCGCGGGGTCGGCGGAATGAGCGGCGTCGATCAGGGTGCGGGCTTGGGCGTAGGCATCCATGTGGCGGAGCCAGTCGAGCGGCCCCGCACGCGGGCGGCAAGCGGGTGTTTTGCACTGTTTTACAGGTGAGGTGTGAAATGCGCAGTGAATGTGCGAAATCGTCACACGGTGGGCCTTGCGCGCGCGCCGTAGAATCTTCTGGTTGTTCATACCGCCAACCCCCTCTGGCGCGGACCGCACCGATTAACCCTTCCCCTCATGGATGCTGCAACCCCTGCTGCGCCGCTGCGCGCGCTCCTCGCTATCGCCTCGTTGGCAGTTCTCGGCTCGCCGCTGCAGGCGCAAACCGCCCCTGCTCCTGCCTCCGCCCCGGCGAGCACTACGACCCCCGCCCCCTCGACAGGGCCGATCGAGCTCTCGCCCTTCGAAGTCGTCGCGGAAAACGACGTGGGCTACCAGGCGGGCAACACCGTAAGCGGCAGCCGGCTCAACTCCCGGCTGAAAGACACCCCGGCCTCGGTTTCTGCCTTCACGCCCGAATTTCTCTCCGACATCGCCGCGACCAATCTCGAGGAGATGCTCCAGTTTGCCACGAACATCGAGCGCGACGTGGAGGACTCCAATGCCGGCTTCAACAATCCCCCCGGCCGCCAGGCTGACGGCAACGATTTCAACTTCCGCATGCGCGGCTCCCCGGCGGGTTCGTCGCGCGACTTCGTCGAGTCCAACATCCCGATCGATCTCTACAATATCGAGCGCGCCGAGGTGGCGAGCGGCCCCAACTCCATCCTCTTCGGCCTCGGCCAGGCGGGCGGCCTCGTCTCGCTGACCGGCAAGAAGGCCAGCCTCAATCGCTCGAAAACGACGCTGAAGAGCATGTTTGGCTCGTGGCACTACGAGCGCTACGAGGCGGACCACAATCAGGTCCTCGTCCCCAAGAAGCTCTCGCTGCGCCTCATGGGCGTTTACAATAACCACGAGGGCTGGCGTCACTGGGATTTCAACGACACCAAGCGCGGCACCGTCGCCGTCGCCTACCAGCCGCTGAAGAACACCGTCATCCACGCCTCCTACGAAAAAGGCTTCGTCGACAACAACGTCACCATCGGGTGGAACGCGCAGGACCAGTTCACCGGGTATCTCGATAACGGCAGCCCGATCTTCGACGCCACCGCCGTCCGACCCGGCACCCAGCGCTTCAACGCCAACCAGCAGCGCTACACGTGGAATCAGCAGGATGGCACCGTGTACAACCTCCGCGGCGAATTTCAGTCGATCAACCGCTACCTCAACGACGCGGGCAACCCGATCGAGACCCTCGCTTCACCCGATGTGTCGCCCTACGAGTTTAACCTCACCGGCCCGGGCGGCGTGCGGCACCAGAGCTTCCGCAGCTATCAAGTGATCGTGCAGCAGAAGCTGCCGAAGCGCGTGGGCCTCGAGCTGGCGTATTTCAACAACCAGAACGACGTCGAGGCCATGGGCCTCGGCCTCGATGGCATCAATCTCCGCATCGATCCCAACCTCACGCTGCCCGCGCCCAACGGCGCGACCGGCACCGTGCCCAATCCCTTCGCGGGCCGGAAATACCTCGACGTAAACTGGTTCAAGGACCGCGTGATCAACCAGAACGAGGTGTACCGCATGACCCTCGCTTGGGATGCCGGTAAATCGGATCGTTGGTATGGCCGCCATCGCGTCGCGGGCCTCTTCGAGAGTTCCGCGCAGGAGCGCACGCGCAACACTCGCAACGAAATCTTCGCCGACCAGAACGGCAATTCCATCGGCAATCCCGCCTCGCCCGAAGGCGCGCAGAATCAGGTGAATCGCCGCAGCTATCTCACGGACGGCGATTTCACGACCTACTATCCGAGCGATCCGAGCCTGCCGATCGACGAGTTTTCGTTCAACGGCCAGCGCTGGCACAGCACCTACGCCTCGCGCGCGGGTGCCAACACGCACACGACTCAGGACACGTATTCCTTCATGGTCGCGGCCCAGAGCTTTTGGTGGAAAGATCGGGTCGTGACGACGCTCGGCGCGCGTCAGGACCGGATCAAATTCAAGAACGAGGGCGAAGTGCGTGTGCCTGCGGGCGATCCGCGCGTCGCGTCGGGCGAACGCGTGGTCAATGAATGGTCCTTTAACGGCCAGTATGTGACGAGGCGGTACAAGCCCGAGACCTTCACCGCCGGCGCCGTATTCCACGCGACCAAGCGCATTTCGCTCTTCTACAACATGTCGAAAAACAACGGTGCGCCGCGTTTCGACCGGACCGTGCTCCCCACGGGCGACGTCGCCGGCCCCACCGAGGGCGATGGCAAGGACTACGGCTTCATGTTCGATGTGCTGGGCGACGACCGGCTCTTCATCCGCACGACGTGGTTCCAGACCAAGCAGCTCAACGACACGCCGATCACGCCCGGCGCCAATGCGCTCGGGGTGGACAACCTCGAGGCCATGGTACTCGCGCTGCAAAACGCCGGAAAAATCACGCAGGCCGAGAACGATGCGCTGCCGAAGACGTGGAACACCGCGACGATCGATGTCTTCACCGAGGGCATCGAGGTCGAGGTTGTGGCCAATCCCACGAAGGCCATCTCGCTGCGCGCCAGCTACTCGAACTCCAAGCGCCGCCGGGAAAATTTCTTCCGCGAAGTCTACGAGTTCTTCGATGCGCGCACCCCGGAGTGGCGTCAGCGGCTGCTGAACAATCCGACTGAGCTGGCCAATTTCGACATCGCCAAGCGCGATCTCGACGAGGAGCTGGCCTTTCAGGCCGACCGCCAGAACAGCCCCTTCGGCACGCGCCCCCACAAGATGAATGGCACGGCCCGCTACACTTTTCGCGAGGGCAAGCTCCGCGGCGCCTTCGTCGGCGGCTCGATTCGCTACAACGGCAAGAACTTCATGAGCTGGGACCGCGCCACCGGCCACATCTACTGGGGCAACGAGTCGGTGATGGGCGACCTCTTCGGCGGCTACCGCTTCAAGATCCCCGGCCTGAAATTGAATGCGACCATGCAGCTCAACGTGAAGAACATCACCAACGACTACCTCGTGAACGTCGGCCGCTATAACGACAACTACACCGGCGTCCGACGCATCTATCTGAACGAGCCGCGCAGCTGGCGCCTGACGACGACGATCGACTTCTGATCGCGGCGGGCGGGCGACAGCGTTTGGGGAAATGGGATTGTGCTGTGCGGTGGTTGCATGACCGCCGATGCGTTCGTAGGTGTTACTCCGTTCGTCGGCGGTCATAGCCGACGCTACAGAAAGGCTGGCTCGCGTATGGGACGCAGAGGGGCAAGGCGGATTCATTTTCCAGGTGGTTTCCGTGCAACGATTTGAATGCGGAAGTGTGAAATGAGCTGGGGATGTGTGAAATCGTCACCTGCGAGCCCTTGCAGGCACGAAGGGGTGGGTGTCTCATTGTCCACGTCGCAACCTTTGTCTGCGGCCGAGTACACCGACCGAACCCCTTCCCATCCCATGCATGCTGTCTTCCCGGGCACGCCGCTGCGCGCGCTCATCGCCACCACGTCGCTGACGCTGGCTTTTTCCGGTCCGCTGGCGTTCGCGCAAACCGCGCCGACGCCTTCGCCCACGGCCTCTGCCGCGGCGCCTACCACGCCCTCCACCGCGCCGATCGAACTGTCCCCGTTCGAAGTCGTCGCCGACAACGACGTGGGCTACCAAGCGGGCAACACTGTGAGCGGCAGCCGCCTGAACTCCCGGCTGAAAGACACGCCCGCCTCGGTCTCGGCCTTCACGCCCGAATTTCTCTCCGATATCGCTGCGACTAATCTCGAGGAGATGCTCCAGCACGCAACCAACGTCGAAGTGGATCGCGAGGATTCCAACGCCGGCTTCAACAACCCCGCGGGCCGCGGCGCCGATGGCAACGATTACCAGTTCCGCATGCGCGGTTCCCCGGCGGGCTCCTCGCGCGACTTCGTCGAATCGAGCATCCCGATTGACCTCTATAACATCGAGCGCGCCGAGGTGGCGAGCGGCCCCAACTCCATCCTCTTCGGCCTCGGCCAAGCCGGCGGCCTCGTCTCGCTCAGCGGCAAGAAGGCCAATCTCAACCGCCAGCGGACGACCGTGAAGAGCATGGTGGGCTCCTGGCACTTCGAGCGCTACGAGGCGGATCACAACCAGGTGCTCATCCCGAAGCAGCTCTCGCTGCGTCTGATGGGCGTCTACAACAACAACCAAGGTTGGCGGCACTGGAATTTCAACGACACCGCGCGCTGGACAACGGCCGTGGCTTACCAGCCGCTGAAAAACACCGTCATCCACGCCTCCTTCGAAAAGGGCCGGGTCGATAACAACGTCGATCTCGCGTGGAACGCGCAGGATCAGGTCACGGGGTATCAGGACTTCGGCAGCCCCATCATCGACGGCACGGTGGCAGTCCCCGGCACCGCCCGTTACACCGCCAACAACAACCGCTTTGTTTTCACGCCGCAGGACTCGCGGGTGTACAACTATCGTAACGAGTTCCAGTCGATCAACCGCTACCTCGGCCCGGCCGGTACGCCCGTCGAGTCGTTGCTGCCCCCCTCCATCTCTCCCTACGGCTTCAATGTCACCGGCCCCGGTGGCGTGAGGCACCAGACGTTTCACGCGCACCATCTGATCGTGCAGCAGAAGCTGCCGAAGCGCGTGGATCTCGAGCTCGCCTACTTCAGCAATCTGAACGACGTCGAGGCCATGGCGATGCCGCCTGCGGGCTCCGACCTGCGTGCCGATCCGAACCTGACGCTCCCTGCTCCCGACGGCTCCGCCGCCACAATTCCGAATCCCCACGCGGGCCAGCTCTACTTCGACGCCAACTGGTTCAAGGACTGGATCCGCACCGAGAACGATGTGTATCGTCTCACGGTCGCGTGGGATGTCGGCAAGTCGGACCGTTGGTACGGCCGCCATCGGCTCGCCGCCCTGCTTGAAGACTCCTCACAGGATCGCCGCCGCCGCTGGCGCAATGAGACGCTCGTGGACGAAGCCAATATTCCGATTACCAACGCCGCCAATGCCGAAGGCGGGCAGAATCAGGTCTTCCGCCGCAACTACATTACGCCGGGCGATTTCACGACCTACTATCCGAGCGATCCGAGCGTCCCGCTCACCGGCTACGTCTTCAACGGCAAGACGTACCACTCGGCTTATGCCTCGCGCGCGCAGGCCAACACGCACACGATCAAGGACACCAAGACGCTGATGCTCGCGACCCAGAGCTTCTGGCTCAAGGACCGGCTCGTCACCACGCTCGGCCTCCGCCGCGACGACATCAAATTCAAGAACGAGGGTGAGGCACGCGTGACCGCCAGCGACCCACGCGTCGTCGCGGGCGAGCTCGTGGCGAGCGAATGGTTCTTCAACGGCCAGTATGTGGAGCACCACTACAAGCCGACGACCTTCTCGGCGGGAGCGGTGCTGCACGCCACCAAGCGGCTGTCGCTCTTCTACAACCTGGCGAAAAATAACGGTGCGCCGCGCTTTGATCGCACGGTGTTGCCCGATGGCGAGGTCGGACCGCCGACCGAGGGCGATGGCAAGGACTACGGCTTCATGTTCGATGTGCTCGGGGACGACCGGCTCTTCATCCGCACGACGTGGTTTCAGACCAAGCAGCTCAAGGACACGCCGATCCTCCCCGGCGCCAACGCGCTCGGTGTGGATAACCTCGCTTCGATGCTCGATGCGCTGCTCGACGCCGGAAAGATCTCGCAGGCCGACTACGACCGGCAGGCGGTGGACTGGACGACGGCGACGATCGACGTCTTCACCGAAGGCATCGAAGTGGAAGTGGTCGCCAATCCGACCAAGAGCCTTTCGCTCCGCGCCAGCTACTCGCACTCGAAGCGCCGGCGCGAAAACTTCTTCAACGAAATCTTCGAGTTCTTCGGCACCCGGGTTCCGCAGTGGCGTCAGCAGCTCGTCAACGATCCCGCACCGCTCGCGCAATTTGACCAGGCGGTCGTCGATCTCGACAGTGAGCTCGCCTTCCAGGTCGACCGGCAAAACTCGCCCTTCGGCTCGGTGCCGCACAAGATGAACGGCACGGCGCGCTACACCTTCCGCGAGGGCAAGCTCCGCGGCGGCTTCCTCGGAGCCTCCGTGCGCTACACCGGCAAGAACTTCATGAGCTGGGATCGCGTGACCGGCCACATCTACTGGGGCAACGAATCGCTGCTCGGCGACGCCTTTGCCGGTTATCGTTTCAAAGTACCGCGGACCCGGCTCAACGCCACGGTACAGCTCAACGTGAAGAACCTCACCAACTCGTACCGAGCGATTGTGGGTCGCTACAACGACACCTACACCGCCGTGCGTCGGGTGAATCTCAACGAGCCCCGCAGCTGGCGCCTGACGACCACGCTGGAGTTTTGACCAGAAAGGGCGGGCCCAAATGGCCCGCCTTTTTTTGGGCGCGCCCGGATTTCGATACGCCGGGTTCGTAGTTACGCCTGCAGGTGGAATCCGAAAAACCTTCCGCCTGAAGGCGGAACTACAAACGCGTGCGGCGTCTTGTCTCGCTACGCCCCGCCAGACTCCAAGCCCGCCCGCCTGTCTTCGAAAATCTTGTAGGCCCGCGCCGAAGCGGCCAGGCTGCTAGGCGTGTCTCCCGCGCGTTCCCCGGTGCGTGACGATGAGCTGGCTGCGTTACTCGCCGCCGCGCGGCCGTGCACTCTGACATGCTCCGAACCGGAGACGGTGACGTTTGCCGAGATCCGGCTTGAGTCGGGCCAGCCGGCTTTCGCCCTCTACGATCCGCAGAACCTCAAGCGGCTCGTGATGCCGGAGTCGTTGCGATGATGGCGTCCGGAAAGAACGCCGCGCCGTCCGACTGCCGCCGTTGCGGCGCGTGCTGCTTTTCCCCTTCGGCTCTGCACGTGCGGGTGACGGGCGACGATTGGGCACGGCTGGGCGACCGGGTGGAGGAGGCCGCGCATTTCGTGGGGAACCGGGCCTTCATGCGAAGGGTGGATGGCCACTGCGCGGCGCTGGCAGTGCGCGAGGACGGCTGCGGCGGAGCCGACTTTTTCTGCACCGTTTACGAAAGCCGCCCTCAAATCTGCCGCGATCTCGAGCGCGGTTCCCCGCAATGCGCCGGCGAGATCGTGATGAAAGTCCCGCAGAGCGGGCCGCCACCCGCCCCCGTTGAGCGGCGCGATGGCTTAGCGTGGTTTCAAACGCCATGGCCTTATCTCGGTCTGTCCTCGGTTCGTCTCCTGTAGAAACAGGTTTGAGTTCAGTGCGACGCCTCTAGATTCGGGGTCACGGGGGAGTTTAGATGTTGACCGCGACCGACATTTCTGTAATCACAGAAATTATGAAACTCACGCCGGTCATGGAACGCTTCGTCCTCCACTGGGGGGAGATGGGCGGGCGTTGGGGGATCAACCGCTCGGTGGCGCAGGTCCACGCGCTGTTGATGCTGTCGCCGAAGCCGCTGCCGGCGGATGAGATTGGCGAGACGCTGAATGTCGCCCGGTCGAATGTAAGCACGAGCATCAAGGAGCTGCAGGGCTGGGGCATCGTCCGGGTGGTCCATGTCTTTGGCGACCGGCGCGAACACTTCGAAACGCTGCGCGACGTATGGGAGATGTTCATCCTGATCATGCGCGAGCGCAAGAAGCGGGAGCTCGATCCCACCGTCGCCGCCCTGCGCGACTGCACCACCGATGCCAAGGCGGGCAAGGCTGATTCGGAGTACACCATCGCCCGGCTGCAGGAGCTCACAAGCTTCCTCGAGCTGGCCGGCAGCTGGGCCGAACGTACCCAGGGCCTCTCGCCCGCCGGTGCCCGCCGGCTGCTCGAGCTGGGCGACAAGGTCTTCAAACTCGTCGGGTGATCTTCTTCTGCTCCTTTATTTCTGAGTTAACAGAAATAACTAAAATAATAAAATACCATGAACTACACGGTCCTCGGTTATCTCCTTTATCTCCCGATCTCGATCGCGATGACGGTCTGGGTGGCGCGCACACTGCACCGCAACGGGCGCGTCTTCGTGGTCGCGGCCTTCCGTGGCAACGAGGCCATGGGCGACGCGGTGAACCACCTCCTCGTGGTGGGATTCTACCTGATCAATATCGGCTTCATCGCCTTTGCGCTCCGCTACGGGGACAAGCCCACCGATCTGCAAACCATGGTGGAGGTGCTCAGCACCAAGCTCGGCGTCGTGCTGCTGGTGCTCGGCGGCATGCACTTCTTCAACATGTTCAACTTCGATAAAATGCGCCGCAAAGGCGCACGGCCCGTCGAGGTGCCCGCACTCGCGGCCGCTCCTGCTCCGGCAGTACACGCTGCCGTCGTGCCGCCCGTGATCGCTCGCTGAACCCATGCCGTAGTCGCGCCCAGCCACCCGCTCCCATGAACGCCGCCATCATGAATGCCCGCCTCGCCCTTCATGAGATTCCCGCCGACCGGATTGCCGGGCGATGGGCGGCATGGGTGGTGGGGTCGGGGGCCGTGGGAGCGGCGGCCTGGCTCACGTGGGAGCTGCCGGCCTGGGTGACCATGCTGGCGATCGCGGCGACGGAGTTTGCCGCGGTGAAGCTCGCGACGCTCCCCGGCTATGCGGCCCGCGCGAGCCGGGGGAGGCTCGCTGGTTATCTCTGCGCGTGGCCGGGGATGGATGCGCGGGCCTTTCTTGGCGCGGCGAGGGCGACCCGACCGCGCGCGGGTGAGTGGGGATTTGCCTTTGCGAAACTCGGCTTCGGCTTCGCTCTCGCGGGCTGGGCGGCCACGGTCGCCGCGCCGGGCGGTGTGACCACGCGCCTTGGAATGCTCGGGATGATCTTCGTGCTGCATTTCGGGGTGCTGCATCTTCTCTCGTGCGCCTGGCGGGCCGCCGGAGTGGTGGCGCCGCCGATCATGCGGGCGCCGCTCCTCGCGACCTCGCTTGCGGAGCTGTGGGGCGCGCGGTGGAATCTCGCCTTTGCCGATGCGGCGCGCCGCTTCCTCTTGAAACCGCTGGCGCGGCCCTTGGGAGCG
>JAZKEV010000408.1:19156-20239 GCA_040386765.1 Verrucomicrobiota bacterium | reverse complement strand
GTGGTCTTTCCACAGCCCGAAGCGCCGAGCAGCGTCAGAAATTCGCCTGGCCGCACGCTCAGCGTCGCATCATCGACCGCCGCGATGTCGCCAAAGCGTTTAGTCACGCCTCGCACTTCCAGCGCCGGCGCCGGGATGCCCGCGCTCATACCCGCGCCTCCACAAAACGCGCACCGCGGCGCTGCAGGAGCCAGTAGACGAGGACAAACATCAGCATGAAAACGACACTCAGCGCCGCGCCAAATGGCTTGTCCCGCGCCTGCCCCACAAATTGATCCTGGATCACATTGCCGATCATGGGCACGCGTGCTCCGCCCATGAGGTCGCTGATCGCAAACATCCCGATCGCCGGCACAAACACCATGAGCACGCCCGCCGCGAGCCCCGGCAGCGTCAGCGGCACGACGATGCGTCCAAAGGCCTGCCACGGCCCGCAACCCAGATCGTGCGCGGCCTCGATCAGCGCGGGATCGAGTTTCTCCGCGCTACCGTAGATCGGCAGGATCATGAAAGGCAGGTAGGCATACACGAGCCCGACCACAACGGCGCCCGGCGTGTAGAGCAGTTCCAGTGGCGCGGCGATCACCTCGGCATAGCGCAGGAGGCCGTTGAGCATGCCCTCCGATTTAAGAATAGTGATCCACGCATAGGTGCGGATGAGAAAGCTCGTCCAAAACGGGATCATTACGAGCAACAGCAGCCGCGTCCGCCACCGCTCCCCCGCCCGCGCGATTGTCCACGCCACCGGGTAGCCGAGCACGATGCAGATCGCGGTGGTCAGCGCCGCGTACCCCACCGAGCGCGCGAAGACACCCAGGTACACCGGATCGAAGACGCGTCGGTAATTCTCCAGCGAAAAGCCGAAGATCACACGCCCAATTTCGTCGCGCTCGGCAAAACTATACGCGACCAGGATGAGCGCCGGCGCCACGACAAACGCCAGCAGCCACACGAGCAGCGGAGCCAGCAACAACCACGCGAGAAGCCCGGGTCTTTGCATCCGTGAAGCCCCCGCCTAAAATCGCCGCCTTGGAGGCAACGACCTTCGCCCCATACTCCACCTCGGGGCGATGGCCGGCGAAA
>JAZKEV010000408.1:0-19146 GCA_040386765.1 Verrucomicrobiota bacterium | reverse complement strand
CACTTCTGCCCCGCGCTCTTCAGATCAGTCACAAGCTTGTCGATATCCGCCGCAGCCTTCCCGATATCGCGAAACGTCGCGAGCTTCTCAATCTTTGGGTAGCTCGCCTGGTTCGCGAGCTGCTCTTTCGAGAGCAGCTTGCGCGCGGCGAGGTTCGGATTCGTGTAGGGAAACTCGTCCGAGATCAGTTTACTCACGTCCGGCCGCAGCACGTAGTCGATGAAGCGATGGGCCGCCGCGACGTTCTTCGCGGTCGTCGGAATCGCGAGCACGTCGACAAAGGGGTGATAGCCCTCAACCGGCAACACGTAGGTGAACTTCTTGTTTTCGTTGATCAGCTTCGCCGCCTCGCCGCTCCACACCACACCGAGATCGACGTCGCCATTGAGCAGCGGAGTCTTGGGACTGTCGGAGTCGAAGACCTTCACGAGCTTGATCCACTCCGCGACGAGCGGCCTGGCCTTCGCGAGCGTCTCGCGGGTGATGTTATTCTGATCGATGCCTAGCGTGACGAGGGCCCAGCTTACGATCTCGCGATTGTCGTTCAGGACCACGATGCGGTCCTTGTATTTCGCCTGGAAGAGATCGCGATAGCCGCGCACCGACTGCTTCACCTTGTCGGTGTTCACCACGATGCCGACGGTGCCGGTCATGTACGGCACGGTGAATTTCTGCTCCGGGTCGTGCGGCAGCTTCAGGAACTCCGGCCCGATGTTCTTCAGGTTTGTCAGCTTCGAGGCATCGAGCGGCTTCAGGAGTTTGTTTTTGATCATCGACTCCGCAATGTAGTCCGGAGGCTGCACGAGATCGTAGGCCGCGCCGCCCGTGAGCAGCTTCGAGAGCATCTCCTCGCCCGAGGCGTAGGTCTCGTAGTTTACCTTGATGCCGGTCTCCTTCGTGAAGCCGTCGATCACGGCTTGCGGCACGTACTCGGACCAGGCGAACAGGTTCAGCGACTCGGCGGCCCTCGCCAGCGGCGCAGCGACGACAGCGGTGGCGACAAGCGCCGCCGCGAGAGAGGGCCTGAGCAGGCGGATGGATCGACGGAGGGACATGGGAGAAAATTTCAGCGGCGTTTCTTGAGGCGCTCGGCAAAAAGCACAATCACGACGGTCGCGACGATAAAGATCGCCGAGAGCGCGTTTAACATCGGATTCAGTCCGACCTTCGCCATGCCGAAGATCCGCAGCGGCAAGGTGGCGGCGCCCGGGCTCGCGGTGAAATACGTCACGATCACCTCGTCCATCGAGAGCGTGAAAGCCAGCAGCGCACCCGCCATGATCGCCGGCTGTAGTGTCGGCACGATCACCAGCCAGAAGGCGCGCAGCGGCGTCGCGCCGAGATCGAGCGCCGCCTCCTCCAGCGCGGGATCGAGCCCCTCCAATCGCGCCCGCACCGCCAGCAGCACGAAGGGGAAACAAAAGGTCACGTGCGCGATGATCACCGTCGTGAAGCCCAACGGCATCGCCGCCGTCGCGAACAGCACCAGCAGGCTCACGCCCATGACGATCTCCGGCATCATGATCGGCACACCGACCAGCGTCTGGATGGCGCGGTCGCAGCGATACCTATACCGATGCAGCAGCCACGCGCCGAGCGTGCCGAGCACCACCGCGATCACGGTGGTCACGCTCGCGATGATCAGGCTGTTTTCCGCCGCCTGCATCAGCGGCGCATTAGCCCACACCTGCTCATACCATTTCAGCGTGAAGTCTTCCCACACGATGTTCAGCCGCGAGGTATTGAACGAGTACGCCACCAGCACCGCGATCGGCAGGTAGAGAAACAAGAGAACGAGCGCCGTCCACGTGCCGAATACGGCACGGAAGACCCGCTGGCCTGGCGGCGAGGACGACATGGGCGACGACGAGCAGAAGTGCGCGTGTCTCCCTCTGGAAGCAAGCCTTACACCACTAACTCCAAATCCTCAGGCAACTATCCGGTTTTTCCCGAACGCTTCCCACTTGAGAGAATGGCAATCCAAGCGGATTTTTATCCCCGTGAGCACGGCAACTTTAACCGACACCCCTCGGCCAGCCCCCGGCCGCGTCGTCATCGTCGACGATAATCCCGACGATATTTTTATCCTGCAACGGCAGCTCCGCCGCCTCGGCGTCTCCTGCCCCATCACCGCGTTTCAGGATGGTCACGATGCGATGGAGTTCCTCCGCAAGACCGCGGAAACCCAAGGCCGCGCCGCGCTTCCAGAGCTCCTCTTCCTCGACATCCACATGCCGGGCACGACGGGCTTCAGTGTGCTCTGCTGGCTGCGCGAGCATGAGGCGACCCATGCGATCAAGATCGTGATCCTGTCCGGCACGAGCGATCCCGGCGATGTCGCCCTCGCGACCGCGCTCAGCGCCAATGCCTACCTGACGAAGCACTCGGCCCTCAGCGGCCTCGCAAATGTCGTGAATCGCTTCATCCCCCACCTGCTGCCCGCTCCCGCGCCGGTGGATTCGGCCAACCCGTTCACGAACCTGCACGTCGTGCCGGCCGACGAGCGGTTGCTCAACGCTTCGTAGCCGCCGCTCCGCTCCAGGCGCTCGCCCCCGCCCTGTCCCTGGCCTCTTCGGGCGGGCGGCCATAAACACCCTCGGCTTCCGCGCTCGGAAGCTTGGGCGTGCTCCGGTCGGGGCGATCCGCGCAATACCACCAATTGCGCGCAAAGGTGAAGGTTTCCGGCGCACTGCCCGCGCCGGTGTTCACGCCGCTCTCACCCCATCGGGTCGAATCGAAGACGATCACGTTGTCGGTAAACTGGCCGTTGCGGCTCGGCACGAAGCCAGCCGTCTTGTTTTCCTGCAGGATGCGCAAGGCCCAGCGACCGGGTCGTTCGATGGTGTTGAACCGCACCACCGCGCCATCCACGCCCACGAAGGCCACCGGCGTCACGCCGCCGACGAACGTATTGCCTTCGACGACGATATTCCGGGCCTCGGCGCGCTCCGCCCCTTCGCGCAAGCGCGGTCGGAAATAGGCCAGGCCCGTGCTCCCTCCGATATTCACGCCGCGTCCGCCGGCATTCTCGAAGCGGTTGCCCTGCACCTTCACGTCGCTGGTGCCCCCTTTGCACTGCACCGCAGTGCAGTTGCCCGGCGCCGGATCGATGTGCCGGATGACGCTGGCTTCGATCGTGCCGCGGTGACAACCCACCATGTCGATTGCCGAGCCACCCTTGGTGCCCCAGCGCTCGATCGTGCACTCGACGACGCGAAAATCATACAGGCCGGAGAGCTTGATGCCGTCGTGGTTTCCATCTCCGCCGATATCGCTGATGCGCAGCCCGCGCAGCACGACATGGCGCGTCGACGGCTGCTCGTCACGCGTCGCCTCCGGCGAACCGCCGTCGTCGATGTTGATGCCGTTATGGGCGCTCTTGGTGATCACAAGCCCCTGCAGTTCAAGGTACGCAGGATTCGAGAAATGAAGCCCGGTGTTTCCGCCGTTGAAGACCGGAGGTTGGGCGCCATCCGCCGCCGCGAGCACGATCGGCCGTCCCGGTGCGCCGCGTAAATTAGTGAAGTGAAACCCGCCGCCGTACTCGCCGCCCGCGAGGAAAATGCGCGTGCCTGGCTGCGCCGCAGCGACGGCTGCCCGCAACGAAGCCGCATCGCGCACCGTGATATCCGCGGCCTGAGCCACTACAGCGACGAGGATCATCGCGCACACGACGCCAACTACGGGGCGGGTAGACGATAGTATCGACATGCGTCGTGGGTAGCGCGCGTCCGCTCGTACGCCAACACCCAAAGACAAAAGGGGATGGAGATGGAGCCGCGGTGCCACACCGCGCGGTACCGGCGCGCGTACGCCTCGTAGGGTAAACCTCCCGCATGCTCCGTAAATACGCATTCGGCGGGTCGTTGATCGTCCACGGAAAATCCCGGGCACATCGCTGGACGCACCCGGGATATCGCCAAACCGTGGATGATAACGCGATGTCGCGGCGAAGTGCCCTAGGGGGAGGCGGGCTTCACCGGGAATCGCTACTCACTCACAGGTCCGGAAGTTCATAAACCTCGACGAGCCCAGCGCCCGTGCCGTCGCCGGCCCCGTTGACCACGGCGCTGTATTGTCCGGGTTTGAGCGTGACCACTACGGCAGCATCCCGGCTGCCGTTGGGTAAAGGAAAAGCGCCTGTCACCCGCGAAGCCTCATTGATCTCGGCGGCACTTGCAGCCGGGGGGCCGGAGGCGACTGACTGGGGTGTGCTCCAATTGTCGTTCTGCGCCACAAGTGTCGCCCCATTGGCGGCGAAGACGCGTAGTTGCGGATCGGCGACATTCCCCGCGAGCCCGAAGGGCGCAAGCGCCGGCCCGATGCCGCGAATGAGAAAGCGCTTCGAGGCGCCTCCCGACACGACGAAGCCCGCGATGAGCTGGCCGTCGCCCGTATCCACGAAACCACGCGTGGAAATATTGATGAGATGCTGCGCGGTCAGCGAACTGGCGGTCTCGGTATCGTAGACCTCGATGAGGGCCACGCCACTCCCGCCGTTGGCTTGGATAACCGCCGTATAGGCCCCGGGCTCCAGTGTGGTCACGACCGCCGCGTCGCTGCTGTTGGCCGCAAGGGGGAAGGCACCCACCCGCTGACCGGTGGCGCTGACCTCCGCATTGTTGGCCCAATCTTCATTCTCCATCACCAAGGTCGCGCCGCGATATATCTGGAGGCGGGGATTGCCGAGCGTGCCCGTCACGCCGACGCTGCCAAGCCCCGGGCCGACGGCGCGGATGAGGACCTGCTTGGAATTCGGCCCCGTGATCACGAAACCCGCGATCACGGCATGGCTCGCATCGCCCGCCACCACGCGAAGCCGCGAGGAGAGATTGATCAGCCGGTCCGACGGCGAGGGATCGGGCTCAATGGGCACGCCCGGCATATCGAAGACCTGCACCCGATCATTCATGTAGTCGGCGACGTAGGCACGGGTCCGGGCGTTGTTCAGCACGAAGTGGAACGGTAGCGAGAATTCGCCGTTGCCGCTGCCCCGCCGTCCGAACGGCGTTAAAGTCGGCTGGCCTGCCAGCGTGCGCGGCTCGATCTCCTGCAAAAAACCGGTGCCATCGTTACCGCTGCTCTTCGCGATCCACAATGTGTCGGCCGTATCGATGAAGAGCCCGAGCGGAATGACGTGGCCTCCCGCAGTCCCCATCCAGATCTGGTCCCGATACGCGCCATTCGCCGTATTCAATAACTGCAGGCGCGAGCCCGAATTGAACCCATCGGAGACGTAGGCCGTATTCCCGCTGATCGCGATGCCGTAAGGCGTGATAAATTGTCCGTTGCCCGTGCCGCTGCCGCCGACGCGCCAATTACGCGTGATCGTCGCACCGGGGCCTGGCGTGCCATTGATCGTGTATTTGGCGACCTTGTCCTTGTCCACGATGGTGCCGTTGGTATCGCCGTGCTCGGTGACGTAAAGCGCACCGGCCCCGTCGATCGCGAGACCGAGCGGGCCGTGCATCTCGGTGAGGGAGCCGGGCGTGCCCGAGCCAAACTTCATCACAAACCCACCCGTGTTGGTGATGCGCTGGATGCGATTCAGGTACCGATCCGCGATCCAGAGATCGCCGGTCGGTCCATCCACGATGATCGCATCGGGACTGATAAAGCGACCGTCCTCCGGGTTGTTCGCCGAGGAAGCACGCCCGGCAATCGTCGTCGGCGCGCCGCCGGCGATGCGGTATTTAAGAATGCGACCACCGCCGGTGCCGTCGATGTTGCCGTGCTCCGAAACGTAGATGAATCCGCGGGCTTCATCGAGCGCGATGAACGTCGGGCCGTTCAGCGCCGGCGTGGGAGAGGGAAGATTCGAGCGCCACGTCTGGGCCCACCCAGCCGCCATCGTGCCCAACCAAAGGGCCAGCAGCGATAGCAACGGGAGGGTATGCCTGCCACCGCGCGGCGTTCGCCGCAGGCGCTCGCTCCGCGCAAGCATCGACGGCGCAGATACGATAGAATGCATCTTATGTAACATTTTCCAGCGGTAGGTGAAGAAGGAGGAAAGCGGTAGGGTCCCGCTTTGGAGGTAATCCTATATCAACCTACCTCACCCCGCCCTCGGGTAAGGACCTATAACGCAGGTAGGTATTAACCTCCCTAACGTTTCCGTGTCCCTCGAAACTCAGTGAGCGAAAAGGAGTTCATACTTCGCTATCCCCACCGCGTCGGTCGCTCCTCAAAATCCTGTCTGCACCGACACGGTAGCGCGGTGCGCGAGACGATCTCCGCTGCGAATGTCGGTCGTATAACCCACTGTAGCGCCCCATTTCTGCGAGAAAAACAAGGTCGCCGCGCCGCCGATTTCGAAGCCCGAGCCGTCGCCGTCTTCGATTTCAAGCAGTGTAGGACGCGTGAAGTTATCCGCCAGGCGGCCTGCCACCGTCCGGTTTTGCGAGCCCAGTTCGCCGTGCCACGCGGCGCGGAAATCCAGCCGCGCGCTGTGGTGGAGCAATCGGGACATCAACGCCACATCCACGCCCACCGCACCGCTCGAGCTCTCCGCCTCCTGCTCCGCCAGGTCCATCGAGAGCGCCGCCACATCGCGCTCGGTATAGCCATCGAGCTCCACCCGCTCGGTCCGCAGTCCCAGCCAGGGGCGCACGCTCGCCGAACCGATGTCGATATTCCACAACGCCTTTACCCCGGCACCCCAGCGCGTGCCCGAAGTCCGGCCCGACGTTTCCAAGCCGCCCAAAGCCGTCGCGCGTCGAATCTCTTTTACCCGCAATGTCCCATATGTGCCGTCGAGCAGCAGGCTCACCGGGCCGCCGCGCCAGACGCCATAAACCCGGCCCGCGCCGTCCTCCAAGGCGAATTCGCCACCGCTGGTCTTTGCCTCCATCCGCCCCGCCTGCACCGCCGCGCCGACAAACATTCCCTCGCTCGCACGCACGTCGACGCCCGCGGTGACCACGTGCGCATCGTAGTCGAAGCCGCGCCTCCAGCCATCCCGACCGCGCCGGCCGTCGGCGTAGTTGAAACTCGCATACGCATCCATCCGGATCGCACTCGTCGCCAGCCCGGCCAGCACGAGTGCCGCCGTGCCCTGCGTCGCCGTAAAGCCGAGCGGACGCTCCGGGTTGAGCTGCTCCAAAACCACCTCCGCCACCAAGGCATGCGTCTTTGCTGTGGGATGAATGTCGTCGAAGAAGACGTAGGTGTTCGGATCGCCCACGCCTCCGCCTTGGGCCGCGGGCGCAAGATAGTAGGAGGTCGCGTTGCTATAGCCGAGGCGTTGGTGGTTCGCGATCACCTGATCGATAACGCCCTGCAGATCGACATAAACGACGTTCACGTCCGGCGCCGAGGCGGAAATCGTCCCCAGTCGCGCCCTGAGTTCGTTGTTAAAAGCGGTCGTCGCGCGCAATCCCAAGGCTGCCCCTGCCCCGCCAGCTCCGCCCGTCGCTAGTGCGCGGGGTGTCGCCCCGAGATTCGGCAGGCCACCCACGACGATATTTTTGGCGCCGAGACCCACCAGCGTCTGCACGCTGGTCGCCACGGCCTGCGCGGCAGAGGCCCCCGCTGCATCCAAGGTCGCCGGATTGGCCGGCGTCGTCGGCGCCACGAGCGCCGTGCTAAGATCGCTGGCGCCTGCCAACACCGTGAAGAGATCCGTGCTGCGAGCCGGCAAACCCGACAGCCGGTACGAAGCGATCTGCTGCGCCAGGTTCGGCACCGGACTCCCCACGCCTGCCGTGGCGCCGCCGTAGGCATAGTTGCGATTTGCCCCCACCGACGACAACCCTGCGGCCGGCACCATCGGCTGACCCAGCAACTCCGCAAACGTCGGGCCATTGGAGAAGCGCCCATTAACGTACGGCGGCGGCGGCTGACGCGTGAGGGTGAAGAGATTGCCGTTGTCGCTCAGGCTGTCGCCAAAGGAATACTGGCTCGTAAAGGTCCGATTCTGTGCCCACGCCGTCGCTCCCAAGGCCGCCGCATAACACACGATCGCCACTCGCCAGGGGTTTTTCATAAGGAAGGGTTCGCGAACCAAACAGTTGCGCTCCTATCCGGCAAGCCCGGGGGTGGGCGTTCCGCACGCTACTTACACAGATAGCGAGAGTCCAATCAGCTGTGCCAATCCACAGCTTCGGCGGCAACAGGTGCCGCCCTCCCCGCGCCTACCGCCCGTCCTGCTCAGACTTGCCCCCGCGCTCGCCTGCCCTACGGTGGACCGCTTGATGTTCGCTGCACTTGCCGATCGCACCTGGCTTTGGATCGCCGCTGGCTTCTACGCCGCGGGATTCCTGCTGGGCACGCTCGCGCTCCTGCGCCACGGCCGGCCCTCCGGCCTCGCGACCTACATTCTGATCGCCGTCGGCTACCTCGTGCAGCTGATCGGGCTCGGTCTGCGTGGCCGCGCCGTGGGCGGCTGCCCGCTCGGCAACCAGTTCGAGATCGTCCAATTCGTCGCGTGGTCCTCGATCACGCTGTATCTGGT
The DNA here is from genome assembly GCA_040386765.1 of Verrucomicrobiota bacterium. Classification (GTDB taxonomy): domain Bacteria; phylum Verrucomicrobiota; class Verrucomicrobiia; order Opitutales; family Opitutaceae; genus ER46. Next base: position 10,694 of record JAZKEV010000408.1, on the reverse strand, counting down.
GGTGGGCGTCACCTTCCGCAACAGCCTGCTCGGCTACTTCACCTCCTGTCTCGCAGCGATCCTGATGGTGCTCTCGCTCTCGATCCCGAGCTGGGATGCCACGAGCCGCACGCATATCTTCGGCGCCAATCCCTGGATCGAGCTCCACGCCGCGCTCGCCGTCTTCAGCTACGGGGTCTTCGGCCTCCTCGCGCTCACCTCGCTCATGTTTCTTTTGCGCAATCACTCGCTCAAATCGAAACACCTCGGCGGCATGTTCTCTTTCCTCCCGTCGATTCTCGATCTCGACCACATCGGGGTGCGCCTGTTGGGCGCCGGAGTCGCGATCCTCACGGTCGCGCTCGGCGTGATCGCGCTGCACTACTTTCGCGACGTTTCCTCCGCCAATATCCTGAAGATCCTGGTGACCACGCTGGTCTGGCTGGCCTACTTGGTCGTCTTCGCGCTCCGGCTCCGCGGCCAGCTCCTGGCCAAGCGCTTTGCCTGGGCGTGCCTCGCTCTCTTCGCCGCCGCGCTGCTATCCATCGGCCCCGTAGACCGGAGCAGGTATCCGGCGGCCGCCCGCAATCTCGCCCCCCCTGTCGCGCCATGAGCCACGCCGGACTCTTCGTCATCGGCGCCACTCACCACCGCGCGCCCCTCGCGATCCGCGAGAAACTCTCCCTCAGCGCCGACGCTGCCGCCGCGCTCCAGACCGAGCTCGCCGGCTTCTCCGGGTTGAAGGAGTTTGCGCTGCTGAGCACCTGCAACCGCATTGAGTTCTATGGTGTCGCCGCGACGCCCGACATCACGCGGCGCGTCATCGAGGCCTTCTGCGCGCGGCAGCAATTCGATCTGGTGGAGTTCGAGAAGATCCGGCTGAGCCTGCACGACCGTGAGGTCGTGCAGCATCTCGTCGAAGTATCGGCGGGCCTCGACTCCCAGATCGTCGGTGAGAACGAGATCTTCGGGCAGGTGAAAGAAGCCTATGCCGCCGCCCAGTCGCGCGGTTCGACGGGCCCCGTGCTCAACCGCGTTTTCCAGAAAGGCTTCCAAGCCGCCAAGCACGTGCGCACGCACACTGCCATTGCCGAGGGCCACGTGAGCGTTGCCAACGTCGCAGTCGATCTTGCGCTCAATATCTTCGGCTCGCTCGAGCAGGCGCGCATCCTCCTCGTGGGCGCGGGCGAGATCGGCGAGAAGACCGCCAAGGCCTTCCAGAGCCGCGGAGCCGCCGCCCTCACCGTCTCCAGCCGGCGGTTCGAACGCGCCATGGAGCTCGCGACCGCGCTCAAAGCCAGCGCGATGCCCTTCGAGCAGCGCGAGCCGCGCCTCGCCGAGTTCGACGTCGTCGTCTGTGCGACCGCCGCGCCCGACCCCGTCATCTCCCTCGCCGCCGCCCGGGCCGCGATGCACAAGCGCCCCGCCCGCCCGCTCTTCTTCATCGATCAGGCTCTCCCCCGCGACATCGATCCCACGGTCGCCGAGATCGACAACGTCTTCCTCTACAACCTCGACGACCTCGCCACGATTGCCGAAAAAAATCGCGCCGCCCGAGAAGCCGAGATCGTCCGCGGCCGTGCCATCGCCACCGAGAAAGCCGATGCCCTCTGGCGCCAAGTCGCACCGCAGGTGGAGGCGATCACCGCCGGCAATCGTCTGGACCGGTCGGATATTTCCCCGGCCGACGGAGGCGCCGTGCCCTCACCGCGCGGAAACTGAGCCACCTTTCGCTTTTACACCTCGATTTTCGCCTGCCGCGCTCGGGCCAGTGCGTCGGCGAGTTCCGGGGTCTTGATCGGTTTGCTGATGTAGTCGTCCATGCCCGCGGCGAGGCAGAGCTCGCGGTCGCCCTGCATGGCATTTGCCGTGAGCGCGATGATCCACGGCCGCACGCGCCGATCCGGCCACAGCGTGCAAAGGCGTCGCGCTGCCTCCAAGCCATCCATCTCCGGCATCTGCACATCCATGAGGATGATGTCGTAGTGCTGCCGCTGCACAGCCGCGAGCACCTCGTTGCCATCGGCGGCCACGTCGGCCCGGAAGCCGAGTTTCGCGAGCATGAGCAGCGCCACTTTTTGATTCACGGTGTTGTCTTCCGCCAGCAGCACGCGCTCGGACTGCGTGGCGCCATCGCCCGCCGCGAGCTTGGCGACGAAGGGCTGCTTGGTGCGCGCGCGGGACGGAATCGCATCGGATCGCAGCAACTCGCCAAGTTTTGTGAGCAACTGCGCGGGCTTGGCCGGCTTCATGAGGAACGCGCTGAACAAGGCGGGGTCATCCACCTCCTCGCGCGCCCCAAGGGAGGAGAGCAGCACGAGCGGCATCGATTCCACCGAGCGCAGCTTGCGGATTTCCCGCGCGAGCATCGTGCCATCCATCTCCGGCATGTGCATGTCGAGCACCGCGACATCGAAGAGGTCGCCATCGCGCAGCCACCGGAGCGCTTCCATGCCCGAAGAGGCCGCGCGCGCCAGCATGCCCCACCCCGCCGCCAGCTCGGTGAGGATGCGGCGGTTCGTCGCGTTGTCATCCACCACTAGCAAGGTCCTGCCCGCGAGATTCGGCTGGCCGGGCTGCAGCCACGGGCGCGGTCGGCTGCCGACCGGATCGACCAGGATCGTGAACGAAAACACCGAGCCTTTGCCCTCCGCGCTTTCGACCGTCATCGTGCCGCCCATCAGCTCGGCGAGCCGCCGGCTGATCGCCAGCCCGAGGCCCGTGCCACCGAAGCGGCGCGTCGTCGAGGGATCGACCTGTGAGAACGATTGGAAGAGCCTCGACAATCCCTCCTCGGGAATGCCGATGCCCGTATCGCGCACCGCAAACACGAGCTGCACCCGCTCGTCGGAGAGCGCAACGGTGCGCAACGACAGCACCACTTCGCCGCGCTCGGTAAACTTCACCGCGTTGCCCAATAAATTGACGAGCACCTGCCGCAGCCGCGTGGGATCGCCGCGCACGGCATTCGGCACGCCGTCGGTGATCTCGTAGAGCAGGTCGAGCCCCTTCTCGCGCACGCGCGGCGCCATGAGGTCCAGCGCGCCTTCGACGCACTCGCGCAGGTTGAATTCCACGTGCTCGAGGCTCAACCGGCCGGACTCGATCTTCGAAAAGTCCAGGATGTCGTTGATGATCGTCAGCAGCGCATCGCCGCTGGCGCGGATCGTCTCGACGTAGTCCCGCTGCTCCCGGGTCAGCGCGGAGTCGAAGAGCAGCGAGGTCATGCCGATCACTCCATTCATCGGTGTGCGGATTTCGTGGCTCATCATCGCGAGGAACTGGCTCTTCGCCAGGTTCGCCGCCTCCGCCGCATTCTTGGCCGCCTGCAATTCCGCGGCCTGCCGCTTGATGTCCGTGATATCGACCAGCGATGAGATATGCTGCCGCTTCCCCGACACGGGATCCACGAGAAGCCTCGCGCTGAAGGTTACCCAAACCCAGTCGCCATTGGGCCGCACATACCGTTTTTCCATCACATAGCGGTCGATCTCCCCACGCTCCATCTGATCCCAGAGCAATTGCTGGCGCACAAAATCCTCCGGATGAGAGACAGTCTTGTATCGCCCGATGTCATGCCGCTCTTCGATGGGCACACCCGTGATGCGCGCGTGCTCGCTGTTGACGAGATGGGTCTCACTTGGCCGGTCGACCTCCTTCCACGAAAGCCCTACCGGCACCATTTCGAAGACCGTCCGCAGACGCGCCTGCTCCTGAGCCAGCTTATCCTCGGCATGCTTGCGCTCCGTGATATCCACCAGTGTGGACAGCTCCTCGAAGCCGCCGCCCTCGACCGCTTTGCGCTGCTGCGAATACAGCACCCACACGATGGTGCCATCGCGGTGGCGGTATCGTTTCTCCATCGAGAATTGGTCGATCTCCCCGGCGATGAGCCGCGAGTAATTTTGGTGCTGTACGGCGTACTCCTCGGGAATACTCACCGACGCGAAGATCCCCGGTATATTAATCTCCTCCCGCGACAACCCACAGAGCCGGACGTGCGCGTCGTTGAACAACCGTGCTGACGGCCCTTCCTCGCGCACCCGCCGCCACGATATCCCGATCGGCACCGCTTCAAAGATGAAGCGGAACTGCGCCTCCTTCCGCGCCAGTTCCTCCTGGGCACGCTGCACGGGCGTCACATCGACCAGCGTCGATACTTCCTGATAGCCGCCGTTCGGGTCCCGAAAGCGGTGGAACGTCAACTCAGCCCATACTTCCGATCCATCGAGCCGCGCGTAGCGCTTTTTCACCGAAAACTTGTCCAGCTCACCGCGCTCGAGCTTTTCGTAGAGCGCCTGCTGCACATTCCAGTCTTCGGGATGCGTAATCTTCCGGAAGATGTCCGGATCACGCATCTGCTCCATCGTGAGTCCGATGATCCGCAAGTGCGCCTCGTTGGTGAGCCGGCGGCGGCTTCCATCCGCGCCCACCCAGAGCCAGGAGAGACCCGTCGACGCGCTCTCGAAAATAAAACGAAACTCCGCCTCCTTCTGCGCGATCTCGTGCTGGATGTGCTTTCGCTCCGTGATGTCAAGCTGCATGGCCATGTAGCCCGTCACCTTTCCGTCCGCATCCTTCAGTGGCTGGATATCGAGCTCCACCCAACGCGGTTCGCCCGCCTTGGTGTAGTTGAGCATCTCGCCTTTGAAGGACTCGCCGCGGGCGCAAGCCGCATCGAGCTCCGCCAGCGTTTGTGCACTCGTTTCCGGTCCGTGCAGCAGTTCGCTCGGCCGGCGTCCGATCACCTCGTAGGCGCTATAGCCGAAGAAGCGCACGAAGCTGTCGTTGACCCACTCGATCCGCCAGTCCGCGTCCGTCACGACCACGCCGCTTGCCGTGCGGCTCGCCACCAGCGCGAGTTTGTGCGCCTCCGCTTCGGCCTTGGTGAGGCTCTTCGTCATCTCGCCCGCGAGCTTCAGCGCCCGCGACCGCGAACTCACCAGCGCCCAGGTGAATCCCGCGGCAAAAAAACTGAGCAACGCCCCGCCACCGAGTGTGACGAGCGCGATCAATCGGTGGCCGCGCGCTCCGATCACGGACCCTGTTCGCATCCGCAGCGTCCACGTGCGTCCGTGGATTGCGAGGGTCTGCGACATCAGGTTTGCTTCGTTGTCCTCGAGCAAACCCACCCACCGCGCGTCGTCGAACTCTGGCGAGCCGTCGGAATCGTAGAGCCGGGTCGCCGCTGTCGCCTCCCGATCGTCGTAAACTTCGAAGTCCAGCTGGCCCTCCGCCGCCCCCCCGATGCCCCGGAAGAGCGCATCGAGATTCAACGAGGCATACACCCAGCCGCGCAGCGCCCGCTCTCGCTCGGCGGGCGTCCCCAACGCCGCCCCGGTTTTGTAAACCGGTAATATTAGCAGCGCGCCGGGCACATCCGTGTCACCATCGATCACCGCGATCTGCGGCGTAAGGAGGGGCAGGCCGGTATGCATCGCCTGGGCGGCGGCGGTGCCCCGCTTCGTGTCGGCGCCGATATCCTTGCCAAAGGCGCGGATGTTGCGCGCCAGCGGCTCGATATGCGTGACGGGAAAGGCCTCCGGGTGGGTGCCCTGGCGCTCGATCTTGAATCCCGGCCGCCCTCGCTGGAGCCGCGCTTCAAGCGCATCGATCTCGGCACGCGGCACGCGTTGCGCATAGGCGAGCCCGACGACGCCGCGGTCCAGGAAAGCGGCAACCGCGTCAGTCAGGCGTTTCCACTGCCCCTGCGTCGGCTCGCCCGTTGCCTCGATCAGCGCCCGGGCGGTATGCAAGGCCTGCTCCACAGGTTTCAATCGGGAATCGATCCCGACCAGCATCCGGTCGTGCAACCGCTCGAAACGCGTCCCGTCGCGTCGGCGGAACTCCCCTCGTACCGTCATCCACACCGCGACCGTGACAATTCCCCCTAAGACCAAAACCAGCCAAGGCAGGGCACGGCTAAGCCGAAGGTGTCGAGGAGGACGGGGGTACTGGAATCCAGCCATCTCGGGCCAGAAAACCACATTCGAGGCTACTGGCGAATTATTTGCGCGCTACTTGGATGTGAAAGAGGATGAACGGTTTTTGATGCCAACGGCGACGTGGCACCAACCGCTTACGCTGAGTTCCTGACCAGCCAGTCTGCGGCAGTCCCGCCCGCTGGGACCTCGAGCAACGCCCGCAACCGCGCCGCCTGCGCCACGACCCGCTCGCGTCGGGCCGGATCGCCCACACACGCCCGCAATTCCGCCGCCAAGGCCGCCGGAGTCGCGGCGTTCTGGATATACTCCGGATACATCGGCTCGCCGAGCAGCAGGTTGGCGATGCCGAGATATTCCACTTTCACGAGCATCCGACCCAGTAAATAGGTCAGCGGATTGGCCCGATAGGCGATCGCCCCGGGAATCGCCGCCAACGCACACTCCATCGACATCGTGCCGCTCGAGGTCAGCACCGCCGAGGCGGCAATCGCCTGTGGCTGGCCCCCGCGCGAATGCCGGCCGATCTCCGCGAGCTGCACCGTAGCCGGCGGCACTGCGGCCTCGAGCACGGCTTTGATCTCCGCGCTCGGATACAACACCACCGCGCGCGCTCCCGGTCGCTCGCGCGAAAACTCCGCAAACCCCGCCAGCAAGACAGGAAATATCCGCCCCACCGCCTGCTTCCGACTTCCCGGCAGCAATAGCACCGGGCCAGTTGGATCGTAGCGCACCGGAGCGACGTGCTCAGCCTCGACAAACGGATGCCCGACAAACTCCACCGGCAGCGTCGTGTCGGCGTAGCATTTGGGCTCGAAAGGGAAAATCGTCGCCATCGCATCCAGATCCCGCGCCATGGTGAAGCGCCGCTTCGCCTTCCACGCCCAGATCTGCGGCGAGATGTAGAAGAGCAGCTTGATCGCGCCGCCACCCTTCACCGAGAGCTTCTGCTCCCGTAGCGCCGCCGCGAGACGGAGATTGAAGCCAGGATAATCCACGAAGCACACCGCCTGCGGCCGGTGCTCGCCGATCCAGCGCTGCGTCTCCGCGAAGAGCGCCTTGAAGAATGAATAGTTCTTCAACACCTCCACCAGCCCCACGACCGACGAAGCCGTCATGTCGTGCAGGAGCTGCGCCCCCGCCGCCGCGAGTTGCGGCCCGCCGAGCGCTGCCACCACGAGGTCGGGGCGCTTCGCGCGCAACTCCCGTACCATGCGCGCGGCGTGTTCATCGCCGGAGTGCTCGCCCGCCACGATCAGTACATCCACCCGACGCCCGTCCAGCGGCGGCGCAAAACGAAATGGCAGGGACAGGTCCGCGCTCACCGATATTTCCTCCGTGCTGCGCCGCTCAGTTGGCTTTGCGGATCTGCTCCGTGATCGTGATCGCCACTTCGAGCGCGCTCTTACCGAGCGCGGCGCCGACCTTCGGCTGCTTCAGCTTCGATACGCTGTCGACAAAGTGCGCCAGCTCGAGCGCCAGCGGCTCGCCCTTCTCGATCGGAATCTCGCGCACCGGAATCGCGCTCAGGTCGCCCGGCTTCACGAGACCGATCTTCATCTTCACCGCATAGGCCACGATGTCGCTCTTCTTCACGAGGTGTCCCGCCTGATTCATGAAATCGAGCGAGAGATACGCGTCGCCCTGAAAGATCCGGATCTCGCGCGCCTTCTTCGTGCTCATCCGGCTCGCGCTCAGATTGGCCACACAGCCATTGGCGAATTGGATGCGCGCATTGGCGATATCCTCGCTCTTCGAGAGCACCGTCACGCCCACGCTGTCGATCTTGGCGATCGGCGACTTCACGAGCGCCAGCACGATGCCGATGTCGTGAATCATCAGATCGAGCACGACACCCACCTCGGTCCCTCGCGGTTGATAAGGCGCGAGCCGTTCCGCCGTGATATAGCGCGGCTCATCGATCTCCTTTTCGAGGAAACTCATCACGGGGTTGAAGTGCTCGATGTGCCCCACCTGCACGAGCCGCTTGTTCGCCTGCGCCGCCGCCAGCACCCGCTCCGCTTCTTCCAGCGACGCGCACAGCGGCTTCTCGATCAGCAGGTGTGCGCCGCGCTCCAGTAGCGGAATCGCCACCTCCGCATGCTTGTCCGTCGGCACCACCACCGACACGGCGTCGCACGACGCGCCGAGTTCCTCGATCGTGGCGAAACGCCGGCAGTTATACTTCGCGCAAATCTCCGCCGCCCGCGCGTCGTTCATCTCGAAAATCCCTGCGAGCTCCGCCCCCGGCAGCGAGGCATAGATGCGCGCATGATGCTGCCCGAGGGACCCCACACCCGCCACGCCGCAACGCACTTTCGGAGGACTGGAAAACATGTCTCCACAGACTGGAGACGCCGTGCCCTCGGCGGCAATCCTAAGTAAGCCCCCGTCGCCGCTCAGCGCAACACGCCGTTGTGCATCACCAGCGCGCGCCCCGCCTTGGCGGCGTGCGCCGCATTGTGCGTCACGAGCACGAGGGCCGTACCGGTTTCCCGGCAGAGCGAGAGGAGCATTTCGACCACGGCGTCGCCGGTGCGCTCGTCAAGATTTCCCGTGGGCTCGTCGGCGAGGATCAATTTCGGCGCGTTCATCAACGCCCGCGCCACCGCGACCCGCTGCCGTTCGCCGCCCGACAGCTGCGTCGGCAGGTGGTCCATGCGCTGCGCGAGGCCCACGCGGGCGAGCAGGTCCTTGGCCCGCTTCATCTCCGCGGCGCCCGGCCGCCCGCGAATCCGGGCCGCCATCAGCACATTCTGCAGCGCGTCGAGTTCGGGAATCAGGTAGAACGACTGAAACACCATCCCGAGAAACTCCGCGCGCCGGCTCGTATCGGCGGGCCCACCCGCCCAGAGGACCGTGCCGCCCTCCGGTGCATCGAGCCCCGCCAACAGGTGCAGCAGCGTCGATTTCCCCGAGCCCGACTCACCGCGAATCGACACGCTCTCGCCGGCCTTCACTTCGAGATTGGCTCCGCTCAGGACCTCGATCCGGCGGTCGCCGCTCAAATACGTTTTGCGCACGTTCTGGGCGCTGAGCACCGCGTCACTCACTGCGCAAGGCCTCCACCGGTTTGAGTTTCGCCGCACGCCACGCCGGCACGAGACCCGCGAGCGTCGAGGCCACGATGGCGCCGATGATGATCAACACGAGATCGTCGGTCGTGGTGTGCGACGGCAGGTTCACGAAGCCATAGAATTGCTCAAAAACCTCCGGGCCCACGGTGAGCTTCGCCAGCACCCGGACGATGTCGTTGCGAAAAGTCAGCACCAGCCACGCGAGCGCCAGCCCCCCGCCGGTGCCCACCACGCCGAGGATGAAGCCCTGCGCGCAGAAGCACGCCGCCACCTGCCGCGAGCTTCCACCCAGCGCACCGAGCAGGCCGATCTCGCGCGTCTTGCGCACGACCGATATCAGGAGCGAGCTCATGATCGAGAGCGCGGCGACCATCACGATGAAGGTCAGCAGGAAGAAAATCATGTATTTCTCGAAGCGGATGATGCTCTGGAACCCCGCCTCCGACTCGAACCACGTCATCGCCCGCAGCCCACCCGTGGCGAAGAGGCCGCTGTTCATCGCCGCCGACGTCTTGAATTCGTCCACGCCCGGCTTCAATCGCACGTTCAGCCCATGGACCGTTTTGCCGAGGCCATAAAGTTCCTGCATCAGCCGCAGCGGCGCGATCGCGAGATCGCTATCCAGATGCTGATGCCCGATCTGAAAGATCCCCGCCACGCGCAACACCCGCGGCAGCATCACCTCGTCCTGCTTGAATTTCTCGATGGCCAGCGGCGAAACCACCTCGATCTCCGAACCCACCCGCGCGCCGATCTTGCCCGCGAGCTTTACGCTGAGGATGATCGAGTCGTCATCGAGATCCTCGAGCCGGCCCTGCACCATATATCGGTCGAGCGGGATGACCTTCTCCACCCGCGCGAGGTCGACGCCGATGATGCCGGGATAGGCGGGCCGGTTCTGATACCTCATCAGCACCACGCCCTTCGCATAGGGCGACGCGCCCGCCACGCCGGGAAATTTCTCAACCGCGGCGACCGCGGCGACCGAGTCCTCGATCATCCCGTCGATGCCCATCACCTGGATCTCGCCCTGCGTATCCACAATCATAGCACGTATCCCCTGCCCGAAACCACCCATGATCGATGTCGCCACCACGAGCAGCGCCACGCCCACCGCCACGCCGAGACCGGACATGAACGTGAAAAACGGAAACCGCCTCCCCGTCGGGAAAAGCTGCTTGAACGCTAGGTAGAGGAACCAAGGCATGCGCTGGAGTGCCGGTTTTGGATTGGCGATGGCCGATTTGGTTCCCGCCGCCCGTGAGTCGAGATCGGCAATCTCCCTTCGGCAACCGGCAATTTCATCAGGCGCCGGGCCGCAGTTGAGGGAAGAGGATCACGTCGCGGATGCTCTCCGCTCCGGTCAGGAGGATGCAAAGCCGGTCGATGCCTACGCCCATGCCACCCGCAGGCGGCATACCGTGCTCGAGGGCAAGCAGGAAGTCGTGATCGATGTTCTGCTTCTCCTCGCCCGCCTGCTTCTCGAACATCTCGCGCTGCACATCCGGGTCGTTCTGCTCGGAGTAGGCCGGAGCCACCTCCATGCCGCCAATGGTGAGTTCGAAGACATCGAGCACGCTCGGATCGTCGGCATTGAGCTTCGCCAGCGGGCATAGCTCCTGCGGCAGGTGGGTGATGAAGGTCGGCTGGATCAGCGTCGGCTCGATCTTCTTCGAGAAGATCTCGTTGGTGATCT
>JAZKEV010000407.1:0-3919 GCA_040386765.1 Verrucomicrobiota bacterium | reverse complement strand
CCCCGCACAACATCGAAATGCGCACCTCCTGAGCGGCGCGTTAAGGACAACGCGCGGATTACCCACTCTATTTTTTACGAGCCCTCCCCCACCGCCCTCGCGCCTACAGCGCGAGCGCCCCGTGCGTCAGCTTGTCCTGCAACCGCAGCTTCGCGCGATCGTGCACGATCGTCATCGTCTCCTGCAGCAACTCGGGCGTGAAGCCCCACTCAATCAGGAAATTCGTATCGAGCTCGAAAAGAAAACCGTCCTCGGCGACCCCCGGCCCAAATGACGTCGCGACATACTTCCCTGCGTGCAGGTGCGCCAGCAGCGGAAGTGCCTCGGCGGGACCGCGCGCGGGTTGTTCGGAATGCTCGGCCGCCACGGCCAGCACGCCCGGAAAGCTCCACGCGCGCAGGAGCCGCGCGCTCACCTCGGCGTGGGTATAGCCCAGCACTTCGCGCTCCGCTTGCGACCACGTGCCCCCGCGCTGCGAGCAGTGCGCCCGCAAGATCGGGAACCACGCGCCGCACGCATGCGCCATCGCCAGCTTGCCGAGGTCCGAGACCAGCCCGGCCGTGTAGGCCGCCTGCGGATCGACGCGCTCGCTGGTTTCCGCGAGCACTTCCGCGGCCAGTGCCGTACACAGGGCGTGCCGGCAGAAATCTCCGGGCGTGCCGCGCGACGACCCGGCTTCCCAGCGGCTGACGAGCGCGAGCGCCGCCAGCCGGTAAAGTTCACGCTGCCCGAGCCGTACCACCGCGTCCGCGACGGTGTCCGCCGCGGTGCCGCCGCTGAAGTACGCGGAGTTCGCGAGCCGCAGCGTCGCCGCCGCCAGCGCCGCATCGACCTTGATGATGTCCGCGATGTCGTCCGCGCTGCTGTCGGAAGCCACCAGCACCGAGATGAGGCGCGGCAGGATTGCCGGCGAGCACGGCAGCCGCAGCGCCCGTTCACAGACCTGATCCAGGGAAGGCGGAGTCTTGTCGTGCATCGGGTAGGAAAATATCCGACTCACGCGGCGTGCAGCAACGAGCCGGGATCGAGGATCAGCGCGATATTGCCATCGCCGAGGATCGCGCCACCCGCGACACCCGGCAGATTTTGCATGAAGGCGCCGAGATTTTTGATCACCACCTCCTGCTTGCTCACCATCTCGTCGACGAGCAGCGCTGAAACGCGGCCGGACGTCTCGACGATGACGAGGATGCCATCCCACGGATTGGCCGCCTCGCCGCGAATGCCGAAGCGCCGGTTGAGCCGGTGGATCGGCAGAAAACGGCCGCGCAGGTCGAGCACCTCGCCCTTGCCGTGGATGGTGGAGATGTTCTCGCGCGCGGGGCGCAGCGCCATTTGCACCGACGTGCTCGGCAGGATGAAGCGATCGTCCCCCACTCGCACCACGAGCCCGTCGATGATGGCCATCGTGAGCGGCAGCTTGATCTTGAAGACCGAACCGCGCCCGACCTCGGAGGAGATTTCGATTTTGCCGCGCAGCTTCTCGATGTTGCGCTTCACGACATCCATGCCCACGCCACGGCCGGAAACCGCCGTGACTTTCTCCGCCGTGGAGAAACCGGGCGCGAAAATCAGCGCGAGGATCTCGTCGCGCGAGAGCAGCGCCCCGCGAGCCACGATGCCCTTCTCGACCGCCTTGCGGTAAATCTTATCCGGATCGATGCCGCGGCCATCGTCCTGCAGCTCGATGACGATGTTGCTGCCTTGGTGATAAGCGCGGAGCTGGAGCGAGCCGGTTTCCGACTTCCCCGCCGCCAGGCGCTCCGCCGTCGTCTCGAGGCCGTGATCGAGTGCGTTGCGCACCATGTGCACGAGCGGATCGCCGATCTCCTCGACGACAGTGCGGTCGAGCTCGGTGTCCTCCCCATCGGTGACAAAGGCTACTTTCTTCCCGAAATCGCGCGCGAGGTCGCGGGCGAGCCGCTCCATCTTCTGGAAGGAAGGCTTCACTGGGATCATTCGCAGCGACATCGCGGTCGACTGCAGCTCCTTCGTGATCCGGCCGAGTTGCGCGACATTGCGCTGCAACAGCGAGTGATCGCCACCCGTCTGCCGCGAGCTTTCGATCAACTGGCTCTGCACGATCACGAGCTCGCCCACCACATCCATCAGCGAGTCGAGTTTGTCGGTGTTCACGCGCACCGTGGCGGAGGCCGCCTTCGCGGTCGCAGCGGCTGCGGCCTTCTTCGGTGCCGCCTCGAAGGGCGAAGCCGTTTCCACCGCGGCGGGTGCGACTGTGAACGCGGGCGCGGATGCAACCAGGGGCATCGGCACAATCGGAGCGAGCTCCTGGGCGGGTTCGGCCACAGGCAGCAAATTCTCTTCTGCCTCCAGCGCCGCCACAGGGGAAGACCCGGTCGCCGCGAGCACCTTCACCGCAGCGATCAGGTGGCTCACCGGGATGACTTGATCCGGCAGCGTGCCCTTCTCGAGCGCGGTGCCTACCTGTCCTACCAGAGCCTGCAAGGTGTCGCGGCTGCGCAGGATTTCGCTGATGATCGGGGGCGTCAGCCGCAGCTGGCGATTGCGCGCGAGGTCGAGCAGCGACTCCACTTCGTGGGCGAGCGTGTGCATCGGCACGAGCCCGAGGAAGCCCGCGTTGCCCTTGATCGTATGGAAGGAGCGAAAGATCGAATTGAGCGCTTCCGGGTTCTCCGGCTCGTGATCGAGCGCCAGCAGTGCCGCTTCGATCTGCTGCAGGTGATCCACCGCCTCGGCGTAAAACTCCGTCAGCAGCTCGCGATTCTCGTCGATGTTCAGCGCCATCAGCACGTCGACCGATGTGTGCTCCTCCGCCATCTCGTGATCCGCGGCCGGCGCGGCGGCGGGCAACGTCGCGAGCGCAACCGGGGCGCACGCTTCCTTCCCGCTCCGGACGCAGGCGATCTCCGAAGTCAGCCACTCCACGAGCCCGTGCAATTGCGTCAGCGTCGCGGCGTCAAAGGGTTGCGCCGTGTCGAGCTTCACCTCGAGGGCGGCGCGAGTCGCGTTCACGCGCTCCTGCCAGCCCGGCTCGCCCGCGCACTGCTCGCTCAGATCGCCCAACAGGCTGTACGAGGGCACGAGCCCATCGTCGCGTCCCGCCTGAGCGAGCACGGATTCGGTGGCGACGCGGTTCAGAGTATCCTCGAGGGCGCCGAGGAGGGAGATGGAAATAGGCATGCTGAGTCCGCGTAGGGCGGGATATCCCAGCATCGGCCTTCCGTGCGCAAAGTTTACCGCAATCGTATCTCCCGCGGCGCTTCTGCCTAAAGTGCGGAGCCGAAACGCCGATCCTTTAGCAAACCTCCTACAAGAAATGTCCTGGACCATCTCACGCCGTCTCATCGCCGGCTTCGGCTCGCTCGTCGCCGTCGTCGCCTTGCTGGTCGGGGCCTTCGAGTATGCGATGCGGACGTTTCGCGGCCAGGTGGAACTCGTGACGACCTCCACCCTGCCGGGCCTGATCGTCAGCTCCGAAGCGCTCGAAAACGCGCTCAGCTACCAGGTGCTCACCCTTCGCCATCTCCTCGCTACGGACCCCGAGGAATGGAAGACGATCGATGCTGAGTGCGACACCCTAGCGAAAAATACCCTCGAAAACTTCACCGACTACGAGTCGACGATCATCTTGGAGGACGATCGCAACCTGTTCGTCAAAGCGGCGCCAGCCTTCGAGGAATACCGCGCCATCGCCCGCCGCATGCGCCAGCTCAATGCCGCCGGCGACCACGAGGGCGCGATGGCGCTCGCCCGGACCACCGCCAAAGCCGCTTTCCAAGCCTACGAGAAGACCGTGATCGAGCTCACGTCCTTCAACGAAAACTTCGCCCACGAAAACGCCGCGGCCATCGCGGCCACCATGAAGCGCACCCGGCTCACCGTCGCCGGTCTCGGCGGATGCGCCACCGGGCCATACCGTCGCGCTGATCCGGGCGTG
>JAZKEV010000406.1:0-7392 GCA_040386765.1 Verrucomicrobiota bacterium | reverse complement strand
CGAGTTCAAGGACGGCGAGCAGATGCGCGATTTCCTCTACGTGAAGGATGCCATCGAAATGACGCTCCACTTCGCCGAGCACCCGGAAGGCTCGCGCGCCGGCGGCCTCTACAATCTCGGCAGCGGCGAGGCCAACACCTGGCTCACGCTCACCCGCGCGATCTTCGCCGCGCTCAAGCGCGAGCCCAAGATCGAGTTCATCGACATGCCCGAGGTGCTGCGCGGGAAGTATCAATACTTCACCCAGGCCGACGTCGCCAAACTCCGCGGCACCGGCTACGACCGCCCGATGACCCCGCTCGCAGAAGCCGTGCGCGATTACGTGCAGGGATATATGGTGCCGGGGAAGAAGCTGGGAGAGTGAGGTCAGACAGGAGTGTTTGGGAAATGCCCCGCCACCGTGGTAGGCTGCCTGCTTGCAGGCGCTCGTCCGACTACCCACCAGCGCCAGCAAGCTGGCGGCGGCATGCGGCTATTTCCCAAACTGCTGCCGCTGCTGCTTGAGGTAGGGCGAACCGTCCCCGGTGAGCCGTCGCGATGCACACGTGCGAAAAACATGAGATGCTCGCACACGCCAAGCGCGACAGTTCAGCGGGGACATACCCCATCATCCAAAAGCAAAGGGCGACCGGGACGAAACGAGCCTCCATGCTCGCGATGCCCAAGGCCTCCTTTGCTAAAAAGACGACCGCGCTTCGCCGATCAGGCGAAGCCCGCACGGCCCCGCATTGCGCCTATCGCTTCTGAAAATGAGCGCAGATTAGCGTTTCTCCGTCTCATCTCACTTCACTTCGTAGTGGGTATAGAACCTCGCCTGTCGCGTGAGCGTATCCGCGACATCCGCGTAATCCGCGGTCAAAAAAAGAGCCCCTTTTCCCCTTCAACTGCATGTGTCCGCATCGGTCCAATTCTGTATAACAAAAAACCCGCCGCTCACGCGACGGGTTCGACAAGATAATCTCAGGCGGCGTTACGCCGCCCTTTGATCATCCCTTACGGAATCTTCTCCAGATCCGCCGCAGTCCACGCCGCGTGACCGGATGTCTGGTCGCGGACGGCGATGACCTTTTCCTCGGTAACCGGGCCTGCCGTGTTGCCCCATTCCTTGCGGACAAAGGTGGCGACGGCGGCGACTCGCTCGGTGCTGAGATTGTAGCCGGAGCCGGGACCGGTCGCGGGCATCGGGGCGATACCGTACTCGACGCCCTTCACTTTGATGGGACCCATCAAACCGTGAAGGATGATGCGGATGAGGCGATCCTCGGAGCCCTGCACCCACTCGGAACCCGCGAGCGGCGGGAAGGCGGGAGGGAGGCCCTGGCCGGTCGCTTGGTGACAGGCGATGCACACCTGCGCATACGTGGCCTTGCCAAGCTCGTACATCTGTTGCTCAGTCTTCGGCGCTTTCTCACCGGCTTTCTGCACTTTGGGCGGAGGAGAGTTTTCGTTGAAGACCGCCGGATGGAAGTGGCCGGAGAAGCGGCCGAGATAGGTGCCGCCGAAGAAGATCAGTCCGCTGAAGAGAAACAGCAGGTTCAGCGGCATCAGCTTGTAGCGCGCTTTCTCGTCGGGCTGCGTGCCGAGAAGCTTCTCGTGGGCAGCGAGGAGGCTCGCATCGGTCACCGCGGCTTGATCGACGCGCGGATCGGGTTGGGAAGGTGTGCTCATTGCGTCGCTGTTCCGGTTAGTGCTTGGCGCCTGCGGCCGGCACGTAGGGAGCGGCCTCCGGGTATTGGAAGCTGTGGCTCAGGCTGAGGAGGTAGGCAGCGAGGGACTGCGCGCGCTCGGTGGGCACCACTTGCTCGCCAGCGGGAATACCGCTGAGCTTGAGGGCCTTGGCCGAGGGCTGGCCGGTGATCGGCATGAAGAACGACTGGAATTTGCATTGGAAGGCGTTCGTTTTTTCGACCTGCTCGAAAAGGAATTTGTAGCTCGGGTGCGTCGCGCTGCCCGTGTAGAGGAAGTTGTACACCTGCGTGGTGGCATCAGCGTTCTTCTCGACGCGCGCACCGTAGGTGGCGAGATCGGGGCCGAAGCGGGAGGCGCCCAGCTGCGGACGCGGCTGATAGATGTAGTCGCGGGCAACGCTCTGGCGATCGCCCCAGCCACGAGCCTTGTCGGAGCCGAAATCGCCGCGGCGCGCTTGCTGCGTGTGGCAGGCCGCGCAACCGAGGTCGGCATACACGAGCTGACCGCGAGCCGCGATGCCGTTCATGCGGGCGGGATAGGACTGGCCCTGCGTGTCGTCAAAATATGGCGCGAGCGAGCTCAGCTGCGCGTGCGAACCGAGGACGAGACCGCCCCACGAAATCGCAATGGCGATGAGAAGACCGAGGAAGAAAAGCGGGCCGTTTTTCATGTCGCGGACGCCTCCAACGTCGAAGGCTGGCGGAAGAGATTCTCAGAGCGTGCGCTCTTGGAGCAGCAGGCGGAGCACGCCGTCTTGGCGAAGTTCACGAAGAGGAGGAAATTCGCCCCGAGGAGGAGGAGGTTGGCCACCGTCGTGCCGAGGAGCCACTTGTTCATGCTGCCCAGGATCGTCGCGTAGGTATTCGCGGGATCGAGCAGGCCGGCACCCTGCGCGCAGCCAGCGACACCGAGCGTGACGACGAGGAGCAGCACGCCCACCATCGCGAAGACGCGATGCCCGGCGACGAGCCCAGCCGAAGCCCAGGGCTGACCGGTGAGGCGCGGGACCATGTAGTAGATCACGCCGTAGAACATCATCGAAAACGCACCGTAGAGGCCGAGTTGCTCATGCGCGGTGGCGAGCAGCGTGAACTGCGTCTCGAGCGCGATGCCCCGGAAGGACATCAGGAACTCGAGGACACCGAACACGAGATAGGCCAGCAGGCCGAAGCGGATGAACTTCGCACCCTCGCCCGTCGAAGCGGTGGCGATCCGGAGATTGAGGAAAACGACGAGGTAGTGGAACAGCACGAGGCTGGTCGCTACCACCGCAATGGTGGCCACCCACGCCGGGACCGGACCACCGATCAGGTGGCGACCACCCGTCCACGCGCCGATGAAGATAAGGACCCAAAAAGCGAGCGGCGCGAAGTCGTAGGAAGGCAGGATCCGGCCCGCCGTCTTCGGCACCACATAGTAGGCGCCGGCGAGCGCGAGCGGCGCGAGCCACATGGCGATGAGCCCCTGCGCGAACCACCCGGCGGCGATGGCTTGGGCGACACCCCGCACCGGCATCCAGATGAGGACAGCCTGGGCCGCGATGAAGAGCCAGGGGAGAAGGAAGAGGGCCGCGGCGGCATACCACTGCGAGGCGAAGGTGCCGTCATTGCGGCGTCCGCTCCACGCCAGCACGCCCGAGAGGGCGATGGCGCCGTACGCGACCACCATCAGGGGCTGCACGTACGAAGGCAGCTGGAGCAGCGGGATCGAGGTCATGTCGCCGATGGCGATGCCGACCAGGCCGACCGTGAGGCCGAGATTCCAGAAAAGCGTCCCAACGATCGTCCAGTTCGGAGCGCGGAGCAGGTTGCCGCCGAGGCGGCCAAGGACCCAGAGCGAGATGGCGAGACCGGCATTGGCGCACCAGCCGTAGACGAAGCTCGTCTCGCGGATCGCCTGCGCACGACCGTGCGTGAGCGGCTCGCAGTTGGCGAGGAAGTGCGGTGCGTGGAGCTGGATCGACGTGATCAGCGCGAAGAGGCCGCTGACGAGGAGCCAGACCAATCCGGAGCCCACCAGCAGGAGCAGCGGTGTGCGCGCCTGGGTGTCGATCGGAGTGACTTCGGCCGATGCGGCGTTGGTCGGAGCGTTAATCATTTCGAAGTAAGTTTGCGGAGCCCCTGTTATTTCTTCGCGCCGTATTGCTGCGCGGTCAGCTCCATCGCCCGGTCGATCGGGAGATGCACCTTGCCGGCGTTCTTGTCCGCCCAGCCGTAAGAGGTCAGCTGCTTGGCCTGCTCGGCCTTGAGATCGGCGAGCCCTTTCGCGCGCGTCTGGGAGTTGGACTTCCATTCGGCGTCCTTCTCCTTCGGGTAGTTCTCAGCCGTGAAGTTGAACGCCGCCGATGTCGTCGGGTGATAGAAGAACTTCACGAGCAGCAGAGCCGCCGCGAAGAGCGCGAACACGAAGATGATCGAGACGAGCGAAACGGGCCGCGGAGAATGTGCAGGATTATCACTCATGATACGTCAGGCTCTCGCCGATGCGAGGATCGCGGATCGGGATGATTTTCTGGGTGGGGAAGCTGCGGAGGTAGGACCACACGCAGACGCCGCCAATGCCCACCACCGCGGACAAAGCCCAGAGGAGATGAGCGGAGAAGAACGGCAGCGAGTCACCGTGGGCATCCTTCAGGGCCGGGAGGATGTTGTAGCACATATCGATCAGGATCGTGGCGAGGATCCAGTACGCGATGCGACGGATGATGTGCGGCGTGATCTTGAAGCGATACGAGAGCAGCGCGAAGAACGGTGCGAAGAAGTGGCCGAAGAGCAGCGCGAGCCCGACATACCACCACTGGTTGGTGCTGCCATCGTGGTTCAACTCGCGGAGGTTATACCAGAAGGTTTCCTCGGGCACGTTGGCATTCCAGATCAGGAAGTACTGCGAGAAGGTGACGTAGGCCCAGAAGACGGTGAACGCCAGCATCAGCATGCCGATGCTGTGGTAGTGGTTCTTGTTGAGGATGCCCTTGTAGTCGCCGCGGGCATACAGCCAGACCATGATGATCACACCGATGGAGAGGGCCGCGCGGACGCAGTTGGCGAAGAACCAGACACCGTACATCGTCGAGAACCAGTGGTACTCGAGCGACTTCACCCAGAAGATCGCGATCGCCGTGAGCGAGAACGCGCCGATCGGCAGGCCGAAGGCGGCCGTCTTGCGGCTCATGTACGTCCACTTGAGGTCGCCGTCGAGATCCTGCGTGAACGACGCCTTCCGCAGGCGGGCGGCGAGCCACATCCAGAGGACGAACGAGAGGTAGGTGCCGATCAGGAAACCCGTCGAATTGAGAAAGCCCGACTTCTTCACGTACAACGGATCGTGGCCGACCGTGTGGCCGCCGTGAATCACGTGCTCGGGGTTCATCCAAGGCCAGACGAGGTCGCTATTGTGCCCGAGGAAAGGCGTGATCGCGAGCGGGAGGAAAAGGATCGCGAGCCACTTGAAGGCCGAGAGGCCGTGCTCGAACTGGCGCCGGATCACCACCGACCACGAGGCGTCGAAGATGTGATGGATCAGGCACAGCATGAGCATGCCGATCGCGATCGCGGTCCAGAACGTCATGCCGACGAGCCAGGAGTGCGCGACGGTCTTCACCCCGGAGACGGCGATGCCGACGGCGGTGATGCCGATGCCGATGAGGCCGACGATGAGCGCCTTGCTCGCCGCGGACGCGGTGGACTCGGCGGGAAGCGCCGCCGGAGCGGTTGCTGCGTGGGAGCTGCTCATTGGATACCGAGAGATTGTTTGGCCGCGGCGTCAGTGACGTCAGCCGCCGTGCCTTGCTGGGCGCGCTGGAGCGCGCGGACGTAGGCGACCACTGCCCAACGTTCGTCGGGCGTCAGCTTGTCGGCGTACGGCAGCATGGTGGCCTTGCCGTTGGTGATCGTGTTGTAGATCTCGCCTTCCGGCATGGTGCGGAGGCGGTCATCGTGATAGGAAGGCGTGGCACCCATGCCGTAGCGCTTGGTGATGCCGTTGCCATCGCCATTCTGCCCGTGGCAGACGGCGCAATAAGTGTCGTAGCGCTCGTGCCCGCGCTTGAGCAGCTGGGCGTCGACCGTCAGGCTGGCGGGGAAGCCCTTGGCGAACTGGTCGCCCGACTTGCCGGCAAACTTGTGGTCGTCGAGGCGGAGCATGCCGCGGGCGACGGTGTGCTGCGGGGGCACCCGGTCCGCCCGGCCGTCGGCGAAGAACTTGTTCTCGCCCTGCGGACGCGGCTTGGGCTGGTGCTCCATGCTGGGGAACGCCCACTCGGGGAAGACGTCAACCGGCGGCTTGGTGAAGATCGATCCGCGGAAGCCGAGGATGGATACCACGAGCACGCAGACGAAAACGGTGATGAGATAGACTTGGCGCATCGCTCAGGGCTCCAGCTCCACGATC
The DNA here is from genome assembly GCA_040386765.1 of Verrucomicrobiota bacterium. Taxonomy (GTDB): domain Bacteria; phylum Verrucomicrobiota; class Verrucomicrobiia; order Opitutales; family Opitutaceae; genus ER46. The sequence goes on along the minus strand of JAZKEV010000406.1, from coordinate 1,314 downwards.
GCCTTGCCGCCGGCCTTCTCGAGCAGGGCCTTGGTGTTGGCGAGATTAAAGCGCGGATCGCGCGCCTCGATGACGATGAAGAAACGGTCGTCCATGCCGCGGCGGATCTGATCGTATTTCAGGACCGGGTGGTAGTGCATCGGCAGACCGTTTACGACGAACATGCCGATGATCGTCGCAAAGGCGGTGAAGAGAATCGTGAGCTCATAGCTCACAGGGAAGGCGAACATCGGGCTGAAGAGCGGCTTGCCGCCGACGATCAGCGGGTAGTCGACGCCACCGGTCCACCAGATCATCGTCATGCCGGTGCAGAAGCCCGTGATGCCGCCCGCGAGGGAGATGCGCGGGACGATCGAGCGCTTCAAACCCATGGCCTTGTCGAGGCCGTGGACGGGAAACGGAGTGATGCAGTCCCAATTGCGGTAGCCGGCGTCGCGGACTTTCTCCGCGGCGTGGTAGACGTCGGGCGCCGTGTCGAAGGTGGCGATCAGGCCGTAAGGTTGTGCAGCCATGGTCGTGATTAGTGCTTCACCGCGGCGGGGTCGCCGTGGCCGGTCTGGTCGTTGGCCGCGTGGCCGCCGTGGACATCAGCCTGAGGCGTGACCGCCTTCAGCTCGGCCATCGGCATGATGGGGAGGAAGCGGATGAAGAGGAGGAACAGCACCGAGAAGACGCCGAAGGTGCCGAAGAAGGTGAAGATCTCGACGATCGAGGGGCTGTAGTAACCCCAGCTCGAGGGCAGGAAGTCGCGGGCCAGCGACGTGACGATGATCACGAAGCGCTCGAACCACATGCCGACGTTGACGAAAATCGAAAGGATCCAGACGAAGGCGGTGTTTTCACGGACCTTCTTGAACCAGAAGAACTGCGGCGTGATGACGTTGCAGCTGATCATGATCCAGTAAGCCCAGGCGTAGTGGCCGAACGCGCGGTTGATGAACGCGAACCCTTCGTTGGGGTTCGTGCTATACCACGCGATGAAGAACTCCATGCCGTAGGCGTAACCCACGATGGTGCCCGTCGCCAAAACGATCTTACACATACAGTCGATGTGATACTGCGTGATCAGATCCTGCATGCCGTAGATGGCGCGCAGCGGGAGCATAAGCGTGAGCACCATGCCGAAGCCCGAGAAGATCGCGCCCGCCACGAAGTAAGGAGGGAAGATCGTCGTGTGCCAGCCGGGGAGCAGCGAGACCGCGAAGTCGAACGACACGATCGTATGCACCGAGAGCACCAGCGGCGTGCTGACGCCGGCGAGGATCAGGTACGCCATCTCGTAGTTGCTCCAGTGGCGGTTCGAACCGCGCCAGC
>JAZKEV010000405.1:0-15370 GCA_040386765.1 Verrucomicrobiota bacterium | reverse complement strand
TTGTGAGATCAAACCCGTCGCTGCGCCTTTGCTCGTTCGCCGTCACGTCACTGCAGATCCGTTTGCACGCTGTCTCGTCGCCGCCGGCTCTGCCGTCGAATCGGCTGCTCGATAAACCAGGAGGTAACACCCTGCTATTTTCCCCGTAACCCCCACGCCCTTGGCAGGCGCGCTCCTCGGCGCCCCCACCAGGTCGTCTCCGCTGCTGTCTCGTTCAACGATTAGCAACTCGTGGCAATGAGTTCATCGCCATTTTGCCCCTCGGTTTCTCCACCCCTGAAAGCTTGCGGCGCAACAACGCATGACGCTTTCCCGGATATCACCCCCACGCTGTAGTATTACTTCGCTATCATGATTGCCCAACCCATCGGCCGCCCAGGCCTGTCGTCAAAGATCACCCTGCTTGTTCTCACCGCCGCGATTGCTCTCGGGCTGTCGACCCTCGCTTCCGCCGCCACCCCCGGGAAGACCGTCAATGCCTCGGCCACGCTCGCCTACAATATCAAATCGCTTCAGCACAATCTCGCGATTCAAAAGGCGTATATTGCTTCATCCTACGTCTATGTAACGCAACGCAGTGGCGGCACGGTGTATGTATCGCGCTGCCTTATCAGTGGAAACAATGCCACCTTCCAGGATAAAATGACGATGACCAACTGCGGTCACGGGCAAACCCTTGATATGTATACCTACAATGGCATCAACTACCTGTATGTGAGTTCAAAGGCCGATCCGGCCACCACCTATTATTGGTCGCTCCAAGTGGGACGGGTCCTGTACTCCCCCGGCGCCACCATCGACTATACTAGTCTGCGTCGGTTCACCTACATGAATTACGCCAACAAGACCGGGATCAGCCTGGGCACGACCTATCGGGTGGATGCCGGCGGCAACAGCACCCACACCGCCTTCCGCGTGCAGACGGAGGAAGGGACCGTCACGTGGTCGGTCTACGACACCGTCGCCCTCAATCAGTTGCTGGACGGCAGCACCCAGGTGCAGATGAACAGTACCGGCGCCAAAAACGCCTGTGTCTACAGTTTCACCCAGAGCGGATCCAACATCATCCGGCCCAACGGTTCATTTCAAGGCATGGATCTGCTCGGCTCTACCGAGATATATACGTGCGGAGGCGCCGAGGGCGATGTGCCGTCGATCGCCCTTATTACGCATACCGGGGCCTACCAATCCCTCGTGAAAATCACCAATGTCGGCAACCACGAGATCGAGGGAGTGCAGACCAAAAACGGCAATGTGTATTTCGTCATCGTCACTGACCCCGTGAATAAGCAAAGCACGCAAAAGATCTATTACGTGTCGGATCTCATATTCTAGGGGACGCTTCGCTGGAGCCCACCGCTCTGGTACCTCGCCCGCGAGCACCTGGCCCGCGGGCGAGCGACACCCTTACCTCAGAAACGATACGTCACCACGACCTGCGTCGTGCGCGGCTGATACGGGTCGATGGCCGCGGCGTGCTGGTGGCCGACGGCAAACCAGTCGTCGAAGATATTGTTCACGTGCAGCTGCACCGCCCATTTCTTGTTGGGATTGTAGGAGATGAAGGCCTGCGTCTGCGTGCCATCCTTGATCTTGAAGGCCGATGCGATGCCCGGCGTGCCATTGCTCGGCGCCACCGTGCCGTCCGGCAGGCGCATCGAGCTGCCCGAGATCCAGCGCGTGAGCTGGCGATTGGCGCCGCCGCCAATCGCGAATTTCTTCAGCGGCTCCGCGGTGAATTGATAGCGCGTATAGATCGCCCACGAACCCTCGAAGGTATTCGGGATGCCCGTCCGGCCGTCCTGATCGGTGACCTCGCCCTTGTATCCGTTGATCGTGATCTGCCAGGTCGGCGTCGGCCTGAAGAAGAGCGTGACGTCGGCGCCGCGCTGCCGCGTTTTGCCGATGTTGATGGAGTACGCGAGGCCCGAGACCGGTGATACGAGGCCGCTGCCCACAGCCACGTTGCTGAGCTCGATGTCAAACACGCCAAAGGTCGCCGAGATTCGTCCGTCGAAGAAGTTGATCTTCACGCCGCCCTCGCGGCCCTTGCCCTGCTGCGGATCGAAGAACGAGCCGTCAAACGAACGCGCGGACTGCGGGTTGATCGATTCCGATTCGAGTCCGTAGAGGGCCATATCTTTTGTTACCATGAAGATGAAGCCTACGCGATGCAGCAGGTCGGCCGCGCGCGTGATCGTGCCCGTGATGCTCGCCGGCGCCACGAACGCGCGATTCGTCGATTCCTGGAAGCGGTTGAACTGCGCGAGGCTGCCCACGATCGTCAGTCGGTCGCGGATCACCTCCACGTTCTGCTGCACATAGACATTGGTCGTCACCGTCTCCTGCCGTGAGCCATAGTTGGCGCCCGCCACCGCGGGATTGAAGTAGTAGGCGGAGTCGCGGACCATGATCTCGTCGGAGCGCGGATTATCGATCGGCACGGCGAGCAGGTTGTTGCCCGGGATGAAGGTAGCGCCGGAAGCCGTCACCGCGCGACCGATGCCGCGCGCGGCATTGAACTGGCCGAAGGTCGGGTCGAGCGGAAACGCGTTGGGCTTGTTCGAGTTGTTCTCACCCATGAAGCCGATGACGCTCTTCTGCTTCAGACCGAAAATCTTGTAGTCGCCCGTCACGTCGACCGAGCCCGAGAAGAGCCGCTGGCCGAGGTTGTTGTTGCGCGCCTGGAGAATATACTCGCGCGTCTGCCAGTTGATCGCATTCGCGAGCACGACGCTCTGATTGTAGTAGTTGCGGCTGTAGGCTCCGCGCACCGCCATGTTCCAGCCGGTTCCGAGCTTCTGGTTGAGGAGCAGGCGGAGCGTGCGGTCGCGGCGCAGCACCTTGGTGTTGGGCGGCATGTAAGCATCATCGGTCGGCGAGCGATACGGCAGGCCCTCGGGAGTGATGAAGAAGTTGCGGTGCGGGTCGGCCTTGCCGTTGGAGTAGGTGTAGTTGAAGCGCAGCGTGGTATCCGGGCGCTTCATCTCGAGCACGATGTAGCCGACCTTGCGGTCATTGGAGAGCTGGTCCCAAAAGAAACGGCCGCGCTGGTACGCGATGTCGGCGCGCATCGCGAAACGCGTCTCCCCGCGCTGGGCGAGCACGCGCGTGTAGTCGAGCTCCGTGCGCGTGAAGCCGTGCTCGTCGACGCGCAGGACGACGCTGCCACCGTTGCGGCCCGTGGGCACGCGGGTGTTTTTCAAGATCGCGCCGCCGAGGTTGCCCACTGCGCCGACCCCGTAGAGCACGCCGACGGGGCCGCGGACCACCGTGATCGAGTCTGTCGTCACGGGGTCGAAGTTATAGTCGACGACGCCGTCTGCGTACATGCTCACGCGACCGCCGCGCAACATGGCGGAGTCGCCCTGGAAAAAGTTTGAGCCACCCTGGTACCCGATGATGTCGGAGATGTTCTCCGTCCCCATGTCGTTGATCATGTCGCGCGTAATGATGCTGATCGACTGCGGCACCTCCATGATCTGCTCGTTGGTGCGCAGCGCCATGCCGGAGCTGGGTGCGTTGTAGCCGAGCTCCTCGGTCATCACGACCTCGAAGGGCTCGAGCACCACCGCATCCGATTTCGCCTTGGGCGGCGTCGGAGCGGGAGCGGCAGGGGCTTGGGCAAACGTCGGCTGGACAGCGGCGAACAGCGCCGCGAAGACCTGCAAAGGTCGTATCAGTTTACGGGAGCGGTAGGTCATGATGGATTATGGATGTTCTGTGGGGAAGTGATCAGTCCCTCGGCTCAGGGCATGCAGCAGCTCCGTATCCCGCGCATGCAGCTTCCTGCGCGCGCGAGGCGTCTGGCTGGGGGAAGAGAGGAAGAACGTTAAGAGAGGAGCGGTGAGTCGGTAAGACCTGCGGAAAAGGGAGAAACGCCTCGGGCTCGTGCGCGCGCCGGTTATCGCGAGTAGCGGTCGACGCGCACGCGCGCCGTGATCGCGTGCGCCAGCATCCGCTCGACGTCACACTGCCGGGCGGTGACGTTGCCGACCTCGATGCTCGCGGCTTCCGTCATGCGCTGATAGGTGACGGTCTTGAGAAACTTGCCGACCCAGACGCCGCCCGTGTATCGCGCCGAGCGGCTCGTCGGTAGGATGTGATTCGTGCCGATGCTCTTGTCGCCGTACGCGACGGTCGTCTCCTCGCCGATGAAGAGGGAGCCGTAGTTGCGCAGGCGCTGGAAATAATAATCGACGTCGGAAACGTGCAGCTCGAGGTGCTCCGGCGCATAGTCGTCGGAGATCTTGATCGCTTCCTCAATGCTCTCGGCCACGTAGAGCTTGCCGTAGTCGCGCCACGAGAGCTGCGCGATGTCGCGCGTGGGCAGCACGGCGAGCTGCTTCTCGACCTCCGCGAGGGTCTCGCGCGCGAATTTCTCGCTCAGGCACACGCAAAGCTGCCCGCTGTTGGGATCGTGCTCCGCCTGGCCGAGCAGGTCGCAGGCGACGAGCGCCGGATCCGCGGAGTCATCGGCAATGATCGCGATCTCCGTCGGGCCGGCGAGCAGGTCGATGCCACACTGGCCGAAGAGCTGGCGCTTCGCCTCGGCCACGAATTTGTTGCCTGCGCCGCAGAGGATGTCGGCCGGCTCGACCACGCCCATGCCAAAGGCCATCAGCGCCATCGCCGGCACGCCGCCAACCACAAAGATCCGGTCCGCTCCCGCCTGCTTCATCGCATTGATCGTCGCGGGATAGTAGCCGGAGCCCTTTACCGGCGGCGTGCACGCCACCACGGTTTCCACCCCGGCGACCTTGGCCGGGATGATGCTCATCTGCGCCGAGCCAAACATCGGATAACGTCCGCCCGGCACGTAGCTGCCGACACAGCGCACCGGGATGTGCTTGTGCCCGAGCCATACACCTGGCCGCGCCTCGATCTCCAGCGGCCGCATCGTCCCCAACTGCGCCTCGGCAAAACGCCGCACATTGCCTTGGCAAAACTCGGTGTCGCGTCGCAGCTGCTCGGAACACTGCCCGACGGCCTCATCGATCTGCGCCGGCGTCAGCTCAAAGCTCGCCGGCGACCACTCGTCGAACTTGGCGCTGAACTCGCGCACGGCCTCGAGGCCGCGCCGGCGCAATTGCTCCAGCATCTCCGCGACGTAGCTGACCGTCTGCGGATCCGTTTCGAAGAGACGATGCCCACCTTCCTTGATGACTTTCATGAGAGATCGAAATGCGAGCCGGCTGCGGCGGCTCAGTTTGCTTCGAGGATCGTGCCCTCGATGGTTCGCGCGCCATCCGCGCGGTTGAAGTAGTAGGTGACCAACACACGCCGGTCGTTGAGCAGGACACTCCACGGATACCCGAGGTCGAAGTTCCCGCCATCCGTGCGCAGCACGATCTCGGCCGCCGTTTCCGCATCGGTGCACTCCGCATTCAGGATTCGCGCGCGAATCCCGTAGGGCTGATGCCGATACCCATAAACCAGCAGCACGCGGTCGTCGGGCAGACGAAGCGCATGAAACGGATGCCCCTTGAAGCCGATCTTCTGCCACTTCGCGAAGCTCTTGCCGCCATCGGTCGAACGCGCGATCGCCAGATGATCGTCGAGACCCGCCGTACGCAGAAACGCCACGAGGTCGCCCCGCGGCGTCTCGTAAATCGACGTTTCATTGAAGCTCACCTTCTCGTCGCTCGCGATCACGCCCGAGTAGTTCCACGAGGTGCCCTTGTCGTCGGAAGTCAGCAGGTGCGTATCCCAGCGGTGCGGCGACATCTGCCGGTTGCTCGCCCCGACCCAGAAGATCCGGCCGCTCTTGCCCTCCGCGAGCGCCCCGCGGTTATACGCCGGCACTTTCTCGCCGAAGATATCCAGCGCCGCTTCCGTCGGGATGACCGGTGGCAGCACCGGCGGCTCCCAGCTCTTGCCGCCATTCGTCGAGCGCACGATGTAGCCGCCGAGGAAGACAAATTTGCCGAGGTTCACGCTCGTGGGCTGCTTGAGCTTCCCGATCGTCTCGGGGCTCATCCACGCCCACGCGTAGCTCGTGAGCAACAGCGTGCCATCCCGCAGCTGCAGCATGCACGGGTCCTGCGAGCCCCCGAAAGGGTGCGCGTAAACGACCTCCGGCTGCGACCACGTCTTGCCGTCATCGCGCGAGCGCACAAGCACCGGCTGGCTGTTGGGATCGGCGTGCCAGACCTTGGTCTCACCCACACGCCGACGGTCCGGCGCCCGGCGAAAAGCCACGATCAGCTCGCCATCCGGACGCTTCACGGCCGAGGGAAACGCGGTGTGGAAGCGCGGATCGCTGTAGATCGTGATGTCCTCCGTCTTGCGCCACACCGGCGTGGCGGCGGTTGCCGCCGCAGCCGGCAGCGCCGCCCCAAGGAAAACCGGAAGAAACAACACCGACAGAGCGCGGGATAAAATCGATCGCATGAGGTGCAGGCGGGAACGGCTGCGCTCAGAAGCGGAACGACACCGACGTCGAGACCGTGCGCGGCGGGCTCGGATCGGCGGCGATCGGCCCTTGCAGGCCGAGCGGGTAATGATCGTCGAGGATGTTGTTCACATTTAGGCGCAGCGACCACTGCTTGTTGAACTCGTAATGACCGAAGACGTTCACGAGATGCCCGCCATCGACCTTGAAGAACGTCGGGTTGCCCGGCGCATTGGTGAGGCCGGTCGCCCCACCCTGCGCGACCGTACGCCCGCCCACCGTCACGAAGCCCCCGCCGACGGCGAGGCCTTTGAGCGGGCCCTGCTTGCCGAAATCGTACCGCGTGAAAACGCTCACCGAGCTGCGATACGTGCCAGATACCTGGGTGCCGGTCTGATCGGTCACCTTGCCCTTGTAGCCGGTGAGGATGAATTGCAGCCCCTCGGTCAACGCCACGGAGATGTCGGCATCGACACCCTCCTGTTTCGTCGAGCCGATGGGCAGTTGATAGGAGACGCCATTGGGCAGGTTGCCGCCGAAGACCGCCTGATTTGAGAGCTCGAGGCGGAAGGCGGAGATCGTCGACGAGATGCGGCCGCCCCATAGCGCCGTCTTCACCCCGGCTTCGCGACCCTTGCCCTGCACGTTCGGCAGGAAGTTCAGGTTCTGGTCACGGCCGGCCGGCGGCGAGAACGTCGTCGATTCCAGCGCATAGAGGGAGATCTCCTTCGTCGCGTGAAACACCAGGCCGACGCGCCGCAACCAGTCGGCGCCGGGCGTCACCACCGCCGTCGCGGGTGAGACTGCGATGTTCTGAATCTGGTTCACCTCGATCCGCTGATAGGAAACGCCGCCGACCAGCGCCAGGCGGTCCCGGATCACGTCGATGCTGTGCTGGTAGTATCCATTGGTGCGATACGTGCGCCCCTTCGTGCCCGCGCTGGCACCCACATCGTAGTCGGCGAGCTGCGGCAGCCGGATCGTGTCGAGCTGCGGATTCGAGAGCGATACCGGGATTACCCCGGGGAAACCGGGCGCCCCCGTGGCGCGGATCGTGCCGAAGGCATTCCTCGTCACGCGGCCGCCGATGCGGCTGAAATTCTTCTCATCGGAGAAGGCAAAGCCAAACGCGCTCTGATTCTCCAGCTCCGCCAGCTTGAACTTGCCGACCACGTCGCCTGCCACGGTAAAGAAGTCCTGCACCTGGTCGTTATAGCGCGTCCCGACGTAGTACGTCTGCGTCGCCCAATCGAGCCCGCCAGGGATCATCACCGCGCCCTCGCGGTAGAACTTGTAGAACTGCGACTGCACCTTCGCCTCCCAGTTGGGTGACAGCTTCTGCAGTCCGGTCACGCGCACCGAGTAGCCGGCAAAGCGCTCCATCGCCCCCGGCGGATACCACGCCTCATCGCGCCCCGCGCCCTCGTAGAGCTTGCCGTTCGGGGTGATGGGATTGTTGGCGTTCGGGATGTGCTTCAACCGGAAGTAGTCGTAGGCGATGCGCAGCGTCGTATCCCGGTAGTTCAGCTGCAGCGTGGGAGCGAGGAAGGTGCGCTCATCCTCCACGTTCTTGAAGTATTGGTCGCCGCCCTGCTCCACGCCCACGAGCCGGTAGCTCAACTGCGCCTCGCCGATCTTGCCCATCGGGCCGGTGAAGTCGAATTCGCCGCGATAGCCGCCAAACTCGTCGACCGATCCCGTGATCACCCGGCGGTCCGTCGCGAGCGGCTTCTTGGAAGTCTTGATGATCGTGCCGGCGATGCCCGTGCCGATGTAGAGCACGGACGTGGGGCCGCGCAGCACCTGATAGGAGACGATGTTGGCGTTATCGAGATACGGGTGCGTGTGCGGCATGTCGTCGAGCAGCAGGCTCGCGCCGGTGCCGCGCATCGCGCCGCGCTCCCCTCGAAACGTGGTCACCACGCCTGCAAACTGCAGCACGTCCGACATCGTGGTGTAGCCGATGTCGTCGATGAGGTCGCGCGTCACCACGAGGATGGGCTGCGGGATGTCGATCAGCTGCTGGTTCGTTTTGAAACCGCTCGCGGAATTCGTGGACGTGTAGCCCTTGCCCTGGGTGGTAGTTACCTCGAAGGCCGAGATCATCACCGCCTCTTGGGCGCGGGCCGCCGCCACCGAATTAGGCGCGGGGGTCTGAGCGGAAAGGGAAAGAGTGAGAGAGCAAAAAGTGAGCGTAGAAATGCGCGCACGAACAGAGCCAGGAAACGACGTGAGTAGGCACATAGGCTTGGGTGGGGTTGTATACCTCAGTATTTAATCAGTCTTAAAGTCAACCATCAACTGTGCCAACTGAGCGGTACAATTTGGAAAATTGAATACAGGTAAAATTGCATCGCCGTGCGCTTTCTAGGCGAAGTTCGACCGCGTCACCGCGTGCCCGACTTCTCGCCACTATCCCACGCCTCATCGCCCCGCCGCAGCGCGCGAGGCAGGCGGCCTTGGCCCGCGCTCAAATCACTGGAGGCGCGATTGCCTCGCGCGAGTGCAGCGCGGCTAAAGCCCCGCATCCGCCTCGTCTACGCTGCGCCTCTCCTGTATCCCCGCTCGCCCCGTTGTCCCACCCGGACCCTTCGGGTGCTCAGGCGGAGTAGCTCAGTTCCTCTTCCGTTAACTCACGGACGAGCTGGCGCCCCTCGAATCGCGCCATCGCGCGCAGGGTCGTATCAACGATATCCTGGATGTGTCGCTCCATGGCGTGCTTCGCCGCGACCACATCCGACCGCTTGATCGCTTCGAAAATCTCCTCGTGGCTCGCCAGTACCTCACGCCTGCGCTGGTCGCGCTCCGAGCGCGCCAGGAGCGAATCTTGTATCGCAGGCGATGGCGATGAGACGACGCGGTTGATGAGGTGCAGACGAAGAATCTCCTTCCGCATCAGGTCGTTTTTCGCCGCCGCCATGATCGCGACGTGGAAACGCACATCCTCCTTCCGCAATTCCCCCAGCAATACATCCTCCTTCTCGACCGCGATGATTTTTTTTGTCAGGGAGCGCATCGCCTCAAGCGCGTAGGCGATCTCGTGCAAATCGGCCTCGGTCCGATGGGTCGCCGCCAGCCCGGCAGCGTGACTCTCCAGCGCCAGACGCATGCTGCACATCTCGCTAAATTCCTTCAAATCCATGCTCTTCACGCGCGCACCGAGCCGTGCCTGGATGGTGACCAGGCCATCCGCCTCGAGCTGCCGCAGCGCGTCACGCACCGGCGTGCGGCTCACCCCGATCTCCGGCGAGAGGCTGTTGGTCGACAGACTATGGCCCGCGGGATACTCGCCACTGAGGATCCGTTTCCGGATATAGTCGTAGGCTACATCAGAATTGACATTCTTCATGCGAGCAGTGGGATACCTCAGTATACAGGTGTTGCAAGTGATAAAACCAACCCTTTCCGCGCTTCCGGCTGCGAACCCCGCGACACTGCGTGTTTACAGGGTTTACCCGCCTCATGTCCTCGCATGAAACGCTGATCATCGGCTGCGGCCGTCTCGGTGAGCGCCACGTGCGCTGTTTCCACCGGCGCGGGCGCACCAAGGTCAGCGCCTGCGCTTCCATCGCCACGTCCCTCGCGCGCCTGCGTGTGCCCTGCTCGTTGGCGAACGAGTCCGCTGGGGAGCGCCCGCTCCTCCGTCGTCTCTCCGACTCCGCGGCGCTCTACACCCCCGCGCCTTTGGCCGCGGGCATGGGGAAAACGACGCTCGAGTCTGGCCTGCATGTGGTGGTGGAAAAGCCCCTCTCGCATTTATTGGAGAGGATAAGGGAGTTTCTAGCTGCCTGCGATCACGTCCAGCGTCAAGCGACGGTCGCCTACGTATCCTCACCAAATCCCGGCGCTGCATGACAGTCGCGAATTTCTCCACGGAGATCCGCATGGCCCGCTCAAGCGGGCGACGACGGTCGCCTGCCAGCCGTTTATTCTCCCCCGCCCTGCTTGCGCTCAGACGTATGATCGCCCCTCAATCTCCCAGTGGATGCCGGCTGCACCATGAATGAGCGCCGAACGCCATCACCCCGATCCGGGTTTCCCGCACGAATCCAAAAAGTGAATACCATGGCCTCCAATTCTCCGCTCTCCACCCCTCTCTATCGACATCTCGCCACCGCGGGGCGTGTGCTCTTGCTTGTCGGCGTCCTGTTCTCCGTCGCCCGAGCCGCGCAAAACGTCGAGGGCTTCGATGCCGTGGAGTTCCACCACAACGGCAACCGCATGTCGCCCTCCACGCGGGACTTTCGCGGCACCGCGCGCGCCTACATGACCGCCGGGTGGTGGGCTCCTGGCCAGGTCGCCAACAACCGCCTCGCGTGGAAAACGGCTGTCGTCCCGGCGGCGGAGAGCACGACCTTTACATTCGTCGGCGCGACCTCCGTGCTTCCTTCGGAAGTTTCCCTCGGGCCCTCCGCGCGGCTCAGCATCAACGGCAAGCCCGCGCTCACCTTCACGCTCGGCGTGAGCCGTGACTTCACGTGGAAGGACGGCGAGTTCGAGCTGAAGTACGTGTCGAAGCGCGTCGAGGCACCCTACTTCGGCCTGAGCCGGCAAGGCGACGCGCATGGGCACAGCGGCGTCTTTCATTTCACCGCGCCCGCGTCCGCCATCGAAGCAGGCAAGTCCGCCGTGCTGCAGGTCGAAGTTCTCCCGTTTCCCCGCTGGGGCAATGGCTGGTTCGCCGTGAAGGAGCGCCGCGATGCGCTGAAGCAGACGATGGCCTCGCTGCAGGGCGAGATCGACGCGCTGCGGCAGGATGTCTCCGTGCTTATTCAGCACACGCACATCCTCGCCACGCGCGCCTACAACGATCACCTTGAGACGCGCGATTTTCAGCATACAATCGTTTATCAAAACGGCTACCGCCACCTGCACCCCGCCGATTTGATCCCGCTGCAAAACGGCGAGCTGCTCGTCATGGCCCGCGAGGCCAGCGAGCACTACGCGCGCGACGGCGATGTCGTGATGCTCCGCTCCAAAGACGGCGGTAAAACCTGGGGCGATCGTCAGTACATCGGCGCCGTCAAGGATATCGACGAACGCGAGGGCTGCGGCGTCCAGCTGCGCGACGGTACGATCGTCGTCGGCGTGTATTACAACGGCAACTACGACGCCGATGGCTTGTATGGCGCGCGCGCGCAGGAGGACAACAGCAAGCCCGTGCTCGGCGCCTACATCATCACTTCCCGCGACAACGGCCGCACCTGGTCCGCGCCCAATTACATCAAGATGGACGGCATGCCCTTCACCTCGATCGAAGGCCCCACCGAGGCGCCGCTCGAGATGCCCGACGGCTCCATTGTGATGGCCGTGATCGGCTATCGCCTGCACGGCGACCCGAAGAACACCGGTGCCGTTCTCATCCGCTCCACCGACAAGGGCGCCACCTGGTCCTACGTGTCCACCATCGCCAGCGACGCCGGCGGCAAGCTCGGCGGCTTCCTCGAGCCTGGCATCGTGCGCACCAAGACCGGCCGCATCATCGCCGCCCTGCGCAATCACGGCCCCGAGCACCCGATCTACGTCACCTACTCCGACGACGACGGCAAAACGTGGGTGCCGCCCCGCAAGACCGCCATGCGCGGCCACCCCGTCGACCTCATTCAGCTCGCCGACGGCCGCATCCTCGCCTCCTACGGCATCCGCCCGCCGCTCCACGACAAGCCCGGCGGCATCCGCGCCTGCTTCAGCAAGGACAACGGCGAGACGTGGGAGATAGAGAGCGAGGTGCAGCTCCGAAAAGATTTCATCAACTGGGACATCGGCTACCCCGATTCGCACCAGTTGCCCGATGGCCGCGTGCTGACCGTCTACTACTACAATCTCTTCGGCCGCTACTTCCTCGGCGGCACGTATTGGAAGCCCTGATACGCTCCGCCCTCCCCCTCTCCTCCCATGCCCTCCACCCGCCGACGCTTTCTCCAGACCGCTGCCACCGCCGCTGCCCTGACTCTCTTCAACGCCGCCCGCGGTGCCAATGCCCCCGCGGCTGTGGCTCCCACCGACGGGACGTTGGTGCAAGAAAAGCCGCACGTTTCACCCGCCAAGCTGCCGCGCAACATTCCCCACATGGTCGAGGCCGATGGCGCGCTGCGCTTCGACTACGGCGAAGAGCGCATGATCCTGGATGGCGGCCTCCAGCCCTTCCTGCTCTGCACCAAAGCCGGCACCTTGATTATGCAGGCGCAGTCGCCCCACCCGCCCTTCGAATCGCCGCGGATGCACTATCCTTACGCGATGTGGACCACCGTCTCCCGCGATGGCGGCAAGACGTGGACGCGCCTTCCGCTCAAGCCCGGCGAAAACGGCCTCAACACCGAGGGCGGCACGATTCAGCTCCGCGACGGCACGATCCTCGGCCTCGATACCTACATCACTCCGGGAGCAAAAGAAGGCTCCGGGCTGGGCCAGCTCTACACCTCCACCGACGAATGGAAGACGCTCACCGGCCCCGCGGAGGTCACCTTCGATTTGCCGAATGTAAATTTCAAGGCGTCCAAGGACGACGGCGGCCATCCCCACGACGCACAGCGCCTGCATCGCCGGATGATCGAGCTGCCCAATGGCGACCTGCTCACGACCTTCTACGGCCAGCTCTACGGCGACGCCACGCCGTCGACCTACATGCCGCTGATGATGAAGTCGCGCGTGATGCTTGTGCGCTCGAAAAATCGCGGCCGGCACTGGACGCTCGTCGGCACCGTGGCGGTCGATCATTCCGTCGGCACCGAGGGCATGAATGAGCCTGTGCTCACCCGCGTGAGCCGCGGCCCGAAGGCCGGTCGGCTCATCTGTTTCATCCGCACGGGTCGCGAGCTCTACGAGGTCAGTTCCGACGACGAGGGCGTCACCTGGACGAAGCCGCGGCCGCGGACCTTCGCCGGTCTCGATATCAACCGCACGGAGCTGTGGGTCGACATGTTCCGCGCCTTCAAGGGCCGCTCCGGCAAGCTCCTCGACGAAAACAACCCCAACGAGTTGAAAGGCGCCGTCGTCGATCCCGACCTCATCGAACTGCGCAGCGGCCTGCTCGTCGCGACCTTCGGCATTCGCGTCCCGCAAAAGAACTGCTGGCCGCACGCGCATCACCCGTGGAACGGCAACTACCTCGCCGTCAGCCGCGACCACGGCGCCACGTGGACCAACGTCGTCCGACTGACGTCCGGCATTCCCACCACGCACTACACCGGGGTCGAAGAAACGCCCAACGCCAACGAAATCTTCGTGGTCTACGACTACAGCTGGTGGCGCCAGCCCTCGCGCTTCGTCTACGGCCGCACCGTGAAGATCACGGCAAAATCCGCATGAACGCGCACCGCCCTGCCTTCGCCTTCCTCTGCATGTGTGCCGCATTTCACCTCTCGCCGGCGGCCGATCCTGCGGCGCCACCCGCCAACGCCGCCTCGCTCGACGGCTGGCAACGTCTCGCGCCGCTCCCCGACCCAGTCGGCTACGGCGGCATGTTCGCCGGCGTGCTCAACGGCCGCCTCGTCGCCGGCGGGGGCTCGCAGTTCCGCGACAAACCCAACTGGCTGCAGGGCCAGAAAGTCTTCAGCGACCGGATCCTCGTTCTCAACCGTCCGGATGGCCGTTGGACGGAAGACACCCTGCGGCTCCCCAAGGGCGCAGGCCATTTCGCCAGCGCCGCCACCGCCGATGCGATCTACTTTGCCGGCGGCGTCGATGCCGCTGGCTGCCTGCGAGAGACCTGGGAGCTCCGCGCCACCGGAGAAAAGCTCGCGCTCCGTCAACTCCCCGACCTGCCGCTGCCCCTCGGCTATGCGACCGCCGCAATCGTGGGCTCGCGCCTCTACGTTGCCGGCGGCATTACCACCCCGGCATCGAAGGAGCCGAGTGTGGAAACCTGGTCGCTCGATCTTTCCGACGTATCCAATACTAAAGTACACGCTTGGCGCCGCGAGCCCGACCTCCCCGCACCGGGCGTCTTCGTCGCCGCCGGCGCCTCGGATGGAAAGCACGTTTACTTCCTCGGCGGCATCGGCTTCACGCCCGCGCCCGAGGGCAAGGCCACCCCCTCCGCGCGTGCCTTCCGCCTCGCTCCGGGCGCAGAGCGCTGGGAGCGCCTCGCCGACCTCCCCGGGCCGCGCGTCGGACCGGCGTCGCCGTGCCCCGTCGTCGACGGCAAACTCTTCGTTATCGGCGGCTACGCCGAGGTTTTCCCCGGCGCGCAACGCGACCACCCCGGGTTCAGCCAGCAGACGCTGCTCTATTCCATCACGCGCAACGCATGGGAAAACGGCCCCGTTCTGCCTCACGCCGCCGTGCCCGATCGCGACGCCCCCGGCGATCCCGGCCCCGCGCCGATGATCGCGGCACCATGCACCGTTTGGGAAAATCGCGCCGTCGTCATCAGCGGCGAGGTCCGAGCCTCCGTTCGCTCGCCCACCGTGCTCGCCTGGCCGCTGGAGCGCCTCAAACCATGACCACCATCACCGATGTCCGCACCACGCTCCTCACCGGACCGTGCACCAACGACCCGTTTCTCCGCGAGGCCCGCAAGCTCCGCAGCGCGGCCTTCATCGAAGTGTTCACCACGAGCGGCACGATTGGCATCGGCGAGACGTACGCCGGTTACTTTTGTCCGGAGGCCGTCCCGGCGATCGTCGAGTTCTTCAAACCGATCCTTATCGGCCAGACCGTCGACGACATTCCCGAGCTCTGGCGCCGCATGTATCACTGCGGTAATTTCTGGTGCCGCGTGGGCCTCGGCGCGATCGTCCTCAATGGCATCGAGGCCGCGCTCTGGGATCTCAAGGGCAAGCTCCTCGGTCAGCCCGTGCACGCGCTCCTCGGCGGCAGCCAGCACGCCCGGCTCCCCTGCTACGCCACCGGCGGCCCGAGCAATTATCCGAAGGAAAAACTCGCGCGTAAAATCGACCACTACTTCTCGCTCGGTTTCCGCGGGGTGAAGGTCGGGGCCGGGTTCGTGCACGGCGGGATCGGGCCCGGGCCGGT